>CAZEDO010000001.1:0-30496 GCA_964511085.1 uncultured Lentimicrobiaceae bacterium
ACTGCTTTATTTATTAGGCACAAGTCGCAGACTTGCGCCAGCCCTGTCCTGTTCCTATTACCACCGAAATTTACGAAAAATAACTAATAACCAATTAACTAACAAAAAAAATCCCCAGCCACCTCATCGGCACCATGGATTTCAACATATCAACCTTTCAACTTTTCAACCTATCAACCTTTCAACATATCAACTATTATACTAACTCAGTAAACCATAAAATACCTCATTCTCAACCTCGAACTATTTTCCCGAAACCCATTTTAGGCTGTTTCGCTTTTTCGTACTATTTTTGCAGCAATGAAGAACATTCGCAACTTTTGCATCATAGCCCACATCGACCATGGGAAAAGCACGCTGGCCGACCGTCTGCTGCAAGTTACGGGAACTGTTTCCGATCGCGACGCACAAGCCCAGGTGCTCGACGATATGGACCTGGAACGCGAACGTGGCATCACCATCAAGAGCCACGCCATCCAGATGGATTATGTGTTTGAAGGACAGCAATACGTCCTCAACCTGATTGACACACCGGGACATGTGGATTTCTCCTACGAAGTTTCCCGCTCTATTGCTGCCTGCGAAGGCGCCCTGCTTATAATAGATGCCACTCAAGGAATCCAGGCACAAACGATTTCCAATCTCTACCTCGCGCTTGACCACGATCTGGAAATTATCCCGATCATGAACAAAATGGACATGGACAACGCCATGCCCGATGAAGTGGAGGATCAGATAGTTGACCTGTTAGGATGCAATAGTTCCGATATCATCCGCGCAAGCGGGAAAACAGGAATGGGTGTTGAAGAAATCCTGGAAGCTGTTATTCATCGTATCCCACACCCTAAAGGTGATATTGAAGCACCGCTGCAGGCATTGATCTTTGATTCCATTTTTAATACATTCCGGGGCATTATTGCTTATTTCCGGATTATGAACGGCGAGATACGCAAAGGCGACTTCGTCAAATTTGTGAACACAGGCAAGGAATATTATGCAGATGAAGTCGGCATACTCCGCCTCACGCAGGAACCCCGCGATGTGCTTCGGGCAGGAGATGTTGGTTATATTATATCGGGGATAAAAACATCGAAAGAAGTTAAAGTCGGGGATACAATTACCCATGTGAAAAACCCTTGCGATAAAGCTATCGAGGGATTTACCAATGTGAAACCCATGGTATATGCAGGTATTTTCCCTGTTGATGCCGACGATTATGAAGAATTACGTGCTTCGATGGAACGGCTTCAACTTAACGATGCTTCGCTTAGTTTTGAACCTGAATCATCAGCAGCCCTTGGCTTTGGATTCCGCTGCGGATTCCTGGGACTGTTGCACATGGAAATAATCCAGGAGCGGCTCGATCGTGAATTCGACATGGATGTCATTACTACGGTTCCTAACGTTTCCTACAGGGCATTTACCACAAAAGGAGAAGTAATTGAAGTGCACAATCCTTCAGGAATGCCGGAGCCGACTTTTCTCGACCACATTGAAGAGCCATATATCCTGGCACAAATAATTTCCAAGTCCGATTACCAGGGAGCTGTTATGAAGCTATGCCTCGACAAACGCGGCACAATGAAAAACCAGGTTTATCTCACCAGCGACCGTGTAGAGCTTACATTTGAGCTTCCACTTGGTGAAATTGTATTCGATTTTTACGACAAACTAAAGAGCATTTCAAAAGGATATGCTTCTTTCGATTACCATATTTCGGGTTACCAACCGGCTAATCTTGTAAGGCTGGATATCCTGCTGAATTCCGAACCTGTTGATGCACTTTCCACACTTATCCATCGCGACAACGCTTATAGTTTTGGCCATAGAATGTGCGAGAAACTAAAAGAACTTATCCCAAGGCAGCAGTTTGATATTGCCATCCAGGCTGCAATAGGCGCTAAGATAATTTCCCGCGAAACTGTTAAAGCAGTTCGTAAAGACGTAACAGCCAAATGCTATGGTGGCGATATATCCCGTAAGCGCAAACTACTTGAAAAACAGAAAAAAGGTAAAAAGAGGATGCGTCAGGTGGGAAATGTAGAAGTCCCACAAAGCGCATTTTTAGCTGTTCTTAAGCTCGACTAATACTTTTCTTATCTTAGTTGTTTAAATAATTTGCTGGTGCTGTAACTTTCTGTTATTCCATCCGTCAATTGATTTAAAGAACGCGAATAGCAACCCTATCCCAGAAGCATGACCATAGCAGAATACAATTTCTGTGCTGATCAATACTCCGACGGAGTGTACCGCTTCATCCTTAAAAACATAAAGGATGAAGAAACGGCCCGCGATGTCGTGCAGGAGTCATTTACTCGCATGTGGGAGAAAGCGAAAAACATTACGTTTGAAAAAGCAAAGGCATACTTGTTCACAACTGCGTATCACACAATGATCGACGTAATACGAAAGGAGAAAAGGATGACACGTATTGAAGATAACCACGATAACATGAACCCTGTCGAGAACCAGTATTCTGACTTAAAAGAGGTGTTAAACGAAGCTGTTAGCAGATTACCCGAAATCCAAAGGTCGGTTGTGTTGCTGAGGGATTACGAAGGATATTCGTATGAAGAAATCGGCGAAATTACAGGGCTAAATGAATCGCAGGTAAAAGTCTATATTTTCCGGGCAAGGACTTTTCTGAAACAATATATTGGAAGCCTTGATAAAGTAATATAAAATGGATATCAACAGGGAAAATTACGAAATATACTTCCTCGATTACCACGAAGGGCGCCTTGGCCCTGGTGATGTAGCTGAACTATTGATTTTCCTGGAAGCCAACGCTGAATTCAAGGATGAATTTGAGAATTATGAAATCATTCTTGTGGCACCAGACATATCCGTTTCTTTTGACGGAAAGGCATCCTTAAAAAAAAACGATGTCCCGGCTACCGGACCAATTAAAATCTCAAACTGTGAAACCTACTTCATAGCCGATTCCGAAGGACTATTGACTCCCGCTGAGCAGAAGCAACTTTCAGCTTTTTTTAAGCTTCATCCTGAACTTAAGGCAGATTATCAGCTATATCAGAAATTGCATCTTCAGCCTGACTTAAACATTACTTTCCCTTCAAAAGCAAGGCTAAAACGTTCTATCCTTAGCAGCCACAGTTTTTATTATTATTCCCTGGCAGCCGCAGCTTCACTGGCACTTTTATTATCTGTTTTTATGAATCCAGGAACCCGGCATGCGTCTGAACTTGCTGAAACTAAAGAACCAACAATTAAAACTTCATCAACCATTTCTCCTAAAACTCCGGAAATATCAAAGGCAGAACAATCAAACCTTGCTCCTGCCAAAAACACTGTTATTGTTTCTGATAGCCAAAAAACTGCAGCTATATCACAAGCATTGGCAATTGCTGAAACACACAGCCAGGAAAGGGCTCCTGTTAACAGGATCAGCGCTGTTCCATGTGCCGCGATCATCAGCCGGGATTTAGTTGAATTGAAATATACTTTTATCCGACAAAGCAAGCAGAAACCGGCTACATTTTCAAATCTTTACGATCAGTTAAATTTGGCTGACCGGATGAAGAATGACCCTGTATTGGCACCCATTGCCACTTCTCCAAAAAATGTGCTCCGGTCCGGGTTCAAAAAGCTTGGGAACATTTTCACAGGAAAGGAAGCACCTGCCGAAAGCAATACTATTAATTTCTGGACACTTGCCGACCTTGGAATAAGCGGATACAATTTACTTACTGATAAAGGCCTGAGATTACTGACGCAATCCAATGAGAAAGGGAAAGTGATGGCCTATGCTCTCAAAGGTGATGAATTTGAATATACACGCAAACGAAACAAATAAATATTTTGATTGCATACTTTATCTGAATGCTTCGCCTGAATAATTCATCTCGCTAAGACGCAAAGTTTTGAATTGGAACAGTTTAATATAAGGAATACATTCTATAAATACTTCTTGATTTGTCAAAATAAAATCAATCAATTACTTGTAGTTAGCGACTTTACGGCTTTATTACTCACTTTGTTCGTGAGAATGCTTCGCTAAGTTCGCTGCGCTCATGAGAACGCTTCGCTAAGTTGCGCGAACTTTTTATGAATAATACAGATTAGGAGGCTGAGACTACACCTGAAACTTAAAAAAGAAGAAATTAGATTATTCTCTACAGTAAAAAAATAAGTGTAACAAATTGCAATACCACACCGTCATTACATCAAACAAAGTAACAACCTCTTAAATATAAAGCTATGAAAACACTTAAAAAAGCCCTGTCTGTTGGTATTATCCTTGCATTAACGGCCTTGTTGCCATTTAATATTCTGGCACAGGATCATAATATTACAATTCAGGAAAGAAATATCGCGCCCTTCGATGCGATTGATGTTGGTGGTGCATTTACTCTAATCTTAAGTCAGGGCGATCCGCAGAGCGTAAAAGTGGAAACTGATGAAAACCTGCAATCCCGTGTAGTAACAGAAGTTGAAGGTAACGAATTGCAAATTTCAAGCAAAGGGCTGAAAAACCCAGGCAAATTAAATGTTTATGTTACTGTGAAACAATTGCATTCACTTAATGTAAGTGGTGCAGCTTCTGTTAAAGGAGAGAATAAATTGACTTCCGATAATCTCAGAATAGAAACCAGTGGCGCTGCAAAAGCTGACCTTAATATTGAAACTACTAAACTTACTACTGAAGTTTCGGGTGCTGCCGACCTTAAACTATCGGGATCAGCGACACTTCACTACTCTGAGCTAAGCGGAGCCGGCCAGCTTAAAGCACTTGACCTTTTAACCTCCACGTCCACCATGGACATAAGCGGCGCAGCCGAAGGCCGTATCACTGCTAAAGATGAAATAATCGCCGATGTTTCAGGTGCCGGAAAGCTTACATACTACGACGAGCCTGCAGTAAAACATATCAACAAATCAGGAAGCTATGAAATTAAACTGCAAGGGCTTGAGAAACTCGGTGAGCTTAAAAACATAGAAGGACTTGATGAACTGAAGAACCTTGGCGTGGAAACCCGCACCGATGGCGACACTGTGAGTGTTATAATCGGCGATAATAAAAAGATTGTGATAATCAGCGGTGATAGCACAGAAATTTCTTTAGGCAACAGGAAACTTACTGTAGATGACGATGGGAACGTGAAACTCAGCCGCGACAGGAAAAACAGATTTAACGGTCATTGGAGTGGTTTCGACCTGGGTGTGAATGGATACCTTTCACATAACAATGATCTTAATTTACCTGCAGGCTACGAATATCTCGATCTGAAAATGGAGAAATCAATCAATGTTAAAATAAACTTCCTGGAACAGAATTTCAACCTGCTTAAAAATCATGTTGGTTTAGTAACCGGCCTTGGCCTTGAATACAACAACTACCGGTTTGCTGACGATGTAGTTATAAAAGAATCTGAGGAAAGTAAAATTTTTCATGATAAGGATAACACCCAAAAGCGCGAATATTCAAAAAGCAAATTAGTGGTTGATTATCTCAACGTTCCGCTGATGCTCGAATATCAGACCAATAAGTTCTCGAAACAAAATAGCTTTCACGTTTCTGCCGGTATGATTTTTGGACTCAAAATCGGATCACATACCAAGATGGTATATAATTCAGGTGATAAGCAGAAAGAACGAAACCTGGCTTCACTCAGTCCTTTTAAATACGATGTTACCGCAAGGTTAGGCTGGGGTGTTATCAATCTTTATGCCGATTACTCGCTTGGTACATTATTCAAAACAGGGAAAGGACCCGAGCTATACCCATTTGCCGTGGGCATAACCCTTGGCAACTGGTAACCTCTGCCAACTAAAAAATACAAAGTGCTATCCTTAAATTGCGGGTAGCACTTTTTTGTTTTTTTGCCGGATTTATTGTTAATTTTACCACCGTTTTGAGGCAACTCCATAGTGGTTAAATTACTGCTTATGCCTGATAAAACTAATTCTTAGCCAGTTCTATCCAGCAATCTAAATCCAGAAACCCATATGTCAGGTCATAGTAAATGGTCAACCATAAAACGTAAAAAAGGCGCAATTGACGCCAAGCGATCGAAACTCTTTTCAAAGTTCATTAAAGATATTACCATTTCAGTGAAAGAAGGCGGCCCTGACCCCGATGGCAACCCGAAGCTACGTGTAGCTATTGCCAATGCCAAAGGCGTGAGCATGCCCAAGGAAAATATACAGCGCGCTATCAGCAAAGGTGCGGATAAAGATGCTGCTTCATTCTCTGAAACCACTTATGAAGGATATGCACCTAATGGAATAGCGATTTTTGTAGAATGTACTACCGACAATACTCAGCGGACAGTGGCCAATATCCGTTCCTATTTCAACAAATATGGTGGTAGCCTGGGAACAAATGGTTCGCTTGGATTTCTATTCGACCGTAAGGGAGTTTTTTCAATCCCGCAGGGAAACCTTAATCCTGACGATTTTGAGATGGAAGTTATAGATGCAGGTGCCGAAGACATAAGCCTTGAAGATGGATTTTTCACCGTTATCACCGCCATGGAGGATTTTGGTGCCATGATGAAAAAACTTGAAGGCCTGGGAATAGAACCCGAAAGTGCTAAACTGGAACGTATCCCTCACGAACTGGTGAAACTGGAAGCCGATCAGGCACGCAAAGTGTTGAAACTAGTCGATTTTTTTGAAGATGATGATGATGTCCAGAATGTTTATCATAACATGGAACTTACTGACGAATTAATGGAAGAGTTAGATAAATAACCGGTCTGATGACATATTAAAAAACAAGCTATACCTCAAAGGTATAGCTTGTTTTTTTTGGATCAATGCTGAAGACTGATACAGAACTGGAATCCCTGCAAATGAACAGGGAATATCATAATAAATAGTTACGGTTTAGCAACTCCGACAGCCATGCTTGAATTGTTATCCACAACAGCCATATCGGAGGAATCTATCAACCCATCGCCATTAGCATCTTCGGGCAGGTAACCTGAGGAAGCCGATGCTGAAAGGTTGTCAACCGGTGCCATATCTCCCGCGTCGAGCAAACCATCCTGGTTCACATCGCCGCCATAAATTGCATATACTCCGCCTGACATCTGTATCAGGTTTCCTCCATAAGCCTTTGCCGGGCCATCAAAGGAATAGTTTATTGTCGCTCCTGCGAAAGAAACAGGTGCTGCAGTTGTTGTTTCGATACTATTACGGTGTTTAATGGTGATATAGTATGAGCTGCTATGGCTGGCAGGCACAGTTATAGCGACTGCACCCGTTGTGCTTAGGTTTGCATCGGGAACTGAGTAAACGATGGTATTGTAATTCGCCGCGTCGTGCAACTCCACAGCAATCTGATCGGCAGTGGTACCGGCAAAGTGATCGCCCGAGGCATCCTGTGCTTTCCTCATCGCACCTGCGCCAATGTATAACCCTTCGAGCATTACTGTAAGGTTCAGGTTCCGGTTGCTGGAAACGGTGAGAGTACACGGGATTAACACCTGTGGTTGATCAGGATCGTTGCTGCTTATCTGGATATTGGCTGTATAAACCCCAACGCCAAGTGTTCCTGCATCAAATCCTACGGTTATCTGCTGGCTGTTGCCGGCTGTTACAGTCCCTGATACACTCCCCGATCCGTTTACCTTAAGCCATGTATATGCAGGAACATATGTATAATTGACTACGAGGTAGGGCTTGTTTGCTTCATTCCATCCATCAAACCCGATGTAGTAGGATGAACTGGCGTCCCTGTCCATGATACCGATGGTAAACCAGTTTTGCGTCAGCGCTGCTTGCAGGTTAGCATTGGCATTTCCTCCCAGCGTGTGAACCTTCCATCCTGTGGTATATGTGCTCGATTCTGATTGGTAAAGGTAATAACCCGAACTGGATTCTGCCATTATATCACTGTATAAAACAGAGGATGATGCCGTTAAGGGATCATTCGTAACAGGGTTAATATTCCAGTAGGGATAATTGGCTGCATTCACATAACCATGAAATTCTACTGAATTGATTGTAGAGCCATCCGGTATTGAACTTAAGTCAAATTTCATCCATCCTGCTTCTGTGGTGGGATATCCTTTTATCAGGCTGGTCTGGGTCTTGGCAGAAGTGGTTGTGGACCCTGTGTTATAGCCGGCACTCAAAGGGTAAACCGTGGCCGAAGCTCTGCCTGCCGAACCATTATACATCACCTGGGCAGAAAAGGTAAGGTCCATTTCCCCGGTGTTCGAGATTGTAAATGTATCAGTTGAAGTACCGCTTAGACCAACTGTTTTGCTCAATAGTGGCGGAGTTACAGAAATATTTGCCGGATCGGGAATAGGTGCAATTGGAGGAAATATAATATAATCAACCCAGGCACAATCGCTGCCACTAACTGTATTGGCATCTTTTGTATAACTCCATTTAAACGTGTGCTGGCCGGCAGTAACTGTAAAACTAACTTCACCCCAGGCAATAGTACCCGACCACAGCCCTTGTTGTACATTGTCAATATAAAATTTCAGATAATCATACCCGCTTTCGGAAGATACCTTGCGGAAGAAGGAAATTGTACCGGCTGAATTAAGGTAAAGTTGAATGCTTTTTTCGGATGACTGGCTATGGCCGGTAACGCCGGATTTTGAACAGTATAACCCGTCGTAAGGGCTTTCTGTTGATATTGTCCACGGGGCATTACCGCCAAACGTCCAGGACGCTTCAAAAGCTCCGGTCTCGAAACTCCATGCACTGCTTTCCTGCAACTGGAAATTAAATACAATATCTGCTGTAGTAACCGAAATTGTCTGGTAAACCGTAGCATAGCCAACTTTGCTAATCCTGAAATTGTAAATCCCTGTCAAAATACTACCAATAGTGTATTGCCCCGAAGCATTCGTTGTGACAGATGATACTGAAGAATTAACTACCTGAACTGTAGCGCCCTGAATTGGCAATCCAGTGTTAAAATCTGTAATAGTCCCCGAAACGGAAACATTCTGTGGCGGAATCATATTGGCAAGGCTAACTGCCGTAGCCAGAATTGCTTTGGTAAATACACCCACCTGTTCAAAGTTGTTCACACTCTGTCCAATCACATCATTAACAGTATGTATATAAGGGCTATAATCCTGGCTATCCTCGAAAGGAAATATACCCATGAATCCGTGGTTGTTGAAGGAAGTATGGTCGCTGTCGCCCCCTGCCAGTGCTCCGGGAGCAATGGTAAAGGCAGGAAGATAGAGATTAACAACATTTGTATAATAATCTACCAATGATTGTGCCGATGAAGGAGCGATAACGTCAGTGTGGATAGGGTCTCCCGATTTTAAATAACCGATCATATCCATATTCAGATAACCAAGGATATTCATATTCAGGGCATCACACGAGGCCGCATAGGCTTCACTTCCATAAAGGCCATATTCTTCTCCGGAAAAAGCGCAGAAAATGATAGTCCTGTCGAAAGTGTAAGGGCTTAAAATCCTCGCTATTTCCAACACACCACTGGTGCCGCTCGCGTTGTCATCAGCTCCTGGTGCCGGGTTGCTGGAACTCCCCGTATATGAATCATAATGACCTCCAATAATTACATATTCATTTGGATACAATGATCCGGTTTTGGTTGCAATTACATTATCGCTTGCGCTTCCCGATGGCATAGTAAAATCAAATAATGTGGTGCTTAAGCCATAGCTTTCAAACTGTTGTTTAATCCAGTTCTGAGCCAGAACTCCTTGTGCTGAATATGCGTTTCGTGTGCCATAATCCTGCAAATGTTGCACATTGGATTGCATAAGTGTAGTATTTACTTCTGCCATCCTTGCAACAATGAAAGGATCGGCAGCAAGCTTACTCTTCATCAGATAGTTGTCATTATCGGGTAACTCAGCAACCTGATTCCATATCCTTACCATGCTGCCATCTGTAGGAGGTTGTATTAATACCAGCTGATTCACACCAGCTTTTATGAAAAGCAATTCCTTGTTTTGATAAAGAATACTTGTTTGTATTCCAATCTCCTTCCGGTAGGTTTCATTTCTGGTTTCTTCGGCAAACACCAGTAAATAAGCATGATCCTTAGTCCATGCATTATCATCTAATAATGTATAATCCATATCTATCTCTCCATGTTTTGTGGCTATTACAAAGCCATTGCCCAGATAATTCATTGTAAGCAAGCCATTGCCGGAAAGCGATTTGACTTCCTGAAAACTGTTTGTTCTTATTAACACCAATTCATTGGCATACAAGTTGATAAAAATTAACAGAGCGGAAATAATCAGTAGTGTCCTTTTCATGTTAGTAGTGTTTTAATGCTTTTTATATGAAATACTAAGTCGTTGTAGTATCTAAAAATTCTAAGCAGTAATACCTGAAATTGATTACGGTTTAGAAACCCCGACAGCCATACTTGAATTGTTATCCACAACAGCCATATCGGAGGAATCGATCAAGCCATCGCCATTAGCATCTTCGGGCAGGTAACCTGAGGAAGCCGATGCTGAAAGGTTGTCAACCGGTGCCATATCTCCCGCGTCGAGCAAACCATCCTGGTTCACATCGCCGCCATAAATTGCATATACTCCGCCTGACATCTGTATCAGGTTTCCTCCATAAGCCTTTGCCGGGCCATCAAAGGAATAGTTTATTGTCGCTCCTGCGAAAGAAACAGGTGCTGCAGTTGTTGTTTCGATACTATTACGGTGTTTAATGGTGATATAGTATGAGCTGCTATGGCTGGCAGGCACAGTTATAGCGACTGCACCCGTTGTGCTTAGGTTTGCATCGGGAACTGAGTAAACGATGGTATTGTAATTCGCCGCGTCGTGCAACTCCACAGCAATCTGATCGGCAGTGGTACCGGCAAAGTGATCGCCCGAGGCATCCTGTGCTTTCCTCATCGCACCTGCGCCAATGTATAACCCTTCGAGCATTACTGTAAGGTTCAGGTTCCGGTTGCTGGAAACGGTGAGAGTACACGGGATTAACACCTGTGGTTGATCAGGATCGTTGCTGCTTATCTGGATATTGGCTGTATAAACCCCAACGCCAAGTGTTCCTGCATCAAATCCTACGGTTATCTGCTGGCTGTTGCCGGCTGTTACAGTCCCTGATACACTCCCCGATCCGTTTACCTTAAGCCATGTATATGCAGGAACATATGTATAATTGACTACGAGGTAGGGCTTGTTTGCTTCATTCCATCCATCAAACCCGATGTAGTAGGATGAACTGGCGTCCCTGTCCATGATACCGATGGTAAACCAGTTTTGCGTCAGCGCTGCTTGCAGGTTAGCATTGGCATTTCCTCCCAGCGTGTGAACCTTCCATCCTGTGGTATATGTGCTCGATTCTGATTGGTAAAGGTAATAACCCGAACTGGATTCTGCCATTATATCACTGTATAAAACAGAGGATGATGCCGTTAAGGGATCATTCGTAACAGGGTTAATATTCCAGTAGGGATAATTGGCTGCATTCACATAACCATGAAATTCTACTGAATTGATTGTAGAGCCATCCGGTATTGAACTTAAGTCAAATTTCATCCATCCTGCTTCTGTGGTGGGATATCCTTTTATCAGGCTGGTCTGGGTCTTGGCAGAAGTGGTTGTGGACCCTGTGTTATAGCCGGCACTCAAAGGGTAAACCGTGGCCGAAGCTCTGCCTGCCGAACCATTATACATCACCTGGGCAGAAAAGGTAAGGTCCATTTCCCCGGTGTTCGAGATTGTAAATGTATCAGTTGAAGTACCGCTTAGACCAACTGTTTTGCTCAATAGTGGCGGAGTTACAGAAATATTTGCCGGATCGGGAATAGGTGCAATTGGAGGAAATATAATATAATCAACCCAGGCACAATCGCTGCCACTAACTGTATTGGCATCTTTTGTATAACTCCATTTAAACGTGTGCTGGCCGGCAGTAACTGTAAAACTAACTTCACCCCAGGCAATAGTACCCGACCACAGCCCTTGTTGTACATTGTCAATATAAAATTTCAGATAATCATACCCGCTTTCGGAAGATACCTTACGGAAAAAGGAAATTGTACCGGATGAAGTCATGTAAAGGCTGATGCTCATATCCGAAGTTTGGCTGTTGCCGATAACTCCTGACTTTGCACAACGAAGCCCGTCGTAAGGACTTTCTGTTGATATTGTCCAGGGAGCATTGCCACCAAATGTCCATTGCGCCTCAAAAGCACCAGTCTCGAAACTCCAGGCGGTGCTTACCTGCAACTGGAAATTGAATACATAGTTGATTGCTGACACAACCTTTTGCTGGATAATGGTTGCATATCCTATTTTACTGATGCGGAAATCATAAGTCCCCTCTGGCAAGTTGCTGATAGAATACTCACCTGAAGCATTGGTTGTTACAGCTGCTATTGGTGAATTCATTATTTCAACGGTGGCTCCGGAAATTGGCAAACTTGTTGCCAGGTCAGTTACAAGGCCTGTAACTACAACTGCCTGCGCAGGAACAAGATTTACATTCAGGATGGTTTGTCCCGTGTTGTTAATATTAACACTGTTGAAAGTTTGAGGAATATAGCCAAAAAGGGAGAACGTCACAGTATAGTTTCCATCAGGAAGCATCCTGTAATATCTTCCGAAAGCGGCATCTGAAGTATAAGGCAAACGAAAAGCACCTGTGTTATCGATCCCTGTTACATAAACTTCAGCCTGAACGGGGAGCGAAGTGTTTGCATCCTTCACAATACCTGTTAGAGTTGATGTATTTACCCTGTGCAGCAGTATCATGGCAGCATTCAGGTTGTTCGAACAAATAGTAGCTATATTAGCAGCAGGAGGAATAAATTCAGTGCCTAATTCAATGGTATAGGCGAAGGTTCCATGTTGCCCGTAAGCATAATCATCAGTAGTACCAGATGCCGGATAAAGTCCCGAAGATTTTTTAGGTGTGTAATAGCCTCCTCCCGCTGCAGGAATGGTATTGGCCATGCTTACTGCCAATGCTGCAAGGCTGGTCTGGTCAGGGGCAACAGGGGCTGTGGCATACCCATAAGGATAAAGAACCAGTTCGCTATAGCTATGATAGCTGATACCAGCCACAAAATGATGCTGATCAAGCATGTTTTTCATGGCCATTGTTTCGGGTTCTGAAAACCCCGACGATCCGCAATAGGTAATATCTGTCGGATCGGATGAGGTACCTTCCCCACCCCATTCCCAACCATAATTCCTGTTGAGATCAACTCCATCGGTAGTACCTGCATCAATGGCGCTGTTACTATTGTTGTCGCGTATGTTCTTTCTCCACCAGAGGTCAACCTGATCAATTACAATTTTGTGCCCGTTTGGATTTACCAGTGGCATAAACCATATCTGTTTGTTATTTACGTCTGCCGTAATTGTCGGATCAACACCATAATTGGAAACTACATAATTCAAGATGTACATCGCCACTTCAAGACTGATAGGTTCGCGCGCATGATGGTTTCCCATGTAGAAAATGCAGGGCTCATCTTCTTCTGTGGAAACATTATCGGAAACTTTCATTGCCCAAATCTCATGCTTGTAGCCACTATATGCAGTACCCGCATACTCTTTACCCCTGCTGTCGCCTACATCATATAGTTTGCATATAGTGGGATGGGCTGTCTGGATGTTTAATAATTCCGTATACAAATCGGAATAGGAGCGGTAGCCAGCGATCGCTTTCCCAACCGCAAGGTTTTCCTTTATTTGTCCTTCGGTCTGAGTTATTATGAGTGTAAAACCTTTTGATTTAAGACCATCATATTCTTGTTTATCGATTACAAGATCTATATACTTACCCGGAGAAAAAGCAGCGATATCATATCCCTCCTTTAAAAATACGCCCAGATCACTAACCCTGGGTGATTCAATCCTGGCAACAAATTTCTCCTGTGCCTTCACGGCATGAATCCAAATTAAGCTTAGAATAATGATCAACATCTTTTTCATAGGGCGGACAGTTTTAGGGTTATAAATAATTGTTTAACACTAATCAGATTGAGGGGGAAAATGTATTTTAACCAAATGAATATTAGAGAAGATTTAAATACTTCATTAAAATTAACGGGAGTAAATATAAAAAGAATTCGATTCCTTTACATATAAGATTTCGGGAATTGAAGAAGTTGACTTAATTTATACTGAATCTTTCCAGGTTAGCAGTAGGTTTACCTTCTGTTTGTTATAAAGCAATAGCAACTTATATTCAACTATTCAGAGCGGATCGGATTGCATTTTTCGCCAACTCACATAGCCGAGGCATTATTACAATGCAATTTGCAAGTTCATCTTTCAAATTGCATTGTTCGATGCTAAAGTAATATTCCATTCAATCCTTCTGAATTTTTATCAAAAAGATCGCAACTGTAAGCTCTCAGAGTTAAAAATGGCCACCTTTCCCCGGCAGCCATTTAAAAATTCAAAAACAAAAATTTCCGATTATCCTACTTCTTCATATTCGAAATTATATCGAAAGTGTCCTGCGCTATCACCAATTCTTCATTGGTTGGCACGATCATCACGGTAACGCGCGAACCAGGTTTGGAGATAATTTCTTCTTTCCCGCGAAGTTTGAAATTCTTTTCCTTGTCAAATTCCAAACCCATAAACTCAAGACCTTCCACAACTTTTTCGCGGGTAACAAAATCGTTTTCTCCAACGCCGCCGGTAAAAATGATAACATCCACACCACCCATAGCTGCAGCATAAGAGCCAATGTATTTTTTAATCCGGTATTGGTAGATTTTAAGGGCAGTAGCTGCACGTTCGTTGCCAGCCTCAGCGGCAGCTTCAATATCCCGCATATCCGACGACACTCCCGAAAGGCCAAGCATTCCGCTGTGTTTATTTAATAAAGTACTTGTAAATGGTATGCTTGTCTGCTCTTTATCAGCAATATAGAGCAAAGCACCGGCATCAATGTCGCCGCAACGGGTTCCCATCACCAGGCCTTCGATCGGCGTCATTCCCATACTCGTATCCATTGATTTTCCGTCCTTAATAGCAGCCATGGAAGCACCGTTGCCCAAATGGCAACTGATAATTTTAAAGTCCTTCATATCCTTGCCAAGTATTTCGGCAGCGCGCCTGGAAACAAAACGGTGACTCGAACCATGGAATCCATAACGGCGTACTTTATATTTTTCATAAAGTGAATAAGGAATGCCATACAAATAGGCAAAATCGGGCATCGTCTGGTGGAAAGCAGTGTCAAAAACCCCTGCCTGTGGCACTTCCGGCAGCAGGCGGGTGATTGAATAAATACCTTCGAGGTTTGGCGGGTTGTGCAAAGGGGCCAGGTCAATACATTCCTCAAGGGCTTCAATAACCTCATCAGTAATATACACGCTTCCTTTAAATTTTTCGCCGGCATGGACTACACGGTGACCAACAGCGCCAATCTCGTTCAAACCCTTTAGGCTACCGTATTTTTCGCTTATAAGGATACCTAACAGGAATTCAATCCCTGCCTGATGGTCTAATATTTCGCCTTCGAGTTTAACTTCCACGCCATCATTACGGCTGTGCTTTATGGATGCACCTTTAAGCCCGATCTTATCTACGAGGCCTTTGGCAAGTACATCCTGTGAGGGCATTTCAAAAAGTTGGTATTTTATGGAAGAACTTCCGCAATTGAGAACAATAATCTTCATATCTGGAGTATATTTTTGGCTGTTAGTGCTTATAATTTAATCTCGGGACAAGTGATGGTATGCCCTGTAATCTTGCCATTGGCATCGTATTTATAAAATCCTATCCCGCTTACTTTGCCCAGATAGTTAGTCCTCACTAGTCTTTTGATTACAGGAGATGTTTTATAGATATATCCACCGAATTCATTATAAAGACCATCCATCCATTTCATTACCTTATCCAGGCCTATTCTGTCAGCTAATTCAAATGGCCCATACTGGTGACCAAGGCTCGATTTCATAGTTTCGTCAATATCTTCGACTGAAGCAATCCCTTCCATCAAAATCTCGCATGCCTGGTTTATTTCCACTACAATCATCCGGGTACTGATGTTACCTGGTGATTCTATTAGTTTTACCACCTTCTTTTCAAGCATTGTAACGAATTTGCATACCAAATCGTAGGCTTCTTCTGATGTTTTAGCGCTGCGCACTACCTCGAGAACCTTTACCCTATCGGCCGGCGAAAGGAAATGGAGACCAACCGCTCTGTCGGGAAATTCGAGCCCCGAAGCAAGATCGGAGATCATCAGCACCGCGGTATTTGAAGCAATCACGGTATCGCGACGGACCACTTTCTCAATCTTTTTAAAGATTTCTTTCCTTAATTCGATGCTAGTTCCTGGCTTTTTTGAGTTGATCGTTTCAAGAACGATGTCGCAATCGGACAAATCCTGATAATCGACAGCACCTTTAATGCGCGAAAGGATCAGCCTCTTCTCGCTCTGGGTCATTCCCCATTTCATAATTTCATCATCCAGCAACTTGGTTATGCCGGCTAAAGAAGCAGCAACGCTCTTATCGTCAATATCAACAAAAATCACATCGAAACCATGCTGACTTATATTCTTGGCAATCTCCTGGCCCATGGAGCCGCATCCTACAATCCCCACCTTTTGCAAGGCACCTTTGTTCAGCATTGTTTTACTGAGGCTAAAATCTTCTAATCGCTCTACCATAGTTAGTATAAAGTTATAAAGTTTATAAAGTTTATCAAGTTCATCAAGTTGAAAAGTTTATCAAGTTGAAAAGTTTGTTAGACAGAGAGTTATAATATTGATTTTCAGTATATTTTGAGTATATTTTGGATCCGTTATCTGGAAATATTTACGAAGCAGTAAAATTATTTTCTGATGAATTTCCGGCTGCCTGGTTTGCTGTAATGGCAACTAAATTTACGATGTCGCTTACCGAGCATCCACGTGAAAGATCGTTAATAGGTGACGCCATTCCTTGTAAAATGGGGCCGATAGCTTCTGCTCCGGCAAGGCGTTGCACTAATTTATAGGCAATATTTCCCGATTCGAGGCTGGGGAATACCAGCACGTTAGCTTTCCCGGCGATCAGACTGCCAGGGGCTTTATTTATACCCACCGATTCAACAATTGCAGCATCGGCCTGCATTTCGCCATCAATCGCTAAAGTTGGTTCTTTCTCACGTGCAATGCGGGTAGCTTCAATCACTTTATCACACATCGCATGTTTAGCACTACCATTTGTAGAAAAGCTAAGCATGGCCACCCGGGGTTCAATACCAGCAATATTGCGGGCTGTGGCGGCAGTACACAATGCTATTTCAGCTAATTCGGCGGCATTGGGATCAGGATGTACAGCACAATCAGCAAATATCAGTAAATCGTCCTTAACATATTTGTTATCCTTGAATATCATAATAAATGCTCCTGAAACAACGCTTATTCCCGGCTGTGTTTTCACAATCTGAAAAGCTGGACGCAGCACATTGCCTGTAGCATTGCGTGCTCCGGCAACTTCGCCATCGGCATCACCGTTTTTGATTAGCAACGTGGCAAGGTAAAGAGGATCCTCCACCAGTATCAGGGCCTCTTCCATTGCAAGGTTTTTGCTCTTTCGTATTTCACAAAGCATTTTAGCAAAAAAAGTTTTACGCGGGTGATCTTTAGGATCGATAATTTCTGCTTTATATAGATTTGTGAGATTGAATTCTTCTGCCAATTTTTTAATTTCAGCAACCGGGCCAAGTAGAATAATACGAGCCAGGCCTTCTTTCAGAATAAAGTCGGCAGCTTTAATGGTACGCTCTTCTGTTCCCTCGGGTAACACAATGCACTTATTAAGTTGTATTGCCCGTTCCCTGATCCTCTCCATTAATGCCATGATATACAAGTATTTAGATATGTATTTTTAGCTTATTTTCAGCGTGCAAAATTATAACTAATTTGCATGAAGTCCTATGAGCAAGGCAAGTATTTTTCTTGTTTTATGACATCCTGTTTTGCCTGCCAATTCAAGATTTTATATGTAATTTTGAACCTTCGTATGACCGGACAGCCTATTAAATACAAGACAAACCCCCAGATTTCCGACACTGTTGGTTTTTTCAATCAATCAATACTCAATTCCAACGAATTACATCCCGCGGCAAATGATTCGCTTGGCGGGTTTTACGATTTTGCCGTATATAGTCCGGGAGGATGGTACAGTAAACCTATAATAATAAAGGACTTCACTGTGGCATCAATTTTTACCGGGCACAAGTTACACACCAGGGTGATTCGCCCGGAAATAAGACCCGGATCAACAGCCGATTATACGATATCGGCAATGCTGCTGTGCCTTCTGATCTATACCTGGATACAAAGATTTTATGCCAAACGGCTACGACAGGTTTTTAAAGCGGCTGCACTTCCACGATTCCTCAACCAACTTGAACGCGACGGAAACCTCTTTGCTGAACGAATCTCGCTCGGGTTATCTGTAATATTTATCCTGGTATTTACACTGGCCCTGGGTCAGATAGCCGAGAATAAATTCGGAGTAGCATTCAGTAGCGAAGATGGAGCATTGCTTTACCTTATGCTTTGGAGTGCAGTATGCTTGATTTGGCTTGTTAAATCAAGTTTCATCAAACTAATTGGTATAATCTTTAAAACAGAAATATACGCGCAGTCCTATCTGCTCAATAACCTTATTTTCAATATGGTAACAGGAATTATTCTTTTTTTTCCAGTAGTTATGACAGCTTATGTTGATGCGGAAGTATATACCTGGGTTAGTGTTGTAATAATTTTTATATTATTGACTACCAAAATATTACGAGGAATTCTTATTGGTTTGGCTAACACAGATTTTTCAATATTATATTTATTTGTTTACCTTTGCACCCTTGAAATTGCGCCATACATTCTTTTGTATAAAGTTCTTACTCGATTCGCAAATCATTGATTAATAGCTAATAAGAAATTAATAAACGGTTTTACTTCTTAAATTTTCTGAGCCTTGAAAGTAAAGAACATCCTTGTATCACAGCCTGAACCTCTTGAAATGGATAAATCACCCTACGGTGATATTATCCGGAAATATAGTGTGAATATTGATTTTCATAAGTTTTTTAAGGTAGAGGGAGTCTCTTCAAGAGAATTCCGGAACGATAAAGTTTACCTTAATGAATTCACAGCCGTAATTTTTACAAGTAAAAATGCCGTTGATAATTTTTTCAGGATTGCGAAGGAAGTTCGTGTTGATGTGCCGGAATCGATGAAATACTTTTGCGTTTCTGAGTCTATAGCTTACTACCTTCAGAAGTATGTTCAGTTTCGTAAACGCAAGATTTTTCATGGCGATCAAAACCTGGTACAGCTAATGGAAGTTATTAAGAAGCATAAGATGGAAAAGTTTCTTTTACCATGTTCTGATGTGCATAATAAAGACCTGCCAAACCTGCTGGAGGCTTCCTCTATCGAATACCGGGAAGCTATACTCTACCGTACTGTTTCCGACGATCTGGCCGGTTTAAATATCGACAAATACGACCTTCTCGTGTTTTTTAGCCCGCAGGGAATTAAGTCCCTTTATAATAATTTCCCTGATTTTGTTCAGGGGACTAAACTTATTGGAGCATTTGGCCCATCTACTGCAATTGCTGCCAGCGAAGCCGGATTAACAGTTGAAATCCTTGCGCCAACCAACATAGCTCCTTCAATGACTATGGCAATTGACCAATACCTGACCAAGAATAACAGGAAATAATATCCTCTGCCCGGTTCTGTATCTTAACTTCGCCGGTATCACAATGCGCACCTGATTTTGCATGCTAACTTTTAAGAAAAAAGAACGTCTCTGTCATTTCAATTCCATCGATAAACTTTTCGCGGAAGGGCATTCATTTTTTATATTTCCACTTAAAATTGTCTGGATGGATTTCGAAACCGGCAGCGACAGTCCTGCACAACTTCTGATAAGTGTTCCTAAAAGAAATTTTAAACATGCCGTTGATCGCAACCTGATAAAAAGACAGATTCGTGAAGCATACCGTCATCAAAAAAGTATCCTGTACGATTACCTGGAAACAAAGGGTCGCAAATGCGCGCTGGCAATAGTGTTTACCGGAAAAAATAAAGTACCTTATGCCCAGCTCGAAGGTATAATAAATTTATCTTTGCAGCGTTTAACAAGGGAATATGAAGCATTTACCGGGTAAGATGATGATCGCCGTAATCCGTTTTTATCAACTTGCAATTTCACCCTATCTGCCACCGTCCTGCCGTTATACTCCAACATGTTCAAGCTATGGGATAGAAGCAATAAGGAAATATGGCCCTTTTAAAGGAGGGTGGCTTGCTCTGAAACGCATTGCCTCTTGTCATCCCTGGGGAGGCAGCGGCTACGACCCTGTGCCTTAAAGATAGTTTGCCTAATGTTCAACAAATCCTGAATTGTCCTGTTAATTATCGAACTGAAAAAATATTATCATGAAATCATCTAACAACTTACTATTTGCGCTAGCTCTTTCTCTTGTTTTTATTGTTCCGGCAGCAAGCCAAAACACTCAGAATACCGACAATTTTGAGCTCTCGAAAAACCTCGACATATTCGCTACTCTCTATAAAGAACTTAACACCAACTACGTTGACGCACTTAAGCCAGGCGAACTGATGAAAACTGGCATCGATGCTATGCTTGAATCGCTTGATCCTTATACAGTTTACATTCCTGAAGCCGAAATTGAAGATTATAAATTTATTACAACCGGGCAGTATGGTGGAATTGGATCACTCATCCATAAACAAGGAAACGCAATTGTAATTTCAGAACCATACGAGGGTTTCCCGGCGCAGAAAGCAGGAATTAAGGCTGGCGACCGTGTATTGAAAGTTAATGACAAACCTACTCTTGATAAAACTGTGAGCGACATCAGTTCAATCCTTAAAGGACAACCCGGCACTTCAGCACGTTTGCTTATTGAAAGGCCAGGCGAACCAAAACCATTCGAAAAAGAAATTATTCGCGAAAAAATTACTGTTGAGAATGTACCTTATTACGGCATGGTTAACGATCATATCGGATATATTAAACTTACCGGTTTCACTCAGGAAGCAAGCAGCGAAACAAAAAAGGCACTTCTGGCACTTAAAGCAAAAAATAATCTGCGCGGCCTCATTTTTGACCTGCGCGATAATGGTGGCGGCCTCCTTAATGAAGCTGTGAATATTACCAACCTGTTCGTTAAACGCGATGAGTTGGTTGTTAGTACGAAAGGAAAACTTGAGGACAAAAACAAGACTTACAAAACGCTGATGGAACCTATTGATACCGATTTGCCTCTTGTAATCCTTGTTAACGGAAGCAGCGCGTCAGCATCAGAAATAGTAACCGGCGCTATTCAGGATCTCGACAGAGGGGTTATCGTCGGGCAACGGACATTTGGCAAAGGCCTGGTGCAAAATGTGCTACCGCTTAGTTATAACACACAATTTAAAGTGACTGTTGCGAAGTATTATATCCCAAGTGGTCGTTGCATTCAAGCTATAAACTATGCGGAACGTGATACCAATGGCATTGCCGAAAAATTTCCCGATTCACTTAAAACAGCCTTCAAAACCCAGCGTGGACGAGTAGTTTACGATGGTGCCGGAATTGAACCCGACATCTATACCGATTCAAAAGTATTAAGCAATATCTCGTACAGCTTACTTAGCCGTTACCTTGTTTTTGACTATGCAACACAATTCTGCTTAAAGCATGCATCTATCGATCCACCTGATAAGTTCGAAGTTACCGATGAAATTTATAATGATTTTGTAAACTATCTTGCTGATAAAAAGTATGATTACACAACAAAAAGCGAGAAGGAACTTGCCGACCTAAAGAAAAGTGCGGAAAAGGAAAAGTATTTTGAAGATTGCAAGTCGGAGTTTGAAGCACTTCAAAGCAAGATGATGCACAACAAAACTACTGACCTTGAAAGGAACAAAAAGGAGATCAAACGTTTTCTAAGTTCTGAAATAGTAACACGATACTATTATCAAAAAGGGCGGATAGAATGCCAGCTTAAATCGGACGAAGATGTTGCCAAAGCAATTGAAGTAATTGATGATGCTAAAACTTACACTTCAGTCCTTGACGGAACTTTTGAACATGCACAAAAGAAAGAAGAAAACAGGAAAATGTAACCTTACAAAATACAGGAACTCCGCTTCATGCAGTTAACCGCAAAACTGACAAATATAAAGAATTCAACCCTTTTCTATGCGGCACTGGGTTTAATGTTAGCATCAATCCCGCTGTCCCGTTTCGCGATGAGCATATCGCAATTCGCCTTACTGGGATTATGGTGCTGGCATCTTACTGATCGTTCATATTTAACTTCCTACACCCCTGCCTCTCTGCTCAATCCAGTAACTCTGTTGCGGTTTATAGTGCAATCACTAACAGAAATATATACAGCTTTTATTATTAAGCTAAAGCTCTTTATTGGCAACAAAGCTGCCTTAATTATTGCTTCGCTTTATTTGCTGCATATTATTGGCCTTTTATACACAAGTAACTTCGATTACGCTGCGAAAGACCTGAGGGTGAAAATTCCGCTACTTTTGGCGCCCCTGCTACTTTCCACTGGGCCAAGGCCTACTGCAGTTATACAGAAGTTGCTCTTATCTGTTTTTATAGCAGCGGTTTTCGCAGGAACGCTTATCAGTGCCTATATCCTTTTCTACGGGAATGTTTCCGACCCACGGGAAATATCTGTATTTATATCGCACATCCGTTTTAGCCTGAGCATCTGCCTTTCAATTTTCATCCTGGGATATTTCATAAAAGCGAATCAATTTAAAACCCGATGGATAAAGGCTTGCATCGCTCTGCTCATCCTTTGGTTCATCCTGTTTCTTTTCTTGATGGAATCGACCACAGGTCTAATAATATCGTGTGTTACGTTATTGATTATACTTCTTAATCTTGTCCTGAAACAAAAGCGGGTTATCCTGAAAATCCTACTGGCAGCACTGATATTGATTATCCCACTTTCCGGTTTCTATTATGTAAGGCAATTAGCCACAGAATTTTCTAATGCTAAGCCAATCGATTTCAAAGACCTCGACAAGTACTCCCCTTCGGGCTCTTATTATATTAATGACACGATTAATTTTGGGATAGAGAATGGACAGTATATCGGGCTCTATCTTGCCAGGCCTGAAGTGCGTGAGGCTTGGAATAAACGAAGCTCTTTCAATTATGATGGACTAGATAAACATGGACAGCAAATCAGTAATACAATTATTCGTTTTCTTAGTTCTAAAGGCTATCGAAAGGATAAGGAAGGCGTATTGCGTCTTACTGATAATGAAGTCCACTATATTGAAGATGGTGTCGCTAATGCTGAATATCTGAAAAAGATCAGCATCAAATCGATTGTTTACCAATTTATACTAGGATACAATAACTATCGCGACAAAGGAAATCCTAACGCTAGTTCGGCTATGCAACGCTTTGAATTCTGGAAAACATCCCTGCTCATGATTCAGAAAAATTGGCTTTTAGGTGTTGGTACAGGTGACCTTCCCGATGCATTTAAAAAACAATACGAGGAAATGGACTCCCCACTCGATAAAATTAACAGATGGCGTTCACACAACCAATATCTCTCTATTTTTATTGCATTTGGTATTTTTGGCTTCATGTGGTTCATATTTACACTTCTGTACCCGGTAATAATTAGCAAACGCCATAAAAATTATTACTATGCAATCTTTTGGCTTATCGCAATGCTTTCCATGCTTGCGGAAGACACACTGGAAACGCAGGACGGAGTGACTTTTTTCGCCTTTTTCAATGCTTTCCTGTTCTTTTCGGGCGACAAGGTTCAGGAACAGGAATAATCGTACATTTAGCAACTAAAAAAAACTCGCTATGAAGCAACTCTCGCTTCGAATTGACTACACAGAACACGATTCGACAGACACACTTAGCACCGCTGACTTCGAACTCCTTGAAAAAGCTACACTTGCATGCGCATCCGCTTATTCCCCATATTCGGGATTTTCGGTAGGCGCTGCTCTGATGCTGGCAAACGGCAAGGTGATAATAGGAAATAATCAGGAAAATTCGGCATATCCTTCGGGTTTATGTGCCGAACGGGTAGCTCTGTTCTCTGCTTCAGCCAATTACCCGGGAATTCCTATCGAAGCTATTGCATTGACTGCTACAACAGGACGTTTTGTTATAAGCGGGCCTATAACTCCTTGCGGTTCCTGCAGGCAAGTGATGGCCGAGTATGAAAATCTGCACGGGAGAAAGATTAAAATTATTATGTCAAGTGCTTCCGGAAAGGTAAGGATTGTGGAAGGAACTGAAAGCCTATTGCCATTCCTTTTTCACTCCAATGAATTAAAGAAATAAAGCATGAATAAGACGCTCAACAGCCTGCGGTTGCTTGTAATTCCTGGTGTAATCTTCATTCTGGTATCACTGAAGGCGGATAAACCTGCCTATAAGATTTTTACTTCAAAGGGCCATGAATCAAATTATGACGATTTGCTGCATGATGCTAAAAAAGCTGATATTGTCTTTTTCGGCGAACAACATAATGATCCTATTTGTCATTGGCTGGAATACGAACTTGCTTGTGATCTTTACCGGGAAACATGCAAAAACCTTATAATCGGGGCTGAGATGTTCGAAACCGACAATCAGCTATTGCTCGATGAATATCTCCGTGGAAATATTCAGGAAAAGAATTTTGAGGCTGAAGCAAAGTTATGGCCTAACTATAAAACCGATTACAAGCCCTTGCTCACGCTTGCACGCGATAGCGGAATTATATTTGTAGCTACCAATATACCACGTCGTTATGCTACACTTGTAAATAACAAAGGATTCGAAGGCCTGCAAAACCTGGATCCACAAGCCAAAGCACTTATTGCACCTCTTCCTGTAATTTATGATCCCGAATTACCTGGTTACAAGAAAATACTGGAAAGCATGGGTGATGACGCCAAGGAACATGCTTCGGACAATATACCCAAAGCACAGGCCATTAAAGATGCTACTATGGCCTGGAGCATTCTTAGCCATTATCAGAAAGGGAAGGTATTTCTGCACTTCAACGGTAGTTATCACTCCGATAATTACGAAGGTATTGTTTGGTATTTGAAACAAGCAAATCCGAATTTGAAAATAATGACCATCTCTTCTGAAGAACAGGCGGATTTAAGCAAATTGCCTGAGAAATCGGAAGGAATTGCTGATTATATCCTTGTTGTGCCCGAAAGCATGACAAAGACCAGATGATCAGGTGAATGTAAAAATCAGGCTAAAGATAAAATTCCAAATCGTAACCACGCCAATTGCGAATAACTTCGATACATAGAAGTTGCGTTTGAAGCGGCTTACAAGTGTCCAGATTACCATTGTATTTATCCCAAGCCCCAGCAAAGCAATGAACAGGAATTTTGAATATTCCACTGCCATATGCGGGTTGTGGCTATGAAATGTCCAGTAACGATTCAGAAAATAGTTGCTTGTGGCTGCAATAGTAAAGCCAATAGCATTAGCCACGTATTTTTGGATCTGTATTTTCTCCTTGCCAAGAAAAGTAAATCCGAAATCAACAAATACTCCCGAGAAACCGACAACGCCAAACTTTACAAACTTATCTATGAGTTCGCGGGTAAATAAATCTATCATGGGAAACTAAATTAATAGTCTGAATAAATTGTTCTTAAAGCTGCACCAGGATAATTACTTTACTTCCATTGCGCATAACTTCAACACTAGCAACCTGCCCTAATTTCAGTTTACCAAGGCGAGTCATATAATCGTAAATATTTGTCACCGTTTGGCCGTCAATTGCAATAATACGATCACCTTTTTTGATGCCAGCCAGTTCAGCCGGGCCACCTTTTCGAACGCCATCCACACCTAATCCATTATTTTCGGATGAGGCCATATCGGGAATAATTCCCAGAGTTACTTTAAAATTGCGGCTGTAACGGGCTTCGGTTTTAGCTCCGGCCTCCTTAAAAGTTAATTGCACCGGCATTTTGTCAATTGCCATTGTAAGGTCGTAAACAAAGTCGAGCACATCCTTTTCACCCTCATAATTAATCTTATCAGCAACATCCAAAGGTGTGTGATAGTCTTCGTGAACACCCGTAAAAAAGAAGAAGACAGGAATATTTTCAGAATAAAATGAAGCATGGTCCGATGGTCCATAACCTTCAGTTGAACGTTTTATATCGAATGCGCGGTTTGGAGTAAGTGCCGTAAGAAGAGAATCACTTTGTGAAGAAGTCCCTGTACCTCCAATCGTTACTGATTTTTCATCAGGATTCATCCTTCCTATCATATCCAGGTTAATCATAGCACTAACCTTCTTCATGTCGAACAAAGGTTCACGGATAAATTCCTTGGAACCCAGCAACCCCATTTCTTCTGCGGTAAATGCAACAAAGACAACATTACGCTTTAAATCAGCGCGGTGAGATGCAATTTTTTGGGCAAGCTCAATAACACCAGCAGTACCCGAAGCATTATCATCTGCTCCATGGTGAACGGCCACGGTATCAGGCATCCGGGAACCGGAACCCGGCCCGCCAAAACCCAGGTGGTCGTAATGCCCGCCAACTATAACGAATTCATTGTTAAGCCTGGCATCATTTCCCCGCAACAGACCAACAACATTTTGTGTAGTCACTTTTTGAAGAATTATATCGGCTCTGGCTTCAATTATTGCTGATAAATCAAATGAAACCGGTTTTTTATCCTGTTTACATGCTTTTTCAATCTGATCTATAGTTTTTCCCGAGGAGGCAATAATTTTATCGGCCAGGGAACGCGTAATATGAAATACCGGCATACCGGCATCTCCGGCAGTTTTATCATACTGCAATGTCATTAATTTATCTTTAGCTTCCAATTCAGAAGGTGAAATAAAAATCACTCCGATAGCACCTTTATCTTTAGCACTTAACACTTTGCTGCGTTCCTGCTCAAAAGGAATAAAAGCACTGCCTGACTTTTCCATCTCAGGATCGCCACGGAGAATAAACACCCACTTCCCCTTTGCGTCAATTCCGGTATAATCATTCCATTTGAGTGAATCCTGGTCGATATCAAAACCATAACAGGCAAATACAGCATTGGCAGAAAGGCTTTTGCTGGCAGAGAATGACAAAGGCGTAAAGTCAGTATCGAAGACAGCTTTTGTGCCATTAAATTTAAATGAATTCTGATCTCCGGCTTTTACATCAGCCACAAGCTGGAACTCCTGAAATCCCTGATTTCCCATTAACTCTAATCCTGCTGCGCGAAATTTATCGCGAATATATCTAGCGGCAACTTGTTCTTCGGGCATGCCAGGCTTCCGCCCTTTGAGCGAATCGGATGCCAGAAAATGAATTTCCTCACTAAGTTCCTTAGTTGTTATTTCCGCGTTGTTCTGAGCCCCGATACTACTGTATGCCAAAAGAAATAATAAGCTGAAAAAGACAGATATATTAATTTTCATTTTCTTTTAATTTTTAGTCGGCAAAGGTAATAATAATGCTCAATGTAACAGGGCTTTGCATTTTAAGATACATTATCACGAAAATTCAGAGTTCCTGATAATCAATAATCCTACTGTCGCGGAACTGCCTGCATTGGAAACCAGGTTTGCCAACGTCTGATTTCTCCGATAATGTTACCTTTGCAGAACAATAATCCTTTTGACACACATAGAACATATCTGCCTTCTATTCATCTTGTTCTCCTGATAATGCCAGGAAACTGACATTATACCATGAACCGGCAAATTATTTTCTACGGACAAATTCCTGATCATGAAACTATTTCATACAATTGGCGAGACTTCAGCTTTTATTGCTCATCTTAAAAAACAAGGAAAAAGTATAGGCTTTGTCCCAACAATGGGAGCTTTGCATCAGGGACATCTTTCACTGGCGAAAAAGGCAAGGGACGAAAATGACATTGTTGTATGCAGCATTTTTGTCAACCCCATTCAGTTTAGTAATCCTGATGACCTTGCTAAATATCCCCGTACACCCGAAGCTGACCTTTCATTATTGCAGGAAGCCGGATGCGATCTGGTTTTTACACCTTCCGAAAAGGAAATGTATCCCGAACCCGATACCACAATTTATGATTTCGGGGAACTCGACAAGGTGATGGAAGGCAGGTTCCGCCCGGGCCATTTTAATGGAGTGGCTGTAGTTGTCCGCCGCCTTTTGGAGATAACACTAGCTGATAATGCGTATTTCGGCGAGAAAGATTTTCAGCAAATGACCATTATCAAATCCCTGGTTAAAATGCTGGCTCTTCCAGTTAATATAGTTTCCTGCCCCATCGTCAGGGAAGCCAATGGTTTAGCCATGAGTTCACGCAACCAGCGCCTGCTGCCCGAAGAACGCTCCGCCGCCCCATTGATTTTTGCCTGCCTGCAGAAAGCAGTTGAAAGCTATTCATTCTTCACACCTGAAGGCCTGAAGCAAATGATATATGCTGACATTGAACAAAACCCGATTTTTAGGGTGGAATATGTCGAAATAGTTGATATGGATTCACTTATCCCAATTAATGATTGGAATGACAGCAAACATGTTATTGTTTGTGTTGCAGTTTTTCTTGGGCAGGTGAGGCTTATCGATAATATGGTTCTTTATCAGTAAGCATCCCCCGGTATTCTGGTTATTATTTTTATCCGCAGCTGCGCTTTCCAGCCGTTTCTGATATTGATGTGGCAATTAATTTTTTTACGTAACTTCGCAGCTGTTTATTGATGTTCTAAAATCGATTAAACACTGAACGGCTATCAATCAAGCTAAAAGTTCATTATACCGGAATTATGAATCTTAATGAAGCCAGCACATTTCAACCTACCGTAATTTTTTTCAATAGTAATAACCAATTAAGATAATTTATTGAAAAACAAGGCTAAAACCATCGCCCGTTTTCTGATATTTTTGGGCATCGGCATATTTTTCATTTGGCTTTCAATGCGTGATTTGACGCATGCTCAGAAAAAGGACATTATTTCATCATTCCGGAATGCAAATTATGCATGGATTGTTTTGGCTATATTCCTGGGTGTTCTAAGTCATTACTTACGCTCTGTCCGCTGGAAAATGCTTATCGAACCTATGGGATACAAACCACGTACTTACAATGTATTTTTTGCAGTATTTATAGGTTATATAGCTAACCTTGCTTTGCCACGGTTAGGTGAGGTAAGCCGTTGCGGAATACTCACACGTTACGAGAAAATCCCTTTTAATAAATCCTTCGGAACTGTAATAGCTGAAAGGACAATTGATATGATTATTTTCCTGGTTCTCTTTTTTACCACACTCATTCTCCAGTCGAGCAGGCTTTACGCATATGTGCAAACATATATTTATGACCGGCTTGAAGCAAAGTTAAATTACTCCATTGACTTTACCGGCTATCTCACCTATGCAGTGTTATTACTTAGTTTTCTTTTTCTTTTAGTATTAATTTTAATGTGGAAGAGAATTAAAAGGTCAGCCCTGTTCCTGAAATTAAAAGACCTTATACTTGGTTTCCTCGAAGGTATTAAGTCGGTTTATAAAGTGCGCAATCCTTTCCTTTTCGGGTTCTATTCGATTGCTATTTGGTTTCTTTACCTGTTGATGGCTTACCTTGTATTTTTCAGTCTGCCCCTTACAAGTTCATTAGGTCTGGAGGCCGGACTGGGAGTCCTTATTTTTGGTTCAATAGGTATCATGCTTGTGCAAGGAGGTTTAGGCATCTATCCGGCCATCGTTGCCGAAACACTAGTACTATATTCTATTCCTCACACTACAGGTTTAGCGATGGGTTGGCTCATCTGGTCATCACAAACGATAACAATAATTGTATTGGGAACCCTTTCACTTATCCTGCTTCCGGTTTTCAACAAGAGCGCTGATGTCACAGATTGATATTATAAAAAACAAAATCCTTTCAGGCCTCGGTTTGAAGTTAAAACTGGCTATCTGGAGATTCCAGGATCGTAAAATAGTCTTTACCAACGGATGTTTTGATATCCTCCATCTCGGTCATATCGACTACCTTTCCAAAGCTGCCGACCTTGGTAATATTCTTGTTATGGGGCTTAACACGGATTCATCTGTCAGCAGAATTAAAGGTCCTCATCGCCCATTGCAGGATGAGGAATCGCGCGCAATGATACTCGCTTCACTCAGGTTTGTTGATGCTGTTGTACTTTTTAACGAGGATACACCTTACGAACTTATCCAACAGATACAACCGGATATATTGGTTAAAGGTGCAGATTACAAACCGGAAGACATCATTGGATACGATGTTGTTATGGCTAAAGGCGGAGAAGTCGTAACCATTGATTTCCTGCCCGGATACTCAACTTCCGGTATTGAGAATAAAATCCTCGCGAATGCTCAACAGAAGAAATAGAAATTTACGAGTAGTGCATTTCGACTTCGCTCAATGTGACAAGAATACATGTAATTTTTCTTAGTTTTTCCCGAATAACCGTGTCAGGCTGTAATAGAGATTTACACATAATACATTTCGACTTCGCTCAATGTGACAAGAATACATGTAATTTTTCTTAGTTTTTCC
>CAZEDO010000001.1:30596-107313 GCA_964511085.1 uncultured Lentimicrobiaceae bacterium
TTCGCTCAATGTGACAAGAATACATGTAATTTTTCTTAGTTTTTCCCGAATAACCCTGTCAGGCTGTAATAGAGATTTACACATAATACATTTCGGCTTCGCTCAAAGTGACAAGAATACATGTAATTTTTCTTAGTTTTTCCCGAATAACCGTGTCAGGCTGTAATAGAGATTTACACATAATACATTTCGACTTCGCTCAAAGTGACAAGAATACATGTAATTTTTCTTAGTTTTTCTTGAATAACCATGTCAGGCTGTAATGGAGTTTTACACATAATACATTTCGGCTTCGCTTAAAGTGACAAGAATAAAAGTCATTTTTCTTCGTTCTTCCCAAATAACCATGTCAGGCTGAGCGGAGTCGAAGCCTCTTCAGCTTAGGATCAACAAACAAGTTTCCGATAAATCCATTTTTCATCCGGAATTCTCATTCCCCTATACCTCATTTTCCCGCATTTTTCTACCTTTACCGTATGGCAAAGACAAAAACTACCTTTTTCTGTCAGAACTGCGGGGCACAGGCATCCAAATGGGTTGGACGCTGCCCGTCCTGCGGGGAATGGAACACATTTGTTGAAGAAGTAATCCAGCGCGAGGACAATCGTCCGGCATATACTCCCAAAGGTAACCACCAGACCAGCGAACCACACCTCATCTCCGAAATAACAGCCGGTAACGAAATGCGCATCGACACCAGCAACCAGGAACTAAACCGCGTTCTTGGCGGTGGCCTTGTAGCCGGATCGCTGGTGCTCGTCGGCGGTGAACCAGGCATAGGAAAATCCACGCTCATGCTGCAGGTGGCGCTCAACATGAAGAACACGAAAGTCCTGTACGTTTCGGGCGAAGAAAGCGAACAACAGATACGGATGCGCGCCGAAAGGATTGGCATGAAAAACGACCTATGCTACGTCCTCTCCGAAACCTCCACTCAAAACATATTCCAGCGCCTGGAGCAGTTAACGCCCAAAGTGCTTATTATAGATTCCATTCAAACGCTGCATACGGATATCATCGAATCCTCGGCAGGAAGCATTTCACAGATACGCGAAACCGCCAACGAAATGCAGAAATTTGCCAAGGTCACCGACACGCCGGTCTTCCTCATCGGACACATTACAAAGGACGGCAGCCTTGCCGGTCCCAAAATACTCGAACACATGGTGGATGCAGTGCTGCAGTTTGAAGGCGACCGCAACCATGGCTACCGCATACTCCGCGCCGCCAAAAACAGGTTTGGCTCAACCTCCGAACTTGGCATCTACGAAATGCAGAACACCGGTCTGCGCGAAGTGAGCAACCCTTCGGAAATACTCATCTCCCAGCGCGACGAGGAAGTGAGCGGAGTAGCCATTGCCTGTGCCATAGAAGGCATGCGGCCAATGCTCATCGAAACCCAGGCGCTCGTAAGTTCGGCAGCCTACGGCACACCACAGCGTTCCAGTACCGGTTTTGATACACGTCGGCTAAACATGTTGCTGGCCGTACTCGAAAAACGTTGCGGCTTCCGCCTGGGAGCAAAGGATGTTTTCCTCAACATTGCCGGAGGAATAAGGGTTGACGATCCGGCCATCGACCTCGCCGTTATCTGTGCCGTGTTATCCTCCAGCGAGGATATCCCCATTGCAAAGCACTCCTGTTTTGCTGCCGAAGTAGGCCTCTCGGGCGAAATACGCCCCGTTAACCGCATCGAACAACGCATTGCCGAAGCCGACAAACTGGGCTTCGAACAGGTTTACATTTCAAAATACAATCTGAAAGGCCTGAATCTGAAACAACTTGGGATAAAGGTTAAAGGAATTTCGAAGATTGAGGAGGCGTTTTCGGGGTTGTTTGGGTAAGGCTCCCCAAACCAAAAAGAATACCACATTAGACATATAAGGCACAGTAGGAAAATGCTTTGAAAAATCTATGTTATGTCGTTGCATACGACAGAAACAAAGGCTTGGGATAGAAAATCGTCATCCTGGTTTTTTCATGCAAAAACTAACAGCAAATGTTCGACTTCTGTTAATCTATCTGTATTCAGAGTCGATTCTATTTGTAATTTTTATATTCTTCAATCTTTGCTTCAAGTCTACTTGCAAGAAATCTATTTCCGTCTCTAAGTTCACTCAATATTATTCTCGATTCATCTAGGTACTTCATTATTTTTTTTGCATCCCAAAAAGATGGAGGTGGTTGAAGATTTGTTATTCTATCTGCAAGTTTTACAGCCCAAACTTCTTTCTGCAACTTTTTAATATTCATCAAACTGTTTTGCATTTGTTGTTCTTTCTTCAATTCACTATTTTTTGATAAAGCAGAAACCGCTGTTGCTATTTCAATTCCAAATTTATTTTCTAACTCTTCAAAAGTGGTTGCTGTATCTTCAATTGTATCGTGAAGTAAAGCAACCCGAATTGCGAAATTTAAATTGAAATTGTCAGTATTGAAACTGGCAATTATTATTTCCATTGCAACATTACTAAGATGAACAACATATGGCATGTTAGTTCCTGGAACTTTCTGCTCTTTCTCCAAATGCTTAGCGGTGGCAAATATTATTGTCTCTTGATAAAGTGATTGTATTTCCATTATAGATTTCAAAGTTTTCTGCAAATATCAATAGCAATATCTTCCGCATAAGCTTTGGCAGAAAATATTTCATTTTCCCCGGGTTCATTAGGTAAAATAATTGGGTCTTCTCCATAGAGTGAAAATATTGCAATTAAATCTTCAGGTATAATTCCTCTTTCCCAATTCTGCTCAAGGAATTCATATACAATAGCCTTGGCTTCACATAAAGCTTCTTCATAAGTTTCATATTCTCCATGATTATACGCTTCGGACTCATCAGTATAATGATAGTTGTCATAAACTCTTAAATGAAATTTCATAACTACAGTTTGTAATTCTAAAATGGTTGAATTGCTTCAGTATTGTTTGTTGTAAACATTTTTATTGTTTTTTGCTTTTATTTCGTCAGATAATTTTTCATATGTCACAGGAATTGTAAGTTTATTCAACGAGTTTAAAGTAATTGAGTGTTGGCTCTTTTTATAATTATCAATCTCGAATTTAGATAAAACATAAAATTCCCATTGAGACATGTCTAACGGATTAATAGAATCTTGTTGTTTATGCTTAAGTAAACACATCACATAGACATCCGCATGCCTTTTCTGAATAGCTGATTGGATTCCTGTTTCACTATCCCATGATCTTGCGGGTTTTATTGAAAATGAAATCTTAGATTCTTCCTGTTGATGCCATGATTGTATATAGGCAGAAGATTTGACTTCAATTTTTATATTTTCCGGTGTTATTAAATCAAATGATTGCCATTCGTCACGCGGTAGATTTAAATCCACATGTGAAGCTGTAGCGACTATGAATTCAGCAAATCTTCCGCGAGTTGAATTACTTAAAATATCAGAGACACTCCACTTCCAAAAATCCAAGAGACAATTTGGAAGTTTATTGCCATCGAATTCTAATGATTCTTCACCGGATTTGATAGTTGGTATTATTTTACCAAGGTTTTGCATAAAACACTCATCGATTAAGTTGTTATCAATTGTCCTCTAAGGCGCATAATCTTCAAATGCAACTGCTAATATACTTAAAAACTAAATAACTTATAAACCACATCTTTTCAACTCACACCAGTTCGGTGAAGGCTGCACAACATGTTTGGCCCAGTTCAGCCAAGGCTGCGCATCATGCTCGGCTCAGGTTGCACCTGAGTCTGTTTTATCCTTCAGGCAATGCCTGTAAAATTTAAACAAAAAGATCCCGTCACCTCATTCCGGGCAAGGATATTTCCTCTATTTCATAAACCAGCCAATCGACTTCCAGTTTAATACCTGGCAAGAAGATCGTTGTTGGGATTCGTCACCGGCATATACAAGAACATACCCTCTGCTGAGCGGCATTTGAAATGCCGTTCTTAACATTGCAGAATTTGTAATTCTGCTTTCACATATGAATAATTTACCGATTCGGCGAAGGCTGCGCATCATGTTAGGCCCACGTTAGGCTCAGGTTGCACCTGAGTCTGTCTTATCCTTCAGGCTGTGCCTGTAAAGCATAAAAACAAAAATCCCAGCAACCTCACCAGTGCCAGTGAGTTTTCTCTGTTGGCAAGGAGTTGTTTAATCTCTCAGGCATCCAATAGGTGCCACCAAAACACCATCATTACGACGATATGCAAATTGGCCTCCGGTTATAACCAGTAAAAAAGAAGCCTGTCCCATTTTATCTTCATCAATTTTTGCTTTTAGCGCCAATAAATTTTGAGCAGCTTCTTCAATCTGCCTATTACCCAATTTTACTTCTATCGCTGCCCAGCGGCCATCTCTTAGCCGAACAATTAAATCAGATTCTAATCCACTTTTATCGCGGTAATGAAACACATCACCATCTATCGCTTGAGCATAAACACGAATATCTCTTGTACATAAAGATTCAAATAGGAAACCAAAAGTCAAAAAGTCATTTAATAAACCATCAGGGTTTGTTCGCAATACTGCTGTAGCAATAGAAGGATCAACAAAATGCCGCTTTGATGAAGTACGGATAGCCGTTTTTGAACGCATTGATGGCAACCAGGAAGGCAAATCTTCTACCACAAAAATTCTTCGCAACGCATTCAGGTACGAACTGATTGTTTTATCCGAAATTGAAATATCTGTTGCTTCTAAATCGTTTTTAATGGTCTGTATAGAGGCCGGAGTAGCCACATTTCTCGCCAGAGATCGCAACAATAACCGAACTCTTTCAGGATTCTTTTCAACATCATCAACGCGCGATACATCATGATTAATCACAGCTTCTACATAATCTCTTGCCATGCGTAAAGCTGATGTTTCATTTTTCCTCACGCAGGCAGGCCATCCGCCTCTGCATAAAGCAAAAGCTATTTTTTCTATGGTTAAATCCGACATCGCCTCAATCGCTTGATTTCCATTAAAAAGTTCACCTAAAGATACCGAACCATTTGATTCATTCGATTCAAATAGACTCATAGGACGCATCAGCAAACGGGAAAAGCGTCCGGTACCGGTATGTGCGGTTAAATTATCGGCAGGCACTGCAGAACCCGTCAGAATAAACTGACCGGCAGCTCCACTTTTATCTACTTCAAATCTGATTGCATCCCACAAAACCGGGGCCATTTGCCACTCATCAATTAGTCTTGGTGTTGCACCTTTTAGTAATAATGAAGGCTTAGTATCGGCCATCGCCTGGTAAGATGCCGTATGATCCGGATCTTGCATATACAAAACGCTCTTTGCAGCATTCGAGGCAGTACGTGTTTTTCCACACCATTTAGCCCCTTCAATTAATACTGCCCCAGAAGATTGTAACGCCAGTTGTAATTCCTTATCGCACAAGCGTAATAAATAAGACCTTTCATTCATAACTGATGTGATTCTAATTCTATGCAAATATAATGGAATTTTATGCATTTCAACATTTCACTTCCTGATTTGGCGACATATTACTTCCTGATTTGGCTGTATTTTACTTCCTGATTTGGAAAATGGATACATGAGGCTTTACATGTTCCAAAGACTTATTTGTGCAACCACTCCCGCACGATTTCTATCGCATGGTATTTGCAAGTCAATACCCTTTCTAAAACCTTTAATCTTTCTTTGGATTTAATTCCCCGCTGCTTTGCGGCAGGGTAGTTCATTCCATCAAAATATTATTTGTATTTATCTATTATTCAGAACAATAATAATTATATTTGCAATTCGCGAATCGCAAATAAATACACAATATGAAAACACATAACGGAATGCGCCCACAAGATGTGGTTATCTTACTAAAAATATGCACCATGCATGGCAATGCCTGGCGTTTTCAGAATATTGCCGAAAGCCTTAAAATCAGCCCGTCCGAAGTAAGCGAGAGCTTGCAGCGCAGCAGCCTGGCCGGTTTGGTTTCGGAAAACAAACGCACGGTTTATACTGCTTCATTTCTCGATTTTCTGGTTTCGGGCCTTAAATATGTTTTCCCGGCACTTCCCGGCGCGGTTGTCCGCGGCATACCAACAGCACATTCTGCACCACCCATCAATGCCACCATCGAAGCCGGTACCGAAAACTATGTGTGGCAAAGCGCAAAAGGCACACTCCGTGGACAAGCCATTGAACCCTTATACAAAACCGTTCCCGATGCCATAATGGAGGACAACGCCTTGTATGAATTGCTCGCATTAGCCGATGTAATCAGGATAGGGCGGGCACGCGAAGTAAATCTGGCAATAGCAGAATTTAAAAAACGGTTGAAAGGAGATGAGGCATGTTAAATCTGATTATGTTGCACACCATTGCCGAAGGGCTGGACTATTTGTTGCCTGGCGTTGTGTTTGTGGGCGGGTCGGTGACCGAAATATACGCTACAGATGCATCAGCTACCGAAGTGCGCCCAACCAACGATGTGGATTGTGTTGTCGAACTGGTTTCCTATTCGGCGTTCAACCAATTGGAAGACCAATTGCGTAAACTTAAATTTGTGAACGATATTGAAGATGGTATTATTTGCAGGTGGCGGTATGCCGGAATAAAAGTTGACATCATGCCTGTTGATGCCGCTATTTTAGGATTCACTAACGAGTGGTACGAAAAAGGCCTGGCACACACATTTGATTACAAATTTGAAGATGGGATTGTAGTCCGCCTCTTTGAACCGGCCTATTTTTTAGCATCAAAATTTGTGGCCTTAAAAAACAGGGGTGGCAGCGATCTGAGAACCAGCTCCGATTTTGAAGACATCATTTATGTATTAGATAACCGCTTCCACATCGTGAACGAGTTGAAAGATGCTCAGCATGACGTTTTAACTTTTATACGGCAAGAATGTAAGCAGCTACTCGCCGGAAGCGGGTTACCGGAAGCTGTATTTTGTGCATTGCCATCCTTTTCCGGCGAAGCCCGCATTAATTCAGTTATACAAACAATAAGAACGATAAGTGAACTGGCTAATGTGGAAAAGTAAAGCGCAAAATTAAAACACTTGATCAAGCAACGATATAAAGCACCAGGAATTGAAATCTAAACAATTGCACGGCGGGCCTTTTGAATCAATTTATATAACACAAACATCGTTCAGCAAATATTTGAAAAATGAGAATTCGAATTACCATAATTGCATTGTTAACCCTGAGCTGCCACGGTATATTTGGCCAGGAATTGAAAAAAGAATACCAGAAAGTTGTTTCTGAGTTTATTGATTGCGTTAAGTACGGCAAAAATGAAAAGATTGCGAATATGATATCCTATCCTTTGGAACGGGAATATCCTGTTCCGGAAATAAAGAACAAACAGGAATTTATAAAGAGATACAATGATATTTTTGATGATGGGCTGAAACAGATGATAATCAAATCCAACCTGGCGACCGATTGGTCAGATATGGGTTGGAGAGGTATTATGCTAAATGATGGAGTAGTATGGTTGGATTTTGACGGTCATTTAGTTGCTATCAACTATCAATCTAATTATGAAAGAAATTTAAAAGCGAAGTTAATTGAAGCTGATAAAAAGAACATACATTCATCTTTATCAAATTATGAGACACCTGTCTGCATTTTAGAAACATCAAAATACAGGATCAGAATTGACGATTTAGGCAAAGAAAAATTTCGGTATGCTTGTTGGGCAATTAACAAATCTCAGAAGTACAAGCCAGATTTAGTTCTTCAAAGCGGGCAAGTAATTTTGGAAGGATCAGGTGGCAACCATAGCTATAAATTTGAAAATGCCGGATACACTTATGAATGTTCGATTAGTGAAACAGGTAAGGAGAACGATCCGCCTGCTATGTTGACAGTTTACAAAGGGGACAAGGAAATTTTATCACAAAGTGCCCGGATAATAAAAAATGAAAATCTTTCCAAATTATATGATGAATAGGTATCGTTCACCGGCTATACTTATTTCACTTATTGCTGCATTATTGTATGCATCTTTTACAATTCTTGCTTCGGTAATAGAAATTCCAAATCCTCAAATACAGAAGGTTTCTGCTGCCACCGCAGTAAAAAAGCCAATTATTATTGACATTGTTCCTTATAATGATATGCCATTAGAATTAACAAATTATATATACAGTGAATTTACAAAAATATATTCCAACGCAAAGTTACTGGCATCAATTCCCCTTCCTCACTCTGCTTATTATTCTGTAAGAAACAGGTATAGAGGTGATAGTTTGATTCGTCAGCTTTCAGCTCATACTCCTGCAAATCATGTTACACTTGCCTTAACTACAAAAGACATCAGCACAACCAAAGGTAAATTTGCAGATTGGGGAATTATGGGCTTAAGTTATTGTCCGGGGAATGCATGTGTTGCTTCTATCTTCCGTTTAAAAAACAACAAAGAGCAATTCTTTAAAATCGCTATTCACGAACTCGGGCATACCCAAGGGCTTTGTCACTGCCATGTGAAAACTTGCTTCATGCGTGATGCTGAAGGTAAGAACACTACCGGTGAAGAAAAAGAATTGTGTCTAAAATGTAAAAAGATTTTAATCAAAGCAGGATGGATGCTCTAAATGCAAAATGGCAAAATATAATTGATTCATTTTTGTTTAATGGAAAATGCGTTCTAATCTGGTCCCCTGAGCGGCATTTGCAATGCCGTTCTGAACATTGCAGAATTTGTAATTCTGCTTTCACCTGTGAATAATTTACCTTGCAACTGCTAATCTACAAAAAAACCTCTTCACCTCATCAGCAACAGAGATTCCCTCTTATTTTTCTACCATTTACACAGATTAATGGACCCTCCCCATTGCAGATGGCATCTGCAATATTGCAAACGGCAGATTCAAAGTTGGAAATGGCAAAAGCAATATTGAAGATAGCAAATCCAAATTTGCAGACAGCAAATTCAATGTTGGAAATGGCAAATTCATCATTGAAATTGATAATTTCATGATTTACTGAAAATGTTATCGTTTTTTTGAAATAAGTTCATAACAGTGCTTAACTTTGTTGGTATCAAATCCACAGGTGATTCACAATCCTTAAAATCAAAAGCCATGAAAAACTTTACCAGAAACTTGTTTTTACTTGCACTTACGGCATTCCTTACTACTCCCTACGCCACGGTTATGGCGCAATGGAACATGAACACCTCTGTAAATCTGGAGATATCCGGGCTTCCAACTGCCGATATGGTATCAGTACCCACATCCGACGGGAAAATGTGGATTGCCTTTTATCATCAGAATGGCGGCAATTACGATATGCGGGCACAACTCATTGATGCGGCTGGCAATAAATTATTGGGATCCGATGGCATGCTGGTGAGCAACCAAACTTCCGGTTCTGCCACTTATGTTTTTAATGCCTGTGTGGATGGAGCAAACAATTTTATAATCGCTATGCAGGATGAGCGCTCAGGGAGCATGCAGGCTGTACTTTACAGGGTTTCGCAGGCAGGAACTCATCTTTGGAATACAAATGGGATAATCCTTGGAGATGGACTTGCCCCCAATGTTTGTGCCCTGCCTAACGGGGAAGTAGTCACTTGCTGGAATGAAGGCACATCAAATACGCTGATGCTCCAAAAGATAACTACAGGAGGAGCCCTTGCCTGGGCAACACCAATAGAAGTTACAGTTGATGGAAACACAACAACACGAGGTCAGATTGTGGCTAACCTGAGCAATAAATTTACAATGGTGTATCAAAAGTCAACAGGTGGGGTTTACACCAACCTTTATGTTCAACAGTATAACAGTTCGGGCGTGGCACTTTATGCACCTTTGCAGATTTGCGATCAAACCACTGCCGGCTATCGGGACTACTCCATTGTGGCCGAAGCTGACACTACTTATTACGGTTACTACAGTTCTACTGCATTCCGCTTCAATTCCTTTCTGCAACGCATTAACCCAAATGGCACAATCCCGTATGGCATGAACGGTGTTAATTTCAACACAAATACCGGCGATAATGATAGTTACCAGATGGAAACAAGAATAAACCTTACTCCGGGCTCCCCTTATGTATGGGCAGTGTGTTCATTTACCGATCCGAATCAGACTCTTTATGGCGTATATATTCAGAAATACCTCAAAAGTACAGGTGCCAGGCAATTCACCAACCTTGGTAAAGTAGTGTACCCTATGAGCTCAAATCGCGATATGCAGGCCGGGGATCTTGCTCTTGTAGATGATACCCCTATGTTTATGTCGTACACTAGTAATTATAAAATATATGCCACAAGGCTTAATGCTTCAGGTAACTTTGCCTGGCCTCACACCCGGGCCGAAATAAGCTCAACAACATCTACTTTAGGCAAGGGGAGATATGGTTTCGGATCTGTCGGCCCTAAATTATGTGCCGGCATCTGGACAGAGGATAGAGGTCCTGGGGATTTTGGCTACATACAAAATATAACCACAGGTGGGCTTTTTGGCATTGATGTGGCAACCCAAGGTGGTGTTCCTGCAATAATTAATATAGGGGGTGGAACATTACAGATAAACTCAACTATATATCCCTCTTATGCTAACCAGGCGGTAACCTGGAGTTTAGCACCAGCAACCGGCCTGGCAATCATTAGCCCTTCTGGTCTTGTGACTGCAATAGCCGACGGTACTGTTTGGGCTACAGCAATTTCGGTGCAGGACATTAATGTGAAAGATTCGCTTATGATTACGATTTCGGGGCAGATTCCTGTTCCTCCTTCCGTTATTACCTTGCCTGCCACTAACATTACTTTTAGCGAAGCCATATTACACGGAACAGTGAATGCCAATTATTTCATCACTTCTGTTCACTTTGAATGGGGCTTAAATTCTTCTTACGGAAACACCCTGGCCGCAACACCGATGCAGGTTACAGGAAATACAATTGTTCCTGTGCAGGCAAGTCTTTCAGGTCTTACCCCGGGAACTACATATCATTTCCGTTGTGTTGGCATCAATTCGGCAGGAACCACTAACGGACTGGATCAGACATTTACTACGCAATGCCTGTTAGCCGGATCCATAGGATTAATTAGCGGCACCAATAGCCTTTGTGCAGGTTCAACAGGTATTGTATATTCTGTTGCACCCTTTGCCGGTGCTACAGGGTATGTATGGACACTTCCTTCAGGTGCTAGCATTACAGCAGGTAACAACACGAATATTATCACAGTTACCTTTTCTCCAACTGCACTTTCGGGAAGTTTCATTGTGTATGCAACTGATGGTATATGTAACAGTTACCCTTCGTCGTCGTACCCTGTAAATGTAATTCCTCTGCCTGTGCAGCCATTAGCAATTGATGGTGTTACCATGGTTTGCGATGGCACCCAGGGTGTCCCTTATTCTACTGATCCGATACCTGGGGTAACTTCCTATTTTTGGACTGCACCTCCCGGTGCGGTTATTGCGTCTGGTCAGAATACAAATAATATAATAATCAATTATAATCTGGGTTCCACTTCTGGCGGTATTACTGTTTATGGTATAAGTCCTTGTGGAACAGGTGCTACATCAGATCCTTTGGAAATAAACGTTTTGCCAATTCCCGGAGACGCAGGGTCAATTACCGGCCCGGCAGCTGTTTGTGATGGAGCAGAAAACATCAGCTATTCTATAGCACCGGTCGCCAATGCTTATGACTATATATGGGGGCTGCCTCCAGGAGCTGAGATTGTAGCTGGAGCTAATACGAATGCGATAACAATTAATTTTAATCCGGGTGCCACTTCAGGCAGCATCACAGTTTATGCTACTAATGGCAACTGTATTGGACAGGAAGCACCGCCTCTGGAGGTAACAGTGAATCAATTGCCGGCAACACCTGTAATTACGCATCACGGTGACACGTTGGTAAGCAGCGCTGATTACGGCAACCAGTGGTATGTTGATGGTTCACTAATTCCAGGTGCAATAGGCAAAGAACATACAGCCGTTATTACCGGAAACTACACCGTTGTTGTTACTCTGAATGATTGCAGTTCGGCACCTTCAAACAGTATTTTAATTGTGCCCGTCGGCATTCGTGTTATTGACTTTAACAAGGCTGTGGAAATATATCCTAACCCTAATAATGGTCAGTTTACTATCAAAGTTGAATCAATGGAAAAAGCGAATTATTCAGTGGAAATTTATAGTGGTACAGGTGCTTTGATATGGAAACAGGAAAATGTTTTTATTGATGGCACATTTACTATGCAGATTTGTCTGAATGACCTGCAGGCAGGTGTTTATATGGCGGTGCTGAGGAGCGACGACAGATATTTTATGAAGAAGATAGGAGTCAGATAGGAATTAATTTTTAATAAGAAGAGGCTGCCTTCTCAGGCAGCCTCTTTTTTGGGAATTGGTAAAAAGCACAATCTAAAAAATAAAGAAATAGTTAGGATACGAAATGGGGGCAATCCGGATTCTCCATAAGTGTTCAGCAGAAATGAGAAATTCATTAAAAAGGGCCATCCCAACCTGAGATAGCCCTAGTTAATTAACCCAACAAAAATTTTATAGGATACCCTGATCTAACATTGCATTTGCTACCTTCAGGAAGCCGGCAATATTGGCACCTTTTACATAGTTAACGTAACCATCAGGTTGTTTGCCGTATTTTACACAAGAACTGTGGATGTTCTTCATAATTTCATGCAGCCTTCCGTCAACTTCATTAGCTGACCAGTTAAGCTTCATCGAGTTTTGTGACATTTCCAGCCCTGACGTGGCAACACCACCTGCATTAACGGCTTTGCCCGGTCCAAATAATATTTTATTTGTCAGAAGCACCTCAACAGCTTCGGGTGTTGATGGCATGTTAGCACCTTCGGCAACACAAATGCAACCATTCTTTACAAGATTAAGTGCATCTTCTTTGTTGAGCTCGTTTTGCGTTGCACAAGGCAAAGCCACATCGCATTTTACTTCCCAGGGGTGCTTGCCCTGATGAAACTGTGCACCGGGGAATTCATAAGAATATGGTTTTACAATATCCTGGTTTGAAGCACGGAGTTCGAGCATATAAGTAATCTTTTCTCCTGTGATGCCATCAGGATCGTAGATGTATCCGTCAGGACCAGAGATTGTGACCACCTTGCCACCAAGCTCAGTAATTTTAGTAACGGCTCCCCATGATACATTTCCAAAACCCGACAAACAAACGGTTTTACCTTTAAAAGAATCTCCCTTTGTAGCCAGCATTTCATTAGCAAAATAAGCAGCGCCAAAGCCGGTAGCTTCGGGCCGTACGAGGCTTCCGCCCCAATTGATTCCTTTGCCAGTAAGAACACCTGTGTGCTCCTGTGCCAGTTTTTTATACATACCAAACAGGAAGCCTATTTCACGACCACCAACACCTATGTCGCCTGCAGGAACGTCAGTTTCGGGACCAATGAAACGCCAGAGTTCCAGCATAAACGATTGGCAAAAACGCATGATTTCAGCATTTGACTTACCTTTTGGATCGAAATCAGACCCTCCTTTTCCGCCACCCATTGGCAAAGAAGTAAGGCTGTTTTTAAAGATTTGCTCAAAACCCAGAAATTTCAGGATACTAAGATTAACACTCGGGTGAAAACGCAGACCACCTTTGTATGGACCAATAGCGTTATTAAACTGAATCCTATAAGCAAGATTTACCTGTACTTTGTTGCTGTCGTCAACCCATGGAACTTTGAAACTTAAAATCCTGTCGGGCTCTATGATTCTATCAATGATGCCGGCGGCCTCAAAATGAGGGTTTTCACTTAATACTTCTTCCAGTGATTCGAGTACTTCGCGCACTGCCTGAAGATACTCCACTTCTCCCGGATGTTTCTTCTCCAGGTTGCTCATTACTTTTTCTAAATTCATCTTTTTTATGTTTAAATAGTTATCAATACTTATGCTGCTTTCGCATTGTTATTAAAATAACACTGCGAAATTATATATTTAAGTTGGATTGCTTCTTACAAGAAAAAAATATTTCTGAAATTGCGCTGATTTATAATCATTCTTAGCTGTAAGGGCTAATCAATACTTTTCATCACCAATCCTTTGTTCTTTCGACCATCTATTTTTATGATCAAAGGTGACTTAAACCTGATATGCCGTATATGGTCATCTTCGTAAAAAGAGGGAATCCCTGCCAGGTAATCCAGATCAAAAAAGCCATCTTTATTGAAAGGATTGATAGTAAAATAGCCTACCCGGAAGGAGGTCAGGTTTTGGAAGAAATGCGTCCCCTGGCTTGGATCGATGCGATAATGAGACAGCCCTGATTCAACAATAAGCCTGGCTGCCGATATTTGTGGCCATTTAACAGGGATACCTAGCCATGGATCACTTGATCCCCAGCGGCCTGGTCCAATAAGTATGTAGTTTTTCTCCTCCTTGAGGAATTTGTCATTAATAATGGCAATTTCGTTCACGAGGTCACTATTCCTGGAAGCGTCAAATGTTTCAGGCCTTATGTAAACAATGTCGCAAACATCGTCGATAAATCCATTGCCGAGTGCGGAATTCGAAAACAAGATTGTGTTTTCTGTTTTTACTTCGTCAAGGTTTTCTTTAATTACCTGATCCTGATCTACTATAGGTCTTATTTGAAGTAAATTAAATATCTGAGGCTCATCATCAGGTACATCAAGGTCAACTGCAAATTCAATTTCTACAGGTTTGTTCATTTCAGTCTGTGCAATTTGAAGCACATCGACCATAATCGAAGCCAACGGAAAGGTATTATTGTTAAGAATATTGGAAAATGTGATCAGTTTCTTGCCTTCGTAGTTTATTCCATCACGTATCATATTGCTCTCAAAATCGAAGGTTGAAGCAATGTATTTGATCGAGTTATCTTTTTCTGCTTCCCTGACGGGAAGTTTAAGGATATTTATTCCATCATCAACACAAGGTTTGAAGCTTTCACCTTTCAGATCAAGCGCATAGAATGATTTTTGCGTTTCGCGCATAGCCATCTCCGGCGAAGATAACTGAAGGACTTTTTTTGGATAACGCGGAGAAAACCGCAGGGAATTCCCGCCATCAACTATATATTTTCCTAGCCCCAGTGCTACATTTATGATGCCGTCCTCTGGTTTTTCAGGATCAATAGGATAAAAATTTATCGATCTGGCCACACCGGAGATAACAGGATAAAAGCGCTCCCCATATTGTTGTCCGCATACTTCCTGTAAGATTATTCCCATTTTCTCCTCATCAATCACGTTTTTTGTGGCAGTCATATATGCTTTGCTTCCCTTAAAATAGACTGAAGCATACACAGATTTTATTGCCAGGCTAAGCTTTTCGATCATCAACCTTTCATCCTCCGCAATATTAGGTATCATGTAAGTAGAATAAATACCCGCGAATGGCTGATAGTGGCTATCCTCCAACAAACTTGATGATCGGATGGCAATAGGTTTTTTAACGACTGTCAGAAAAGCATATAAGTCCTCGTGGATGCGGAAAGGGAGTCTGCCTCTAACAAAGTGATTTAATATTTCTTCATCACTTTTATCTGAAAGAGCAATCTTGTAAAGGTTATTGTCTTCCATGAATTCATCAAAAATATCGGTACCCAGAACAACCGTTCGCGGAATAGTAAGTATAATATCATCATACTTATCTACCATTTTATTGCGTTTTAGCAGCGAGTCGATAAATGCCAGTCCTCGTGCTTTCCCGCCAATAGAACCACTTCCTATTCTCGTAAAAATTAAATACTCATCAAATTTATCTTTATAAAAATCGGCAATTACTCCCCGCCCTTTTGTAATACGGTAGCGGGCAATAGCATCAAATATATAACGCCTTACTTCATCAACATCACTAAAATCTTCAGGCTTCAGCACCTTAAACATCTCGGCAATTGGAAATATAGCCCTTGCATTAAGCCATTTAGAGAAATGATTGTTACTAATATGGTAAAAAAATGAATCGTCAGGAATATCAAACAACCTATCCTGTAGATTTTTCAGATCACTTACGCGCAGGATTTCTTCTTTCGTTTTAGGATTCCTGAAAATAAAATCGCCAAAGGAAAAATTATTTATAATCAAATTTTTAAGATCGATAGAATAGGTTTTAGAATTCTTATCGATAAAATCAACGCTAAGATCCTTGGCATAGCTTGCATTTTCGGCTTCAGAAGATTGAAGGAGAAAAGGTAAATCAGAATTATCATTCTTTACAATTGTACAAAACTGTACACCAGCAGTTTTGTCAATTGCTCCGTTTACCTTAAAGCTGATATCAGAAATTATTCCGAGCAGGTTATTCTTGTATTTATTATACAAGGACATCGCTTCTTCAAAATTTGTTGCAAGCAATATCTTTGGCCGGCCACGCATCCGAATCGTTTTTTGATGCTCATTTAAACCTTCAGTCATAAATTTAAGCGATTGCTTAAAAATAAGCTTGTATAGGTTCGGCAGATAACTGGAATACAACCTCTCGGAATCCTCTACGAGCAATAAAGTTTGAATACCAACTTCATGAACATCGTGCTCAACATTCATTTTATCCTCAATCAGCTTTATTATTGCAAGCATGATATCAGCATTCCCCAGCCAACTGAAAACATAGTCAATTGAACTTAAATCTGCATGATCAAGAAGCAATGAAACTTCCCTTGAGAATGCTGTTAACAGAACAATCGGTTTTTTGGGATATAACTCTTTTATTTGCCTGCAAAATTTAAAAACATCAATCTCCCCTAAATCAAGCATTGTTATTACAAGGTCAATCTGCTCTTCGCCTAAAACACGGTTAGCTTCCTTTACATTTGAGACCTGCACAAAATGAGGCGGATACCTTAAATTAAGGGCAACATATTCATTAAATATTTGCTCTTCTATCCGCCCATCACCTTCCAGCACAAAAGCATCATATTTACTGCAAACGAGCAATACTTTGGTGATGCGCTTCATCATCAGATTGTCGAATGGCGTATCTGAGAAATAAAACTTCTTAATATCCTTAACTTTCCTCATGTTCAGATGAATAAGAATTGATCCTGAAATAATACATTACTTAACAGAAATGACAGCCATTCTCTTTTTGCCATCCATTTTAACAACCAATGGTTTTTTTAACCTCACATGCCTGAAAAAATTTGTTTTATTAACAACAGTGCGTTTATTGAGTAAGCCCCAGTTAATATAACTATTTCCGAGTTCGGGCTGAACAGAGAAATAACCGATACTCATGGAAGTTACGTTATGAAAAAAATGTGATCCTGACGATGCGTCGAGAGGAAAATCTTCGAGACTGGTTTCAACAATTACTTTTGCGTTTGATATCTGCGGCCAGTTAACAGGAATCCCTATCCAGGGATCGCGTGTGCCCCATCTTCCAGGGCCAATAAGGATATATCTCCTATTCTCGTTTTTCATTATTTCATTCAGTTGTTCGATCTCGTCTGCCATTTCTTTGGTACGCGATTTATCAAACAATTCTGTATCAACATAAATAATATCGGTAATATCATTTATAAGTCCATTCCCCATTCCCTTTTCCGAAAATACGATAACATCTTCCTTCTCAATTTTTTCTTCGTCAATGTTATAATCTTCTGCATTACCAATGAGTGGTTTTATCTGTAATAGATAAAATGATGCCCTGCCACCTGCATCCTTATTCAGGTCGATTGCAAATTCTATTTCCACCGGAGATCCTAATGCTTCCTTCACCACATCAAGAATTAATTTAACAGTATCGGCAAGCGGGATATAATTGTATTTTAAAATATTGGCAAAATTAATAATACGTGGTCCGGCATGGTTTAATCCGGGAACTATACGGTTATTATCCAGATCGTAAACTGATGCAGAATGTCTGATTGTACCATGTTTCTCGGCTTCACTTATCTCAAGTTTGGCCAGTCCGGCATCTTCTCCTTCAATAAGATTTAAGGTGTGAATATTCAGGTCAATAGCATAAAAATCTACCTGCGATGTTCGGTATTGATCTTTGGGTGTATTAATTTCAACATTGGGATAGAATGGTGAAAAACGATAAGCCTTTTCACCTTCAACCACGTACCTGCCCAGACCGACAGCCATTACAGCAAATCCTTCTTCAGGTTTCATGTGCGAAAACGGATAAAAATTATACGATTGAGCTACACCGCTTATGTGCGGGTAATAGGAATTTTCGAACTTGTTTCCAACCACTTCCTGGATAACGATTGCCATTTTTTCTTCTTCAATTTTATAATGGATTGCCTCTACATAACCTCTGGCAATCTTAGAAAAAACAGATGCATAAACCAATTTAATGGCATCCATTGCCTGGTTCAGCCTAACTTCCAACTCTGGATGGTTATTGGGAATAAGATACGTTTCAAAGATACCTGCAAATGGCTGCATCAGCGAATCCTCAAACAAACCCGACGAACGTATAGCCAGTGGCTTATTGATCTTCTTCAGCAATATCCTGAGTTTTCTAATAAGTGTATCCGTTAATCTTGCTTCCAGAAAAGTTGCACGTAGTTTGGCGTAATCTTTTTCTTTGTAGACGTAATTATACAATTTGTTGCGTTCGATAAAATAATCATATTCGTCGGTACCGATTATTGCGGTAATTGGTGTTCGGACATTAATATCAGGCACTAACTGCGAAAAATCGTAATTATAAATGAGAGTATTGATAAAGGCTAATCCCCTGCCTTTGCCTCCCATTGCACCGGAAGATAGCGACACAATATTGCTTTCCTCTATAATATCTGCTTCTTCAAAACCAATTACTTTGCCTCTGTTTCTTTCGTTTCTATATTTTTGAATGGCTTTGAGCATAAACTCCCTCAATTCGGAAGGATTTTTAAAATCGCTGATTTTTAAAGGGTTAATTACCCTGGCTATCTGTATCTCGCCTCTTGCCATCAACCACAGCGAAAAGTGATTTCTTTTACCATGATAGATCAGTGATTCATCAGGGATAGTTGTCAGATTGCGCTCAAATTCCTTTAATGAACTCGCCACTGCAATATCGTTACCGTAAGCATCTTTATACACGAAACTGCCAAATCCCAGATAATGGCTTATAAAACTCTTGATATCCTGCGACAGGCTGTTCGAATTTTTATCGATGAACGAGACTTTAAGTTCGTAAGCCAATCTGGCATTTTCAGGATCTGATGACTGGATAATTGTTGGCAGATCTTTATTCTGACTTCTGATATATTTAACGAGATTATATCCGGCATTTTCATCTAAGATCCCTTTGCGGTTGAATTTCATGTCAGTAATCAGACAGAGTAAATTGTCTTTATACTTGTGAAAAATATCAATTGCTTCTTCAAACGTTTCAACATGCAGCACTTTGGGCCGAGCACGTAAGCGAAGAACTTTGTAAAGTTCATCGTTACTCACATCTTCAATCAGGCGTTTTGTTTGCTCCAGTACGCTGGCGTAAAGCATTGGCAAATAGCGGGAATAATATTTAGCCGAATCTTCAACAAGAAGAATAACATTTACCAAACCAATTCGTGTGTCATTTTCTACATTCACCATGTCTTCCAAATATTTTACCATGGCGAAAAATATTTTGGAATCCCCGTTCCAGACAAAAACTTTATCGATGACCTTATGTGCGTCCTGGTTCTGATCATATTCAGCAATATCACTGTTGTTATTTAACAACATAAATATTGGAATGTATGGATAATGGTGCTTTATGCTTTTACTCATCTCCAGAGGGGCCTTTTTATCCGTGCCCATCATAATAATTATCAAATCATAATGCTTTGATTTTAACTGGACAGAAGCTTCTTCATAGGTTGATATACCTGTAACCCGTGGAATTGCAGTCAAATTAAGCTGATAATATTCGCCAAGGATATGCTCCAGGAATCGTCCCTCATTTTCTACATTATAGGCATCATACAAATTAGCAATTAATAGCACTTCGTTAACTTTGAATGGCATCAGGTCATGAAATACATCGCGGTCGAGGTTTTGTTTAGTCAAAAACTTTTGCAAGAGTTGGCGGCTTGTGATCTTTCCAACATCAATACTTTTAGTATCAGACTCATCATCCGAAGAATCAATTACTGATTTTGCCTTAAGGCTATTTAAATAATTCGCTATTATTGTGGAAAGATTATCTATAAGATGCCTTTCTTCCTTAAGGAAAGGACCTTCATCCAATTCGGGAAAACGCTTTAAGTAATATACTTCGATACTGCCTTTCAATTGATCAACAGTTTCAAAATTTTGTTTTTGCATCCATGGCGTTTCAGTATAACCAGGCGTTTTTATTTCTTTACGGTCAAATATAATCCGCGCAACAGTATATTCAGGGTATTGCCAGGCTTGTGGCAAAAGCATGCAGATCTGACGCAGTGTTTCCTCAATCGGTTTGCCTTCTTTCAGAATCTTAGTGGTTTGATTTATTGCTGATAGTTCTTTTAACCGTTCACGGTTTTCAAAAACAAGCATTTTCAAGCTTTCACGGGTTTCAAGGTCGATAGCCTTATGATCATCGGATACTCCATTTAGTTTTTCATCCTCGGCAGGCATCTCAGAATTTTCTATTGGTTTTATTTCTTTAACCTCAAACCTCACTTTTTTTAAATAATAGTGGTCAGAACTTCCTTTTTCAAGAATGGGTGAAAAAAAACCGTTGAGTAATAGTTCTGTTCCTTTTTTTGTGGAAAATTTAAAATCACCAACATGCGATCCCCCATTCCTAAGTTTATTCCAAACACTGCCGAAATAGTCAGATTTATATACTTTTCTATCTAAAATAAGGCTAAATGGGTTGCCTTTAAGTTCCTCTGATGTAAAACCTAATCTGGTGGCTAGGTCTATATCAATAGTCAGGATTATTCCGTCGAGATTAAACTCAATATTTCCCATAAACAAATAGATTAAACCATTGCTACTAATTGAATGAAAGGGTAAATTTACGAAACTGCACTTCATAACCTATGAAGAAAAGAAAAATGTGTTTTTTTAAAGTCGGAACCACAATAAATTTTCTGAATACCAGCATTTTACTATTTTTTTATGGTTGTTTCCCAATTGTTTTCATGATGCAGCACAAAAAGTCCGCATTTAGCAGTATTTCGATGGTCTAAATCTAGCCAATTTAGCATATGTCTATATCTGATTATGTATTTAATATTCTGTATATATGTAGTTTAACTCAAAAATGAAGAATCAAAATAAATATTTGAATTGTTGTTTCATTACTTAATTTTTCTTTAATATTGCCCCGTAAAAAACATTAATTTATCAATCATTAAACTATCCATTTTTATGACAAACAATGTTATCGATCAAAAGGTCGAACAGTTCATGGCGAAAGTAATTGCCAAGAATCCAGGTGAAGTAGAATATCACCAGGCAGTACACGAAGTTGTTGAATCCCTGATGCCTTTCATTGAAGAACATCCTAAATACAAGGGTATTCTTGAGCGGATGGTAGAACCTGAAAGAGTTCTGATGTTCAGAGTTCCCTGGCTCGACGACAAAGGTGATTTCCAGATCAACCGTGGTTTCCGTATCGAGATGAACAGTGCAATAGGCCCTTACAAAGGTGGCCTGCGTTTCCATCCAACCGTTAACCTTGGCATCCTGAAATTTCTTGCTTTTGAACAAGTTCTGAAAAACAGCCTCACCACATTACCTATGGGCGGTGGAAAAGGCGGATCTGATTTCGACCCTAAAGGCAAATCTGATAATGAAGTGATGAAATTCACTCAGTCGTTCATGCTCGAATTACAACGTCACATTGGTCCTGACACCGACGTTCCCGCTGGTGATATCGGAGTTGGCGGACGCGAAATTGGTTTCATGTTCGGACAATACAAAAGAATCCGCAACGAGTTTACAGGTGTTCTTACTGGTAAAGGCCTCGAGTGGGGTGGCAGTCTTATTCGTCCTGAAGCTACTGGTTATGGCACAACATATTTTGCTGAAGAAATGCTCAAAACAAGGGGCTTGTCCTTCGCTGGAAAAACTGTTGTTATCTCAGGTTCAGGTAATGTAGCTCAATATGCTGTTGAAAAAGTTAACATGCTTGGCGGAAAAGTTGTTACACTTTCCGATTCGGCTGGCTACATTTTCGATCCTAAGGGTATCGATGCTGACAAACTTGCTTATGTGATGGAACTGAAAAACGTAAAGAGGGGCAGGATAAGCGAATATGCTAAGAAATACAATTGTGAATATGTTGAAGGTAAAACCCCATGGCATGTTAAATGCGATGTGGCTCTGCCATGTGCTACACAGAACGAACTGAATGGTGACGATGCAAAAGCATTGGTTGCTAACGGTTGTTTCTGCGTTTCTGAAGGTGCTAATATGCCTTCTACACCTGAAGCTGCAGTTTATTTTGTTGAAAAGAAGATTCTGTACGGTCCTGGTAAAGCTGCTAACGCCGGTGGTGTTGCTACATCAGGTCTCGAAATGTCGCAGAATTCTATGCGTCTTTCATGGACACGTGAGCGCGTTGACCAGGAATTGCACAGCATTATGATCAACATTCACAAAACATGCGAAAAATATGGAACTGAAGAAGGTGGCTTTATTAACTATGTTAAGGGCGCTAACGTTGGTGGATTCGTTAAAGTAGCTGAAGCTATGATTTCACAGGGACTCGTTTAAACACAGGTTTAATTTTCTTTTTTATTCTGAAGGACTCCGGCACACCCGGAGTTCTTCTTTTATAGAAAAAAGGAAAGTATTGAAGAATGCATAAAACATCATGCCAGCCTGGCGTTCCAGCATCGATTCGAAAAGAAAATTAAAAGCAACAATGAATATAAAAGCAACGTATATCAAATAGCTCTTTTTGAGGGAAATCCATAATGGCCATATAAACCCGAATAACAGAATAATAATTCCAGATAATCCAAGTGCAATAAAAGTTTGCAGGTACTGGTTGTGAGCATTAAGTTTCATCAAAGTTCCGCTTTTGAAGCTATTCAATTTATATTGCGCAAACAAAGCATCTTTAACATCACCTGTACCAACACCAACAATTAAGTTCTGCTTAACGATAGTTAACGCTGCATCCCAGATTAGTACGCGCTCGGCAGTAGATTCAATTGCATTAGTTCCTGCTTGCGGACGGCTGGATATGGTATGGCTGACAGCCTTCATCCTCCCGAAAGAACTTGGAAACATGCTCTGAGCTATAGCAAAAGCGATACAAATAGCAGCGAAAAGCCCTATAGCATGTAGTTTCTTTTTGCCATATAAAAGCATAGCTATAATGCTTACCATGAATACAATGGCCATACAAAAAATACCAGCTTTTGAGCTAAGCATAACAATGAGGATAAAATAATAAGGAATTAATGCAACTAAGAAAACCTGCACCTGCATTCCGAGCATCTGTCGGCGGAAAAGCAGCAGAAATAACGCCATTGCCAACGCAAGGTTCAGAAACATGCTCATATATGTTGTATGTTGGTACATCGCTAGCCTTGTATAGTAAAATTCATCATAAGAATTCGATTGAAGATACTTAGTGAAGGCATTGAAGATAAATATCATAGTGCTGAAAAAACAACCAGCCATATAGACTAAAAACACATTAATGATCCGCTTGCCACGGAAAATAAGGCTTCTGCTGGTTGAAAAAATAACAGGAAATAACATTAATGGTATTTTCAATTCCAGGTCAATACTGCCATAACGCAAGTTTTTTGTCCACAAAAGGCCAATCATGTAAATGAAGAAAAGAGAAGCGAATAGCAAAACAAGCCTTTGCTTCCGGTCTTGAATCATCCGACTGATTCTCGACCGGAAACTCCCGGTCAATATCCAATTGATAACCATAAGCACTGTAAAAAGCAATGCCAGTCGATCATGCACCGGGATACAAAAAGCAAATAACAATGTGATGTAATAAAATAATCGGGTATGGCTCAACAGAATACAGATTTAACGGTGGAAGCAACAGCTCAAATGTAAGAAATTCAAAAACTCATTAGTTGTATTCCTTTATCAAAAACCTGAAAGAAAAATATTTTTATCATTTCAGGATAAATTTGGCATTAGTGAACACATTAATAAATTGGTCAGCCAGAAAGCTATAATCATGATGGCTTAAAACATATTGCCTGCCGTTCATCCCCAACTTTTCCCTTTCATTATTACTCATCCCGGCGATTTCTTTAACTGCCATTGAAATAAGACCTGCATCTTCTGGTGCGACTGAAATCCCACAATTATTTTCCGTAACCAGATCGTTACCTGCTTTAATTGATTGAATGATAGGCTTACCAGCCATCATATAGTCAAATAATTTGTTAGGACTGATTCCAAATCTGAACAAAGGCTTGTTTTGCAAACCTATATAAAGGATATCACATCTGTCCAATAATGAAAGCAACGATTTTTTTGGCACAGCAGGCAAAAAATAAATATTCTGCACTCCGGCATTGCTTTGCGAAGTTAAACCCAACCTATTTGCTTTATCAATTAGCTTGCTTTTTTCCGGACCACTGCCAACCAACAGGAAAACACACGATTCTTCCCTGAGAAGATTTGCAGCTTCGACTATAAAATCCAACGCATTAGCAATGCCGTGGCTTCCTGCGTAACAAATAATATTTCTATTTTCATTTTTCAACCTTGTCAGAAGTTGATCATGTTCTGAAGGCAAAGGATCAACAGAATTATATTCATCAATGCATATGCCATTAGGTATATAATTGAATTTTTTGGGATCTAATCCATGATCAACCAGATGCTCTTTTGTCTTTGGCAATAAAGAAACCAAAGCATCACAATTCTTACAGGCATAATTTTCAGCAAGCTGCATAAGTACAATAAAGGGATGCCATTTTGAATAACCGCCCAATTCCATAGGTGATAATGGCCATAAATCATGTACTTCAAAAATTAGTTTTGCTTTACTTTTATGTGCAATTAGTTTTGCAGGAAAGATATCAAGAGGATAAGTTGATGAAGCAATTACAACATCAGGCTTATAGTTATGCGCAAATTCTGCTGCTCGCAGGAATAATCTAACTACAAATGAGAACATGTTGAATGTACGCAAAGCTCCATTCCCATGGTAGGCAGGAGTCTTAATCCAAACATAATCAATTCCTTCGATAGATTGCTTTATATAATACTTGCTAAAAGCAGGTTGCACTGACCGTACATGAGCATACGAAGCAGCAATTATTGTAACGGTATGTCCAAGACGAACCCATTCTTGTGCCATATAGAATGGCCGGTATTCCATACCCATTCCAGGCGAGCCTGCATAATGGTTGATCAGGAGAATGTTCACTTTACGTAAGGAGATTTTGGTAAATATCAATCATCTGCCTGAAATATTAGTTTTCCTGCTATTAATTTTTCCGACCTTATTTCTTTCATTTCCTCCTAATAATTCTAAAATCACACTGTGCTATATTATTCAACCTTTATAATCGGTGATATTCTTTTCAATCTTCCTGTTTTGCCCAATTTATCTCTGGTTGTTCAACTCTGCAACTGCCTGGACATATCCAACAAATTCAACTTTCAAAGATTTTAAATATTCTATTATCCACAAATACCAGTCTTTCCATACCGAGAAGTTATCATCAAAATAACGATCATGAAATAAAACTGTGAGGTAATCTATTTGTTTTTCATAAACCTGATCAATTGCTGATCGTGTTAAGTCCTGTGCTTCCTTTAAAGATTTACTGCTATATCGTTTACCATGTTCAATGATGTCGCCATCCATAATATGGAGTGGAAATTCCCACATCCCGCCACTTTTGTAGGGCGATTCCATTGCCCGAACAGTACTGTCAAACAGATATCCGGCTTTATTGAGATGGCTTATAGTTTCACTTGATTGCCTCAGGTAATGCATCCTGATCCCAAACTGCTTTTTTCCGGAGATGCTTTGAAATGTTGAAAATTCTTTCTGTATATCTTCCAATTGTTGAAAATCAATGCCATGTACACCGACATCAAACCCCTCATCAATTACATTATGAATCCAAATTGCCGCGTCATGAAGATTGTATGTAAGGCCAACTCCATTGTTAACACCAAAAAAAAACGAAGCAGGTATTTGCTCTATTTTATCAAAAGCCATAACTTCCTGCAACCGGTGCCAGCGGTTACTGAATATCACACCTCCCCTTGCAACAGCTTCCGCAAGACTGATATGACCTGTTAAACACTCGACAGTATTTCTGATGAAAAATTTTGGAATGATAAGATCCTTTTTGTGTTCCCAAAAAGTCAAGTGATCTACATCATGCGAAACAATTACTTTCATCTTTATCTTAGTTCTTGTTTTTTAGATAATCTGCTAAATATAGTGTTGTCAATTTTGCACCATAATCAGTAACATGATCCCCATCAGGCAAAAAGCAACTGTCTGGCAGTAAAAGATCATTAAATTCAATAGCACTTATTTTACTCTCCTTTATCAGCGAATCGTACCTGGCTTTAAATTTTCCAGGCACATTATCAATATAGAACTTGTGCGAAGGAGTATGAATAATAATGAGTCTTACATTTCGTTTTTTACATAAATCAATAACTTTCCGAAAGTACAAAATATTAAGTAAGGAAAAATCATCGAGCTTACGATCTGAATAATACTGAGTTTCAATTCTCTTATTTACGGTTTCCCTGGAAAGTTTCACGATTGTGGAATAAGTTTCAAAGCGCCCCAGAAAAGAGTAGTCTAGCGGAGAAACGCGCAGGTTAGTTATCCCATTTGATACTATTTTTTTTAGATACTTACTTAGGGTATTTCTGTTAAAATATATAAACTTCATCTTAAGGCTATCAGGCATTACAAAAAAATACCTTGAAGAGACTTCAGCAGAATATGTGCCATAAATGAATTCATCATAATAAGAGGAAAAACTATTATATCCGCATCCTAAAAGCACAGTTTTAATGTTGGGATTTGTTTTAAGAATAGTTTGAAGTTTAACAAAAGAATAAAGAATACACTCACTACTTTGAGAAAGATTTATTGCGTCAGGCAAGTAGTTGTCGTTAATAGCCTTTTGGGTATGAGAGTCACCTATTACTATTATGGAAACTTTCGATCCGATTTTATAATTCTTTATTAATTTTGAATTGGCATAGTAGACGTATGACGAAAGTAACAGGAGAGGAATAATCATTATTCCTAAAAACACAACTATTCTGGCAACAAATAATTTCATCAATCATTAAAGTTAAAACTTGATATAAACAAACGCCTTCTCATATATTAACAAAAGATAAGACCGATATGAATCAATATTATATAATTTAAACATAAGGGCTGCCCCGATATAATTCTCTCATTCTATTTAAATTCAAGCCATCTAAAGATTAATACTAATAGTTCAGAAAATGGAACGTTTAAACAATTTCAGTGCTACTTCAATAAGAAAAGGTGCTCTGTTAACTGTAAAATAGTTTTTAATTTCGCCACCAAACCCCCTAAAATATCTTTCAATCCGAGGGATCATTGATCCTTCAAAATCAAAGATTTTAAATTCCCTGGATTTGGCCAAACAGATTGCCTCCCAAATAGTTGCAGCTCCTGCGCCTTCATGTTTGAGTGCATCATCAAATCCTCCAAACATATAATAGACTGTATTTTGGTCATTTAGAAAAAAAGAAACAGCAATCATTCTGTCGCCATTATATGCACCAAATGCAAAGCTATTATGCTCATTCGCAAATCTATGAAGGATATTCCTGATATGATTCTGATTAATCCCAGTTTCCTGACGAGTAAATGTATTGATTATCATAGACTCACACTGGCTATAATCTGCAATTTGCTTCACTGTAATACCATCACTAACAGCCTTTTTAATATTGTTACGCAGCTTTGTTGAAACATTGGAATATAAGATGTCCCGTGAGAAGCTAAGATCAACCTGGTAAGTTAGATGAGGTATTACTTTAAGCTCATTCCATACAAAAGGCTGCATATCAATAATTTCCGAGGGTAAACAATAACGCTGCACAGGCAATCGGAATTGCCTGAAAAACCGGGCAACTGTATCAAGCACCTCTTTATCAGTGCTTAATCGTTTCGCCGAATTTTTTGCCGGGTTCAAGTAGAACAGTGCGATTGATGGAGTAAAAGGGAGATTAGTGTAATAAGGATACCCCATAATAGTAGTTTTCCGGAAAATAAATCCTCCAACTAAATCGTGATTATCATTAAAAATACCACATATCTGTGCTTCCGGGCCAAAACAGGTGGACCACTCAAGGTGAGAAAATACGGATCCGATCCGTTCACTCATCTTCCCGTACTCCTCGATTTCTTGTGTTAACAGGACTCTTGCCTCCATCTTTTACTTTACCTTACTAATAATACTTCGTTGTAGCATGTTAAAAGTTTTTGCTCTTCAACTTCCCATGAAAATCGGTTTTCGACCATTTCGCGCCCTATCCGCCCTTTGGATTTCATCAATTCCTGGTCCGACAGTATTTCCTCCAATGTTTTGCGAATTGAATCAACATTTTGCGAATCAGTGAACCACGCTCCCCCACTAAAGGTCTTCTCCCAGAATGGAAAATCAGACATGAGGATAGGAAGTGAACATGCCATATATTCAAATGCTTTTACAGGCAAACTTGTCAGATAATTTTTCATCGGATAGAGTAATGCTAAGCCTAAATCGGCTGCTTTCATATACGGATAGATCTCCTCAAGCCTCTTGTAACCCATATCCATAACATTAATCCAGCCTGGTTCCGACATACAAGCTGCAAGATAATCATCCTCTGACCATTTACCAAAAAGGAGGAATAATGGAGGTGTATCCATCTGATTAATAGCTTGAATTATTTCTCTGATCCCTCTGATCCTGGTTAAACCACCGGCATATATTAACACCTGCTTATTAGTGTCGAGAATAGCAGGAACGGTTTGATCAATCATTGAGAGCATACAGAAATTCCTGATATAAGTAAATTTCCTCTGATGAGCCGGGTAATTCTTCATGAAATAATCGCGGAAAGAGTTGTCGTCCACCACAAGAATGACACGGTTAAAAAACATCACAGCAAGAGCTTCAAAAAACCGATATATCATCCTTGAAATTTTTCTGAAAACCGGATTTAGCCATTCTTTCTGTTCAAAATGAAAGTAAACCAGCTCATGGACATCAAATATAACTTTTCGCCCAAATAACCTGAATAACAGCCCGATCAATATCAGTTCAGGGTCATGGAAATGAATCAACCCGGCACCAGATCTCATCCCTTTGACAAATGCTCTGAAAGAGTTGAATAAGAAACGTTGAGCCCGACTTGTTGCGATTGGCAAAGCCAGAATAAGTACTCCATCGATCAACTCATCCCTATCATGTTCAACGATTAGTGTAACTTCATAACCATTCCTTGCCAATGACCTGCATTCCTTGTAAAAGATGCGATCGTCAAAGGCATTATGAACAGTTGAGATATGGCAAACTTTATTCATTCCTATCCATTAAAGATTTACTATTAATGTTCCCCACAACTTTAATTGCATTCTCATATTTCCTAACAGCAATCAGAATTAGCAGCAGGTAAAAAAGGTAAAATAGCACCTCTATAGCCGTTAATAAAATAATAAACTTACTAGCAGAAATATCATCTACAAAGAAAAGGCAGCCAATGGCCAGAAAATAGGATAATTGCCAAACACTGTATAACCTGATTTTCTCCATTGCCACCAAGGCGCTACTGATTGGCGACACCAATAATTGAGTTGCATAGGACACAACCATAACCTGTGAAAACACGCCAGCTAATAACCATTGTTTACCAAAAACAAACAGAAATAATTGTGGAGCAGCAAAGAGGAAAATGAGTATCAATACAATGGCACTTAATCCAAGGTATTTCACCAGAACATAAATTTCGTTTCTTATTGATTTGTTGTTGATGCGATTTTTAGCCACCTTTTGAAGGAGCACCTGCGATATAGAAAAAGCTATAAAAGAGATAGGTGCCATTAGTATCATTCTGGAGAATATAAAATTGCCAGCTGCATCGCCAGGGTATTTTGAGCTCATATAAAAAACAGGGAGCAAAGTTGCTGTGGTATTTAGCAAGGCTGGTAAGGTATTATAAACAGGATAGTGGTAATACCTCTTCATTACATTCCACATTTCTTTAAAAGAAAGCATTGACACGTCTGCCCCCAGGCTTATACTCTGCCGGATTGAAACAACGAGCATAGTTACCCTGCCAATAAAATCACCAATAATCAATCCTCCATGAAATGAGACAAAACCAAAGGTGATAGAACTTGCCTGTTCACTTCCTCTCTGAACCATCTTATTTACCGATGATGCTTTGAATGCTTCTTTGCGAATTAGCCAACTATTCAGCATTTTTGAGACCGACCAAACAAGTAGTGTAAACGGCAACAGGTAAATGTAAGATAAAAGTGCCGGGGTTTTAAAGTAATTTATAATGATCTGATCAAAGAAGATGATTACAAAAAATGTGAAAAGAGCAACAATGAATGAGAGAAGACTCGTACCAGCAACAAGATTTATTGCATCCCTATCTTGCTTTGGTATAACAGTAGCAAGCTCATACCTGCCGGTGGAAACAATTTCTAACCAACTCAACATGGTTATAAAAATACCATAGATTGTGTAATCAGTTGCATTGAAAAGTCTGCTTAATACTGGCTGAAGTGCGAAAGCCAACCCCTGTGCAAGCGAAGTCCCTACCAACAGTTGAAAGGTATGCCGGAAAAATTCTGATCTCTGTGAGAAGGCTTTTTTCATCAAAAGTCAAAAGTACAATAAATTATTGAAAAACTTTTTAACACTGCTCTAAGGCGGAGTTGAATAGGATAAAGCTGTATATTCGATCGTCATACTTGTTTTGCTTACAATAGCTCCTGCATCAATCCGATTCTGCTTCTTGTTTTACCCTACTGTGTAAGCAAAAGGATTATTTTCTATTTTTGAATGTCCGAAGCAACGGGAAGTTCATCTGTTCATTTCCAGGCTGGCAGTAAAACGTTTCTGCCAAAGCAAATAAGAATAATACAACATTAAAACAGAAATAACAGACTAATAATATGCTTTTTAACTCTATTAGCTTTGCACTATTTTTACCCATAGTTTTTCTACTTTATTGGTTTGCGACAAAAGGGAATCTGAAGCTGCAAAATATATTACTGCTTATTTCGAGCTACTTTTTCTATGCTTGCTGGGACTGGAGGTTTTTGTTTTTACTTATATTCTCAACCCTGTTAGATTACTATACCGGCATTAAAATTCATGAAGCTGTACTCCGAAGTAAAAAACTTTTTTGGTTATGGCTAAGTATTTGCGTTAACTTAGGATTCCTTGGAGTTTTTAAATACTATAACTTTTTCTCAGCTTCATTTGCCGACGGCCTCTCACTATTAGGTATTAAGGCAAATTTCGTTACCTTGCAAGTGATTCTGCCAGTAGGAATTTCCTTTTATACGTTTCATGGTTTATCTTATGTTATTGACCTCTTTAAAAACAGGATTAAGCCCGAAAGAAACTTTATTGATTATTCTGTTTTTGTCAGCTTTTTCCCGCTACTTGTTGCCGGGCCAATAGAGAGAGCAACACATCTTTTGCCCCAAATTCTTAAAAAGAGAGAATTCAATTATACAAAAGCAGTAAATGGTTTGAGGCAAATCCTTTGGGGCCTTTTTAAAAAAATAGTTATAGCTGATAACTGTGCAGAATTTGCTAATACAATTTTCAATAATTCTGCTCACTATTCGGGCAGTACACTTGCATTAGGCGCTCTGTTCTTTACCTTCCAGATTTATTGTGATTTCTCCGGTTATTCTGATATAGCGATAGGTACTGCCCGGCTCTTTGGAATAGACTTGCTACGAAACTTTGCATTCCCATATTTCTCCAGAGACATTGCTGAGTTTTGGAGACGCTGGCATATTTCATTATCATCATGGTTTCGAGATTATCTCTATATTCCTCTGGGCGGGAGCAAAGGCGGTATGTGGATGAAAATCAGAAATACTTTTATAATCTTTTTAGTAAGTGGCTTTTGGCATGGTGCTAATTGGACGTTCATTATTTGGGGCTTGCTTAACGCTATTTATATAATGCCGTCAATATTTTTTAATACAAACAGAAATTACCTGGATAGTGTCGCAAGAGGAAGGCACCTCCCATCGGTAAAAGAATTTTTTGCTATGTCGGTCACGTTTAGCTTAACTGTTTTTGCCTGGATATTCTTTCGTGCCAACAATGTTACACATGCCTTAAGTTATATATCCGAAATATTTTCAATCTCGTTTTTCACAATTCCTGATTTCCCAGGGATCGGAAATGTAGGATCAATTATTTTTTTAACTATTGGATTTATTTTTATTGAATGGATTGGCAGAGAGCAACAATACGCTATTGCACACATCAATCTAAGATGGAATAAACCAGTCAGGTGGGCAATGTATTATGGCCTGATTTTTTCTATCATTTATTTTGCAGGGGCAGAACAACAATTTATTTATTTCCAGTTTTAAGCATGAATGTAACCATTACTTGAACGATTCCCAATACCATGCAATCGCTAGTTTCAGTCCCTGGCTAAGGCTGTATTTCGGATCGTAGTCTAAGAGGTTTTTTGCCTTTTCTATTGAAGCCAGCGAATGACGCACATCTCTGCTGGCGAGGATATGCAATCACAAGTGTTCGAAACATATCAATAACGTATGGTGAAATTTATACGATGCTTTTTCTATCCCATTTATACGAATTAAAAATCACAGTTATAGAATATTTTGTTCTTTCCCGTATTCGGCACTTCCCTTTTTGAACTTATTCCTCTCCCCTTTGTTTTTTTCTAAAGAATTACGTTCACAAAAAATTCCTGTAATATGATTAAGAAACAATTGCTCTTTTCAGCTCTGCTACTGAGCCTTAGTGTAACAATGTCCTTCATTATCCCTAAAAAAGTCACCCCCATGATAAAGGAAGAAAACATCACCTATACCCTGGATGGAACTACATATAAGGGATTTGTAGCTTACGACGAAAGCAAACCCGGAAAGCGCCCTGCTGTTCTGGTAGTGCATGAATGGTGGGGATTGAATGATTACGCAAAAAGCCGCGCAAAGCAACTGGCCGCCCTTGGTTATATTGCCATGGCTGTTGATATGTACGGTGATGGAAAAACTGCAGTCAATCCCAAGGAAGCCCAGCAACTTGCGACTCCATTCTATATGGATCCCCAACTTGCAAAAAACCGACTAGATGCTGCACTCTCCAAACTAGGAGAATACAAACAAGTTGATGCAGCAAATGTGGCCGCTATCGGTTACTGCTTCGGTGGTTCTGCGGTATTGAATGCCGCACGTCTGGGGGCTGACCTAAAAGGAGTTGTAAGCTTCCACGGCGGACTTATTGGCGCTCCGGCTAACAAATCACTCTTAAAAGCTAAAATACTGGTATGCCATGGCGCAGCAGATAAATTTGTGTCCCAGGAGGATGTGAAAAAGTTCAGACACGATCTGGATTCCATAGGTGCTAATTATACCTTTAAATCCTATGCCAATGCCACGCATGCTTTTACAAATCCTGATGCAACTAAAATTGGGAAACAGTTTAATATGCCGATTGAATACAATGCCGAAGCCGATAAAGCATCGTGGAATGATATGCAGAAGTTTATTGCAGAAATATTCGCGAAATAGGAATTACTTGAACGATTCCCAATACCATGCAATCGCTAGTTTCAGTCCCTGGCTAAGGCTGTATTTCGGATCGTAGTCTAAGAGGTTTTTTGCCTTTTCTATTGAAGCCAGCGAATGACGCACATCTCCCTGCCGCTCGGGACCGAATACAGGTTTGATTTTAGCAATCTCAGGGTCAAATTCAGATAGGTTTGCCACCAATTGAGCATATAGCTCATTGAGAGTAGTATTCTCGCCGAAAGCCACGTTATAGACAGTGTTCAGTGCAGCAGAATTCTCTACCAGTGCCGCAAGTTGGTTAACCTGGACCACATTGTCCACATAAGTAAAATCCCTCGATTGAAGCCCGTCACCAAATATTCCCGGAGCTTCGCCTTTAACCAGCGATTTTACAAACCTTGGAATTACTGCAGCATATGCACCATCGGGATCCTGGCGGCGGCCAAATACGTTGAAATACCGGAGTCCGATAGTCTCCATGCCATAGAGGTCGGAAAACACCCGTGCATAAAGCTCATTCACATATTTGGTAACAGCATAAGGAGAAAGTGGATTGCCAATTTTATCTTCAACCTTTGGAAGCCCTGGATGGTCACCATAAGTTGATGAGCTAGCCGCGTAAACAAACCGTTTTACCTTAGCATCATGCGAGGCAACAAGCATATTCAAAAAGCCACCAATATTAACTTCGTTGGTCGTAATGGGATCGGCAATGGAACGTGGCACCGAGCCAAGTGCAGCCTGGTGAAGCACATAATCAATTCCATCAACGGCAGTTTTACAGTCAGCAAGAATCCGGATATCCCCTTCTATCATTCTGAACCGTTTATTCTGGCCAAATGGTACAATATTTTCACGTTTGCCAGTGGAAAAATTATCCAGGCAAATTACCTCATTATCCTGTTGCAAAAGCGCTTCCACCAAGTTGGAACCGATAAATCCGGCACCGCCTGTTACTAATACCCTTGAATTTGTGATGGTTCGTTTCATAAAAGCCAATTTTAGCTAATGCAGTTATACTATTATTTAATCATTCTGAAATTCAAGACTTTTCTACTTTACAACTTTCTGCTTTCTACTTACCTGTTGTTCCTCCCTTTAGAAAAAATGGCAAGGGTTTCAGTATGCGATCAAATACAAAAAACTGCACCAATACCAGGTCTTTGTTATCATTCACAAGTGCGTACATGCGTTCGCGGTCGTAGTTAACCAGGTTGCCCGCTGCATCCTTTTTATCAGGTCCAATAAGTTTTTTAAAGGTTGTAATAGTTTGAGTTTTTCCCATGCGGTCAGTAAGCGAAATGTTGTAAAACGGCTTTGATGAAGTAATTGAATCGCGCTTCGATTTATCCAAATCATTTAAAAATGCTTCGAATCGCACATTTGCAAACGAACCAAGGAATTCGATAATCTTTGTTGTATCAAAATCAATAACGGATTGGTTGCTAAAAGTTGATTTAAGTTTAAACCCATGGTTATCAGGATTGTCAATTTCAAATGACCATTCTGGATTATCGCCAAATGCAACATTAATATTTGCAATATCGGGCAAGCGGTGATGAAAAATAATATGTTCCCGCCAATCTTCCTCAAGGGTTGTATATCTGGAAGAAACAAATCCCCTGAAACCAGGCAAGTAAGTTGTGAAAGGCTCATCTGAGCCTTCGATAATCATAAATGTTCCAATATTATCCTGGGCAACATCTCCAACATAATAAGTCTTGGTGAGCTTTTCGTGCGAAAAGAGTTGAAGGCGGCTAAAAAGGTCTATCCGGTAAACACGCTGGTACACTTCTACTTTGACAGATTTAGCAGCCAGCATCCTGATAATATTGTTGCGTGCTGCTTTTGCCACCGGAGAATTTACCGAAAGGTTAAGCATGGTTTTCAAAAGGATATCAATCCCATCCTTACGTGCGCTGTACTTTTCATTCAGCCTCCACGAACCTTCATTCACACGCGTAAGTGTGATACTCCTGTTCTGCTTATCCGAAAGAAATATTTTAGTAACATTGGATGTATCGCTTATAGCAAAATCCTGTAAACCACGGCCATAAGTCCCTGACCTTGGCTTCAACACCAAAAAAAGTGCAAGGCTGAGAAGGATTAAGACAATTATAATTATAAACCGGTTCTTTTTCATAAAAGGTTGAGCAATATGTGCATTTGAAAACTTATCGGGAATACCTTCGGCGACGAATGACGTTCTGAACAAACCCAAAAAGCACTACTAAAACAATAGGTAAAATCACATTAATTAACTGCCACTTTAATTTTTCATCTTTTATCCGGGTTATGTCGAGCATCCTTAGCTTTAGTTCTCGTGACCTTGCAGAAATTAGTCCCGAATCGTCGCAAAGATAATTTATGGCATTCATGATAAAGTCTTTGTTACCAAAGGATTGACCGGTGAAACGGTCGAAGCCGAGCGGCAAGGTCTCATACCCATTCTGTCCAAAGCGCACCTGATTCCTTATTACATCGCCATCAGAAACGATGATCATTGCAGTTTTTTCGCTTTCGGGAAGAAATCCGATACTCCTGTCCTCTGCAATCGCAGGTGGAATTCGGTTTAGAAACAATGATTCAAATTTGCCTTCCAGCAGCACAGCTACGTGTTGATTTGGTTGGTTAAACTGTGAAGGGTCAGGATCCTGCCTGGCCATATCCAAACTTATGATAACCGGTGCATTAAGCGCCCTTGAGTATTTAGATGTTGTAAGTAGAAGTGTCTTTTTTATTCCTGGTTTAACGATAGTATCCAGACTTGATGCAAATTCACATTTAACTGCATTTAAATTACGAACTATTGGGTGCTGCGAAGTAGGAATAATCACCGGAAAAAAGAACCAGGGGACAAAAGTTGTCTGCGGCTTGTTGTCAGTCATGCCAGTAACCATCGGAATTGGCAGGCAACTTATATCTACCAGCAGGTTACCATTCAAACGAACTCCATAATTGAAGAGTTGATCTTCCAGGTTGGTTTCATTTAAGGCACCTACAGTCTGTCGTGAATTTTGCAGACTATCCATCGTTGCATCAACAGGATCGATAAGCCAAAGCACTTTGCCTCCACGCATCACGAACTGGTCTATAATAAACTTATCCTTTTCGTTATAGGCGGAATCGGGTTTTGCAATAATGATTGCTTTGTACTTGTTGCGTATATTCACATGCAGGCTATCAACTGTAACTCTCTCGGAGAGGCTGTTAATTTTTCCGTCTATTTTTATACGTTCTACAGTATAATATTCACCCAAGGCCTGGCGGATATCTGTTGTTCCCATTTCCGATAACTCCCCATGCCCAATTATAAAAGCCAGTTTTGGTTTATTTGGCACACTAAGTTTCCTTATAACGCTCGAAATATTATACTCCAATTGCTGCACCGAGTTATTCAACACTTGTTCCGGTGCAACACCTATCTGGCTATTGAGCAATTCCAGCGGGAGTTCCCTGTTTTTGTAAGTAATCAGAGCACCGGGAAAAACAACCTGACGCGAAGTTCCATCATTTGTCTTAACCTGCAGGTCGGTAGGATTTAGCCCGGCTGTTACTAGCTGTTGATATAAATTGTTGCGTTCGCGCTTATCTGGATTACCCGATGGATTGATAAATTCATACTGGATATTGTCGCTGTAAGCCCTGAATTCATCGAGCATTTCGCGTGTTTCATTACGGAGACGCTTGAATCCTGCCGGAAATTCACCTTCCAGATATACCTTAAAATATACCACATCATCCAGGTTGCGGAGCATTTTCTTTGTGGCATCCGACAGTGAATAACGTCGTTCAGCAGTCAAATCAAGCCGTGTAAACAAAAAGGAACCAATAACATTAAGCAACACAATGATCATCAATCCCAACAGAAGTTGAATTATGTTATTGCGCTTAATATCCTTTCTTGTATCAGCCATTCTCTTAAAGTGTCAATATATTATCTGTTGCCGGATAAATCAGGTTCCTGAATTCATATTAGTTAAATTTCGAAATCGCTTATCTCATTTATTTTTAATCCAGTCAGAAATTAAATCTTATTACTTTATACTTTATAAACTTTATAACTTTCTACTCCCTTACCACTTCCTGCTTTCCAGTTTTATCTTTGTGAGAAGAAGAAATAATGCGATCAGGCTGCTAAAATAAAGCACATCACGGGTATCGATAACGCCACGGCTCATTGAAGTATAATGTGCATTCATGCCAAGCGACTGTATTAAAAGATCGATTTTCCCGAACAATGAAAGCGAATAGATGAATTCGAAGCCGATATACAAAAAACCACACAGGAACACCGAAGTGATAAAGGCGACAATCTGGTTTTCGGCAAGCGAAGAAGAAAATATGCCTATAGCCACAAATCCGGCGCCCAGGAAAAACAATCCAAGGTAAGAACCCCAGGTTCCGCCAATATCAACGTTGCCAGGAGGCAATCCAAGTTTATAGACCGACACAAAATAAACAAGTGTTGGTACAAGTGAAAACAGCACCAGAACAAGCCCCGCAAGGTATTTGGCACCGATGATCTGCATATCAGTCAGCGGTTTGGTCATTAGTAGTTCAATGGTTCCGGTTTTCTGTTCATCGGCAAACGAACGCATTGTAATGGCCGGGATGAGAAACAGAAATACGAATGGCGACAGCATAAACAGGTTGTCGATACTGGCAAAACCGTAATCAAGAATATTGAACTGAAGCGGGAAAACCCATAGGAACAAACTGTTGATAAGCAAAAATACAATGATCACAATGTAACCGATCAGGGAATTGAGAAAACTGCTTATTTCTTTCTTGAGGAGGGCAAACATCGGCAAACAGCGCAAATTAGCGGGCAAATTTAACCAATTTTACAGAACAAACTACGGAGAAACAGAGAACATGATAAAGCACATAGATTTATTTCGAAGACCTCCTTATTCTCTATGTCTCCGTGGATTAATTTGTGAATCATTAACAGATTTCTAATTCTCAAAATTTATTACCACTGTATCATCTACCCTTATCCCAAGCATTGTGTTGGCATTTCCTCTGTTAATCGCTATCTGTAAGTAACCTGTCGAGGCAAATAAGGCAAGTATATCGCCCTCGTGAACATCATCATACGCTTCCCTGATTTTATCGATCACGTAACTAGGTCTTTTCACAACAATACTAAACTTACGTTTGCTTCCTGTATTAATAAAAAGTTCCTTTGAGATATTCGTAAACACATTGCCATAGCGGTCAATATGAACTGCCTTTCCTTGTATTACCAAACCGTTTGCTACCGGCTGAAAGAGGAATTTCTCGGTAAGTGAAGCAGTGACTTCGCCTAACTCTTCGATAGCCCCACCGGATGCCAGGTGGCAGGCTGCTTTCACAAAGCGATCGCGTGAAGGGAATGTAAAATACCCTGAATCCTGCATAATCCTAAGGCCGACAACTATCTCTGGCGGTTCTTTCAAAAATAGTGTGAACATACCATTATCGGCACCAATAAAGAAATGCCCGTCAGCTTTCACAGCCACATGAGGCCGGACACTGGATTCTACTGAGTCCACTGCAACAATATGGATTGTTCCTTTCGGGAAATAATGATAAGCATTGCTGATAATAAACGATGCCTGCTTAAGATCGAATGCCGGTATAAGATGCGAGACATCCACTATGGTAACATCAGGAAGCAGCTTTAGAATGGCACCTTTTACAGATCCAACATAATGGTCGCGCAGTCCCCAGTCGCTTGTTAGTGTGATTATTGGCATATAAGAAAAGGTAATTGCAACTAACAGAAGCCTGTCCGGATTTCGGCTATCTTTGCAATATCAAAATTAGGAATATTCCGACAATGCCGGCATATTCCTTTTATAAAAATACAAGTTCTTCTATCTCTTAATAATTAAATCGCGTCTTTGCACGAAACAAAATAAAGTATTCCCTAACCTTGCTGCTTAATGAGCGAACGTCTTTTCAGCCTCGAATCCTACAACCCTGTGGAGATATACGGAATCAACGACCGTAACATGAACCTGCTCCGCGAACTTTTCCCGAAACTCCGTATCATTGCCCGCGACGAAATTATCAAAGTGAATGGCGACGACCCCGAAATAGATTCCTTCGCACGAACAGTTGAACTGATACTGATGCATTACGACAAATTCGGCAGTATCTCAGAAAACGACATCCGCCAAATGCTGCAGAACGGACATTCGGAAGACCAGTTCCCTCCAAAGGAAACCAGCGACGACGTGTTGGTGCATGGTCGTAACGGCATGATGATTAAAGCCCGCACCATCAACCAGCAACGCATTGTTCAGAGTATCGCCACCAACGACATGGTTTTCGCTATTGGCCCTGCCGGTACCGGCAAAACATACACGGCTGTTGCACTGGCTGTGCGGGCACTCAAAAACAAGGAAGTTCGGCGCATCATCCTCACCCGCCCTGCTGTGGAAGCAGGTGAAAACCTTGGATTCCTCCCCGGCGACCTTAAGGACAAACTGGATCCTTACCTCCAGCCACTCTATGATGCCCTGCACGATATGCTCCCCGCCCAAAAACTACTCTCCTACATGGAGGACCGTACCATCGAAATCGCACCACTAGCCTTCATGCGCGGGCGTACGCTCGACAATGTTTTTGCTATTTTAGACGAAGCCCAGAACGCCACGCCTAACCAGCTCAAAATGTTTCTGACACGTATGGGCAAGTCTGCAAAATTCTTTATCACCGGCGACATAACCCAGGTTGATCTCCCCCGCAACCAGGCTTCGGGCCTTGTTCAATCAATGGATCTTCTAAAAAATATCCCCGGTATCGATTTTATCATTCTCGATACGCGTGATGTGATACGGCATAAACTGGTAACGAGCATTATCAATGCTTATGAGAAGGGGGAGAAGTGAGTTTGGAGTGACTGGTTTATAAAGCTGATAAGTTGATGAGTTGAAAACCCTGGTGCTGAGAAGTGGTGGTTTTTTTAGTGCCACTGAATCTAAGTTGTATAGCATTCGCTGCCCCGCAGGGCTTACCAAAGGCAAACCTGCAAAGATTCTGTGTACACGGTTGTATACATGACCTTTGCCAGTATTAAAAGTTGACCCCTTCCTCAATTGCAGACTCCTTTGTTCTTACCCTGTTTCCGTCAACAAAAGATTGTGCATATTTTATCCTGCCTTTCCGGAATGATGGCTGGTATTTTGACTATTTTTGTTCAAAGTATGTTTAGCAACACTTCCTGTTATGTGGAGTAAAATTCCCCCCATCTTTAAAAACAAATACCTGCTCACTGGGCTGGCTTTTTTGGTATGGCTGGCTTTTTTCGACAGGAACAACCTGGTTTCGCAATACCGGACGCATAAAGTACTCAACAACCTGCTTACCGAAAAGAAATTTTATATCGACGAAACTATTAAGGACAGTATGGCCCTGCACGATCTTACTACCGATACTGCAAGCATGGAACGTTATGCCCGGGAACATTATATGATGAAAAAGGACAATGAGGATATCTTCATCGTTGTTAAGGAAAAGAAAGAAAAGCAATAATTGGCGCGATGGTTGCGTTAGATCAACAAAAAGGAAAACCACGGAGACATGGAAAGCACTGAGAAAAACGGAGACAATTATTCAGATACTATAAAGGCTTTCTGGAACAATTATTAATTCACAAAACTTAAAGACTGTTTAAATTTAAATTAGAATGTTTATTTGTGCTAATTGCTCAATATTCTGTCAGGTTGAGTAATGTCACCCTGAGCGGAGTCGAAGGGTAAGTCGTAGCCCACTAAAATAGTCAGATAATGCTTGTTTTAGAGCTAAACAAGTGCATTTCGACTCCGCTCAATGTGACAGAAAAACAAGTTTTTCAATTGGAGATTATTATTAACAACTATAAACAGACACTTAATTTCCGCATACCTCCGTGATCTCCGTGTCTCCGTGTTAAATCTTTAAAACCCTGATTAATACTTATGAACGCATCAACAATCAAACGATTCATATTCCTGTTCATCGCTATTGCCACCTCAGCAACCACTCAGCTCCGCGCCCAGGAATCCGCCCCTGCCATGCCTGTTAACCCCGAAACAAAACTCATAACTTATCAGGAAGTAGTTAAAGTGGAAGGGACAATTAAGGACCTGTATTCCCGTGCCATCGACTGGATAAATGTAAATTACAAGAACCCTGATGATGCCACAAAAGTGCGCGACCCCCAAACCGGGTACATCGAAATATATCACCGCTTCAACCTTGAACGAACAGACCGGCAGGATACCAAAATTGCCGCCGGCATCATCGATTACACGTTAAAACTGGAACTGAAAGACGGTCGTTACCGCTATACAATCACCAACCTCAACCTGAAGCAGTCATCAAAATTCCCGATAGAGCGCTGGCTGGACAAAACTGACAAGGCATACAACCCGAACTGGAACCTTTTTCTTGCTCAAATGGATAAACAGATAAATACGCTCATCGAAAGCCTTAAAAAGGGTATGTTGCCGGGGATTAAGAAGAAGGAAGATGTGTGGTAGAAAGTTGGTTCGCTTTTTTTACTTAACAACTTCTATTATTGCCCTTTTAACAGCAGGATAATTCACAGTTTTTTTAGCTTTCAGAAAATCTATCAGCGCCTGTGCCGTGGTGGTATACAGAGATACGCCTGCATCGCGGTGGTCGAAACGGTAGCTGCTCGCCATATAACTGTTAATACCAACCGTGTATTCCTTTGCGGGATCGAGTGCCTGACCAAAACTATCGGTTATAACAACATCCCTCAGCACTTTGGCCGAATCAACATACAAAGTATAGGACATGCCCGATACCTGCAGGTCGAGCGTCTTTTCGCGGTTGTAGGCCGAACCTATTAAGGATTTGATTTCGCTGGCATTCATATTGAACTTAACAACCATATTGCCAAAGGGATCGAGCTTATAAATATCTTTCAGCAGGATATTGCCAGCGGTGAGTTCAGAAATGCGGATACCGCCATTGTTCTGAAAAGCGAAATCAACAGCAAGCCTGTCAGTAATTGCATCTGTCATAAGGCTGCCCAGGGCATCCTCCCCTTCTATGGTTTGAGCTGCGGTAGCAATAACTTCGTTTAGCGCCGGGTTGCTGTTGTAGGCATCAATCAGTCCCTGAATTATTTTATCCTTCCCCTTGATACTGTTCAGGTTTATGAGTTCAAATGATCGCCCGACTAACTTGCCATCAGCTACAAGCAAGATTATTTTACCAACGAATTTCAACCCCGAACCGGCTTGTGTAATCATTACACCATTCACCATCATCGGTCTTTCCATTACGGTATGTGAATGCCCACCGATAATCAGATCAAGTTCGCCCATTTGTTTCGCCAGGTCAGGATCTTTTTCGATGCCAAGATGTGTGAGTGCGATAAACACATCGCTCTGCTGCTTAAGGTACTTATAAGTGAGTGCCTTGCCGATTCCTTCTTCAAAATGAATGCCTTTAAGTTTATCAGGATGTGAATCGGGAAGACCGTTCTCTCCAAGCTGGATAATGCTTAACACGGCAATCCGCAATCCGTCTGCTGTTTTCAGTACAATGTATGGCTCTGGTTGTTTAAAAGTAGCTCCTTTAGCATCAATATTACAACTGATGAAAGGAAAAGTAGCCTGCTCTATGCGTTTGTTCAGGTTTTCCTGGCCAAGGTCGAATTCATGGTTACCAATTGCGCTAATATTGTAGCCAAGCCTGTTCATCAGATCGATCATCGGATAGCCCTTGTCTGGATACTGGTCCACTACAGGGTTTCCTGTAAAATTATCTCCTGCAGAAACCAAAAAAACATCTTTGAATTGATGCCTTAGACTATCCGCGAGATATGCAAGTTTCGGAAAATTATCGATCCGGGCATGCATATCATTTGTAGTAAGAATAATGATCCTGGCTGTATCCGTGGCTTTAGCTCTTTGTATGTCAGGATGGCCTGCCGCGGAGAATAGCTGCAGAAGGAAAGCTGCAATAAACAAGTTAGTTAATTTCATCAGAATGGGTTGGTTCTATAGTGATTAATTGATTGGGGGTAAGTTCACCATCATTTTCGAGAAGGTTGCCAAAACGGTCGTGTACCGCCAGCTTGCCTTTCAGCAGGAACTCGTGGGCTTTTTTATCGTAGGCCAATACTGCATCTCTAACAGTGGCGCCATCGAAAATCTGGATCTCTTTTTGATTTATATATACATTCATAATCTTTTTTTTAAGTTAGGCTGTGAGGGTGTTAGGCTGTAAGGTCGTTAGGCTGTTAGGCTGTTAGGCTAATTTTTAATTGATATAGTAATTGTGAATATTGCACTTCTAATATATTGGGATGTTCCTGCTGTGATTCTAATACTTAAATTTCATCTTTTACAAAATTCTCTTCACTTTACTATCCTGCGCTAAAACAACGTTCTCACCTGCTTCTTGTTCAATTAAAATAATACCGGGCTTTTTCCCGGCTTCAAAACTACCAAGCTTGTCAGAAAACCCCAGCGCTTCTGCACCATTAATGGTTGCCCAGCTGAAAAGTTCTTCCAATTCAACTTCAGGATAATATTTGCTTATTGTTTTCATTTCGTCCAGAACAGACAAATGTTTGTTGGATGCAAGACTGTCGGTACCAAGCGTTATTTTGGCCCCTGCCCTGCGCAAAGCATTTATATCGGGGAGTATGCCGCTGATATACAGGTTAGACCCGGCGCAAATGCACCACCAAAGGTTATTAAAATGCTTCATGGCATATGCAATATCGTCTTCCTTTGATACTGTATTATGTACCAGAATAAGCTTGTTAGTCCAGGGGAGATAATGCGCCACCGCTGGAAGCGGACGACAGCCAGGCGAATTAACATCAGGCACTTTTATTCCAAACCGCCTGATCCTTTCGGCAACAGGACCATCACCGGATTCTAAATAACGGTTTTCGTCTTCATTTTCCTGGTGATGGATGCTTAACAAGCCTCCTGTTTTATAAGCAAATGTACCAACCAGCTTTAAAAGCTCCTTTGAAACAGAATAGGGTGAATGAGGCACAACAGAAGCAATGAGGCCATTTGCCAGAGCGTGAGAAAATAATTGCCGGGCATCGTCAAAAAATTCACCGGCACGCTCGATGTCCGACCCAAAAACTTCTACAAAAGTGTGGTACAGCAACTTTCCCTGTTTCTTAGTTTGAAAAGAAGCGATGGTATTGGAAATATCCCCAACTGCAACAATACCCGAAAGCAGCATCTCCTGTTCAGCCTTTTCAATGGATGAAATGATTGCGTCAGCATCAACTGGCTTCTTCTTTTCCTGCTCCAACTGCCCGATAAAACCATCCAGACCGGCATCTTTACTTATTTTATCAAGTAGCCATGAAAGTTCGAGATGGCAGTGCGTATTTATAAATCCCGGACACAAAATCCCACGCAGTTTCTGTATTTCCGATTCCGGAACAGGTGCTTCATCTGGTTTGAATATCCCGTTTATCAATCCATTCTCATGCACAGCAAGCACACCGCCCTTGATAGAATGAGAAGTTATTGGCAGAAGATAATCAGCAGATAAATAAATCATGTTTAATAAAAATAATCTAAATGTTAAACATTATTTTTGTTTAACTGTTTGTACAAATATATGTTAATTTGCTGGTGCCGTAACAAAGAAACATTACGTCTGTCATAATATGAATGCAAATGCCTAAGTAAGTATCTTTGCATTATAAATGGTTCAGGGGATCAGAGGCAAGAAATATTAAGAATGAAGAATAATCATATTGTTGAAGGCTTTTCGAAACTTACCAAGAACGAGAAGTTGCGGTTGCTATCAGGTTCGTTCAGGAATCCTGCCCAGATAGAATTCATGTTACGTTCATTCTGGCATGTTGATCCTGACAGGCAGAAATTATTCGATGAATTCAGTGAAAACACAATTTCTAACTTTTATTTCCCTTTTGGAATTGCACCTAACTTTGTAATCAACGGCAAAATGTATATGGTACCGATGGTTATTGAAGAAAGCTCGGTAATTGCAGCCGCATCCAGCAGTGCTAAGTTTTGGTCAGAGAAAGGTGGCTTTCATTCTGAAGTTTTATCAACTGTAAAGATAGGACAGGTTCATTTTATCTGGAAAGGTGACTTTGAACAGCTTCGAACCTCTTTTCCCGAAATAAAGAAATTACTCCTGGAAAGAACCCACCCTCTCACAGCAAACATGGTAAAACGGGGAGGGGGAATACTTGACATAGAGCTGGTTGACCACACAAAGGAACTCGAAAACTATTACCAGCTGAAAGCCACATTTGACACCCGCGATTCGATGGGCGCCAATTTTATTAATTCCTGCCTGGAAGAATTTGCCGATATCCTCCGTGAATACATTGCAGAAAGCTATCTGTTTGAGGAGCAGGACTTACAAATAATTATGTCGATACTATCGAACTATACTCCCGATTGCCTTGTTCATTCGTATGTGGAATGTGATATTAGTGAATGCAAGGACTTTGACGAAGCTATTGCAGCCGATGATTTCGTATATAAATTTGAGAAAGCAGTTCAAATAGCACAGGTTGATATACACCGGGCGACAACACATAATAAAGGTATTTTTAATGGTATTGATGCTGTCGCACTCGCCACTGGGAACGATTTCAGGGCAATAGAAGCCTGCGGGCATGCTTATGCATCAAGGGATGGCCAATATAAGAGTCTCTCGGAGATCAGCCTGAAAGACGGAAAATTCCGTTATAGCCTTACTGTTCCGCTCTCGATGGGTACCGTTGGTGGTCTGACTTCGTTACATCCTCTGGCCAGACTTTCGCTGGAGCTACTTGGCAACCCTGAAGCACCTGAACTGATGAAGATTGCTTCCTGCGTAGGACTTGCCAATAATTTCGGAGCATTAAAATCGCTCACTACAAAAGGGATTCAAAAGGGTCACATGAAGATGCATCTGCTCAATATTTTAAACGTTTTTGATTCGGATGAAGAAGAAAAGAAGAAAGCTATTCACTATTTTAAACACGAAAAAGTATCATACAGTTCAGTAAGCAAACTCCTGACGGAACTCCGTTTGCAGGGGAAGCCCCAATTATAGATAAACCTGAGACTATCATTTACAATTCGCACGGAAAACTACTTCTCTCGGGAGAATACATGGTTATGGATGGTGCCCTTGCTCTCTCTGTGCCTCTGAATTTAGGACAGACTATGCATGTAACACCTGTCAATGGTGATATCCTTATTTGGAAAGCCCTTGAAAATGAACTTATATGGTTTGAAGCTGAATTTTCTATTTCAGATTTTAGGATAGTCAGCAGCAGCGATCTTTTCAGGGCCGAAAAATTGAGTATGATTTTGCAGAAAGCCCGCAACCTTAATCCTGATTTCCTCACTGCAGAAGGTGCCGAAGTAATTAATTATCTTGAATTTAGCCGTCAGTGGGGATTTGGCAGCAGTTCTACTCTCATCTCAAACATTGCTGCATGGGCATTAGTTGACCCTTTCGAACTCTTTTTCAAAACATCCGGTGGTTCAGGCTACGATGTTGCATGTGCTCGGGCAAAAGGACCTATCCTGTATCAATTAAAAGAATCAAAACCAGTATTTGAACCTGTAGCTTTTAGTCCTCAATTCCGAAACAATCTTTATTTTGTATATACAGGTAGAAAAAAAAACTCAGATGACGGTATCAGGTTTTATCGTAGTTTGATGAAACCTGGGCCTGTTGAAATTGCAGCTTTATCATATATTACACTTCATATGTCCCTGGCTTCAACGCTGGCGGAATTTGAAGATTATATGCAGGAGCATGAGCGAATCATCAGCCGGTTCCTGCGCATTGCCCCTATAAAGGATCAACAATTCAGCGATTTTGATGGCGGATTAAAATCATTAGGTGCATGGGGAGGAGATTTCCTGCTGGCAACATGGGAAGGGGAACCAGAGGGACTAAGAGCTTATTTTGCTTCAAAAACTATAAATCTTATTTTTAGATATAATGATCTTGTCCTCTGAAGTTCCATGGAATGCTCCGATTGAAGTGGGTTCTGATGAATCCTTGCGCATCGGATGGGAAAGTCCTGCGAACATTGCATTCGTAAAGTACTGGGGAAAACATGGTCAGCAATTACCGGCCAATCCATCTGTAAGCCTTACACTCAGCAAATCAATCAGCACCATGGAGCTGATTGCTATGCCTACGGAGCAAGGTCATGGACATCTCAAATATTTTTATTTTGAAGGTCAGCCACACCCTGATTTTGCATTACGGTTTGGAACATTTATTCGTTCACTACATTCAGAATTACCGTTCCTTGCTGATTTTGATCTGATTATCAGCAGTAGCAACAGCTTTCCTCATTCAGCAGGCATTGCCTCTTCCGCTTCGGGGTTCAGTGCGCTTGCATTGTGCTTATGTACTCTCGAAAATGATTTGCATAAAGATCAAATGGACAAGGAACAATTTCTACAGAAAGCATCCATTGTTTCGCGGCTGGGATCGGGAAGCGCGAGCCGATCTATCTATGGTGGATTTAGTGTATGGGGGAAAACACAGGTGTATTCCAAATCAGATGATAATTTTGCTGTTCCGGTTAATGAAACCATTCACCCGGCATTCTCCAAACTGAACGATACAGTTTTATTAATTAGTTCAAACCCAAAAGCAATATCGAGCAGCCAGGGCCATAACCTTATGAAAGGCCATCCTTACCGGCAGGCCAGGATAAACCAGGCCAACAGCAATATCCACATTTTATGCGAGGCACTTAGGAAAGGCGATTGGGATTCTTTTATTCAGGTTACCGAGTCTGAAGCACTTAGTTTACATGCACTTATGATGAGTTCGTCTCCAGGATTTATATTGATGGAGCCTTCCACTCTTGAAATTATAAGCAGAATAAGGGAATACAGAAATCGCAGTTCATGTCCGCTTTGCTTCACTCTGGATGCAGGTCCGAATGTGCATTTGATCTACCACCAGAACGACCAGAATGAAATCAGGGAATTTATACAACAGAAATTATCACCACTTTGCGAAAAAGGGAAATACATTGACGATGAAGTCGGAACAGGGCCTAAACGATTGAAATAAAGAAATGAACAAACGAAAAGAAACATTTTACGCTAAAATTCTACTATTCGGAGAATACAGTATCCTCTGCAATTCCATGGGGCTTACTGTTCCTTATATTCATTTTAAAGGCGAACTTAGTTTCATCAATGAAGATAAATATACGGATTATAATTATGCTGTTCATTCGAACCAGATGTTGGGCGATTTTCATTCCTGGCTAACAGGAGATGGCTTTCATAAAAATTATTCGTCATTGCTAAAATTGGAAATGCTTGAGCAGGATATCCGCAATGGCCTGTATTTTGATTCTACCATACCGCAAGGCTATGGTATTGGCAGTTCTGGCGCACTGGTAGCAGCCACTTATGCCTGGTACGCTACTGACAGGATTCCAAACACATCGCGGATTACAAAAAATCAGATACAAAAATTACTGTCTTTGTTTTCTTATATGGAAGCCTTTTTCCATGGACAGAGTTCTGGAATTGACCCGCTTAACTGCTATATTAAACATCCGTTGCTGATAAAGTCGCGCAATGATATTTCAATAGTAGGGATTCCACGCAATGAGCAGGATAATAACGGAGCCATTTTTCTTATCAACACAGGAAAAACAGGAAAGACAGGTCCTCTGGTGAATAAATTTATTCAAAATCTGAAACAGCCTGAATTTGAGAACAGTATCCTAAAGGAACTTATCCCTGTCAATAATGAGTGTATCCGTTCCATTATAAAAGGCGACATTGTTTCTCTCTTTAAAAACCTTAAACTTTTATCAGCCTTTTCGCTAAACAACTTCAAAGAGATGATTCCACGAGGGATTGAGAATGTGTGGAAACAGGGGCTTGACAGCGATACATTTTACCTTAAGCTGTGCGGATCTGGTGGGGGCGGTTTCATATTGGGATTTACCAAAAACTATAATGTGACCTTTAACCAACTTTCGGCTTTGCAGATTGAAATGATTCCTGTTTACATGTCCTCCCATCGCAACTAATTTTCAAATATTCGACTTTTTCATAAAGTGTGAAGTAAAAACTGTATAATATTTCTTTAATTTATCTCACTAAATTTGACGTATGTTAAACCAAGGATCATTCTCTGTTTCAGGCAATATCGTTGATGTTAAAAATCTGTGTGTTTTCAAAGGCACTGTGCATATAACAGATGGCAGGATATCTGCCATAGAACCCGGTCCGGTTGCGGAAGAGCACTATATTCTTCCAGGACTCATAGATGCGCATGTGCACATCGAAAGTTCGATGCTTCTCCCTACTGAGTTTGCCCGGCTGGCTGCGGTTCATGGCACTGTCGCTACTGTTTCCGATCCTCACGAAATTGCCAATGTATTGGGGTCGGAAGGCGTTAAGTTTATGATCAACAACAGCAAGAAATCTCCTTTCAAATTTTATTTCGGGGCACCTTCGTGTGTGCCTGCTACACCTTTTGAAACTGCCGGAGCCAGTTTAGATATATCAGAAACAGAAGCACTGCTTGCACTGCCTGATATCTGGTATCTTTCGGAGATGATGAATTATCCGGGAGTAATATACAAGGATCCGGAGGTAATGGCGAAACTTTCGGCAGCAAAAAAAGCCGGAAAACCAATTGATGGACATGCTCCCGGACTTTTTGGTGACAATGCCCGACTTTATGCGCAGGCAGGGATTACTACCGATCATGAATGTTTTACAATTGAAGAAGCACTTGATAAAATCCGCTGGGGAATGAAGGTGCTGATAAGGGAGGGCAGTGCTGCACGGAATTTTGATGCATTGCTGCCGCTACTTTCCGAACATTCGTCCGATATAATGTTCTGCTCCGATGATAAACACCCTGACGATCTTGTGAAAGGGCATATAAACTTATTGGTAAAAAGGGCGATAGCCGCAGGATATGATCCCCTTCAGATTATCCGGGCATGTACGTTTAATCCTGTGAAACATTACAAATTAGACACAGGGCTGCTTCACCCAGGCGATGATGCCGATTTTATTGTTGCTGACAACCTTTCAGATTTTAATGTTTTAGCTACTTATATCAGGGGCAGGAAAGTAGCTGAAAATGGATATACGCTGATACAAAGCGTTACAGAAGAAACTCCTAATAAATTTTTTGCCCGTGCCATTAGCGAACAGGATATTACTATTAAATCCAGCCCAGGAACTATCAAGGTTCAGAAAGCTCTGGAAGGGCAACTCATTACAGAAGTTTTGCATGTTAAACCTTTGATGACAGATGGATGCGTAACAAGCGATATAGGACGGGACATTTTAAAAATGATAGTAATGAACCGCTACGCCCCTATGCTCCCTGCAATAGGCTTTATTCATGGATTTGGCCTGAAACATGGCGCCATAGCATCAACTGTAGCTCACGACAGTCACAATATTATTGCTGTGGGTGCTTCAGATAAAGACATAGTTAATGCGGTTAGCCTGCTAGTGAAAAATAAAGGAGGGATCGCTTTTTCGGATGGGGGAAAATCCTGTATTCTTCCACTTCCGGTTGCCGGATTAATGTCCAACCTGGACGGATATGAAGTGGCACATAAATACGAAGAAATCCATAAACTGGCTAAGTCGCTTGGGAGCCAACTCGCTGCGCCGTATATGACTCTATCTTTTATGGCTCTACTTGTAATCCCTGCTCTTAAACTAAGCGACAAGGGTCTTTTTGACGGCCGAACCTTTAAATTTACATCTCTTTTGGAAAACTAATTATATAAATATACATATTTACCTGTATGTGATGTTGATTTTATATATTTGCAAAAAAAAATTATGACAGATCTGGAATTAGACATTGTAAAATTAGAAGCTGCTGCCAGTAAACTAAGGGCTATGGCTCACCCAATGCGTATAGCTATCATTGATCTTTTGAATAATCAAAAGAAATTGAGCGTAACTGAAATATACGAACATCTTAATATTGAACAGGCTGCTGCATCACATCACCTGAATATTCTCAAAGGAAAAGGCATCCTGGGGTCAAAACGCGATGGAAAGCAAATCCATTACTCGTTAAAAAACAGCACACTTACTGATATCATCCATTGCATCAACAGGTGCAATGATGCAGAATAATCGCGGAGTAATCTGTTTAAGCTTTATTAAGGAATGGCAATTTTGAGCTGCCATTCCTCCTCCTGCTCCCAATTGGCACGGAGATCTATTACTGTTTTATAGTTAATTACCATTTCAGGTTGAAGATGACCAAGGTAGTTGCCGGTATCCCATTTCCCATTATGGTTTTTGTCAACAATTGCTTTTAATTTGTATTTCCCAGGTAGAAGAAAAGAAAAAGTTAGTTTTTTATCCGAATCTATCCTTTCCTCCTTCACTAATTTCCCTGCTTCTGTAAATAATTGTATCACATAAGGCTGGGCATCAGTCACCTTTACATTCATAATCAAACTTCCATAATCCGAAAGTAAGCGGGTATTAAATTGCATTTTGATCGAATCATTCAGGTGACCGTATATATCCTCAAAAGCAGAATCGGGTACGATCAACTGATATTTTTTGCCTTCAACAAGTAATCTGTTGACAGTGATGCGGTGGTTTAAATTATCGGAAAACATTGCTCCCGGAAACAAAGTATCAACTCCTTCCACTAACATAATTGATTTAAAATCGGCTTTGGCCAGCGGATTTCCTGCCAAAAGGACAAATGGTGAGTTCAATGGGAAATTTCCCTGGCGGGGCGCATTGGAGCGGATCTGAAGCTTTTCCACAACCCCTTCGCGTTGTACCTTCCTTGATTCTTTTGTTTTGAACTCAAGTGATATGTTGATAGTATCAATCACCTGACTGCCATCGTTCACCACAAAACGAAGTGAATCACCCGAAATATTCTTTAACCAGCAATTCAACGTATCACCGGTTGTGTTGCTCTCCAACAGATACCAATCGTTCTTAATATCTTTACCGGGAACACTAAGTAATGGTTTCTTAACACCTAACTTAAATGAAAGCAACAGATGATTCGGCGCCACAAGGGAGGCCTTCAAAACACGCTGAACGGAATCGCTTTCACGAAAAAATGCCAAAGACGGAATCTTAACATTCTTCTCTTCAACAACAATGGTTTTTCCAACGCTGTCGTGTTTTGGAATCTCCGGCTTGTTAGCCGTAATCAAAGAATCGGTGAAAGCAATAGACTCTCCCCGGTCGTAAAGATAATTACCATTTAAATCTTCAAGCACAATCATTTTAAAATGCCCTTCCCTTAGATTTCCAATCCTGAAACCTCCATCTGCATTTATACGACTAAGATAAAATGGACGGCTGAGATAAGGCAATGAATCGTTATTTTTATCATACAGCATTGCCAGTGCTTCTTTTGGTGGCTGAAGGTCAAATGCCTGGTACACTTTACCTGCTATTTCGAGGGAATCGAGTTGATTTCCAGTCGAAAAAACAAACGAATAATCTGTAAGTGCATTCCCCTCGGTTAAGTCGGTAATGGCACTTCCAAAAAATATATTATAAGTTGCCTCTTTTTGAAGGGGCTCTTCAAACGATATAATGAGAGATTTGCCACGAATCTTAAATTTTGGTGCTTTTTCTACTGGCGGGGAAATAAGCACCTGCTTGTCAATGTCCTTAAGCGTGATGAACTCGTTAAACGTGATTATAATACGCTGATCTTTGAATCCGGTCGAAAAATTTTCAGGTGTAGATCCCAGCGGAACCGGAGGAGTAACATCTTTCTCTCCTCCCGAAATGGGTGATTGCACGGCACAGGAAGACAATACTATCACAAAGGCTAAAAAAACTACACTTGTCCAACGCATATTAAATGGTGTGTTGGTATTTAACAATATTTTGTCAGAGATCATTTATGCAAAGATGAGGAAAAATACAGTTGTAGAAATGGTCAACATTGACAATAGGTGGTTTTATGACTACTTTTAACACAAATTATGCTGGCATGAAAACGAACATATTAGCCCTATTATTACTATTCCTGCGGCTGACAGCTGCCGGACAGGAAAGAAGTATTTCTTTAATAAACCCTTCCATTGGATTGGCTGAACAGTGGAGCGCATCTGCTATTCTCAAACACACCGGCTCTTTTACTGGCCAAAACTACGATCTTAAATACCTGCGCCTGGAGTGGCTAATAGACCCGGATACCTTATTCATACGCGGGGTGGTTACTTCGCACATGATAATTAAAGAACCATTCGCTAATTTGATTGAATTTGACCTTACAGATAGTTTAACAGTAGATTCGGTAATCCATGGCGGACAACATTCAGAATTTGATCATAAGAAAGGGATTCTATCGGTGCATACTGGTGTTGCCATTCCGGCAGGAACGCTCGATTCAATAAAAATATTTTACCATGGGCCTCCTGTACAAGGGGTTGGTTTTGGTTCGTTTAAAAAGGGACAACACCAGGGAGTTCCTATTATCTATACACTTTCGGAGCCTTTTGGTGCCAGTGATTGGTGGCCATGCAAAAATGATCTTTCTGACAAAATTGATTCCCTTGATATATTCATTGTTTCACCATCAGCTTATCGGGCAGCCACAAATGGCATGCACATCAGCGAGAAGGTCCAGGGGAATTTCAGAACATGTCATTGGAAACACCGTTACTCGATAGCCTCTTATCTGATTGGAGTTGCTGTTACTAATTATTCTTCCTTTTCTATTTATGTTCCACGTGAAGGGGATCCCCTGCAGGTCTTAAACTATGTTTTCCCGGAGGATTCTGCTTTTGCCCAAGCACAGTTATCTCAGGTTATCCCGATTATGCAGCTGTTCGAGAATCTTTTTACGCCATATCCTTTCGTGAAAGAAAGATATGGTCATGCCCAATGGAACCAGGGCGGAGGCATGGAACACCAAACTATGACTTTTCTAGCAGGCGATTTTGGCTTTGAACTCATTTCGCATGAGTTGTCGCACTCATGGTTTGGAAATAAAATAACCTGTGCCTCATGGCATGATATATGGCTGAACGAAGGATTTGCAACTTATTGCGATGCAATTAGCATGGAGCATCTGTCGCAATATTGGTGGCCCAGGTGGAAAAGTCAGACCATTTCCTATGTCACTTCACAGCCAGGTGGATCTGTTTATGTAGAAGACACTACATCGGTAGCAAGGATTTTTGACGGACGATTATCTTACTATAAAGGAGCGCTCATTTTACATTCTCTTCGCTGGGTTATGGGTGATTCAATCTTTTACAGCGCTCTCCGCAATTACGTTAACGATTCTACGATTGGTTACGGATACGCTCATGTTTCCGATTTGAAACGCAACCTGGAAGCAGCTTACGGACACGATCTCACCTGGTTTTTCAAAGACTGGTATTATGGGGAAGGCTATCCATCTTATACAATAAATTACTCCCAGGAACCTGCAGGGGTAGTGCAGATGTCCATAAAGCAAACACAATCGCATTCCTCAGTTGATTTCTTTGAAATGCCCGTTCCATTGAAGTTCTTTGGGGAAGGAAAAGACACCACACTTGTATTTGACAATTCTTCTTCAGGTCAAAATTTTACTGTGAATCCAGGTTTTGCAATTGATTCCATACAATTCGACCCTGAGCAATGGCTTATTTCTGCACATAATACCATCGCACTAGGAATAAAAGAACCTGAAATAAAGTCTTTCACTGTTTTCCCTAACCCGGCACATGATTTTATCGCTATCGGGAATAGTACTGCCGGATTTATAAAGGCCGAAGCAATATCCCCGGATGGCCGCATACAGAAATTAGAACAGGTTGGGCAGTCAGGCCTTGGCACAACCTTTGACATTACCGGCTTGACTGCCGGAATGTATATTCTGCGGCTGCAGGTGGGGAAGGTTATTATGAATCGGAAATTGATGGTGTACTGAGTAATTGCAATCAATTATAGTCAGCAAAAGACTGATACAGATTACAAGGTTTAGTATTGAATCTTTCATGACCTGGTTATATTTTAAAATTTCCGATAATAACTTGGAGAATTACGGTATTTTTATTCCCCGAAATTTAATCCATTCCCAATGAAAAAAACTTACTTTTCAGTATTAGTCTTTCTGGTCTTTTCATTTAGCTTTATTAGCAAAGTTAGTTCACAAACGCAAGCTGTTATGTATTCTCCGGAAATACAGGCATTGGTTGACGATGTTGAAATAGATACGATGTGGACAAAGCTTGCTTATCTTCAAACACAAGAAAGGTACACGACAAATGGCGGTTCGCTTGCAACGGCAAACTATCTAAAATCTTATATGAAGACGATGGGATTCGATTCGGTATATTTTCAAAACTATACCATTATTGGAAGTTTTTTTGTTTCACCAAATATAATCGGTATTAAATTCGGCATGGAAAATCCCGATTCAATATTTTTAGCCTGTGCGCATTGGGATGCTTACACCAGTATGGCTCCCGGTGCTGATGATAATGGTTCCGGAACTGTTTCCGTATTGGAATCAGCCAGAGTATTACTTCAACAAAACTACAGCAAAACCTTGAAATTCTGTTTGTTTTCCGGCGAAGAAGAAGGGCTTTACGGCAGTACAAAATATGTGCAGGTTTCTGCCGGTGATAAAATCGGCGCTGCATTAAACCTTGATATGGTTTCGTACCAGCAACCTGGATATAATTTAAGAATTGGTGTTTTCCCTAAAGATGGTGAATTATCGCTTTATAATAAAGTTAAAGCCCTGCAGCAATCATATGTGCCGGGCATTGAAATTGGCAAAGAAAACGGTTGTCCCTACGAATGTACTGATGTCTATCCCTTTTGGGCTGCCGGATATGACGGATTGTTCTTTTTTGAAAGCAGCGATTTTGGTTATCATGAAACTCCTTATTATCACACGCCCAACGATGTGGTGAATACTTCAGCCAACTCCCAGCCAAAACTTGAACTTACAACTAAACTCATAGTGGCCAGCCTTGCTTCATGGGCGGAAATTTTTACATCAACCGGCATTATTCAACAGAATTCAATCCAAGCTACAAGCAACTATCCAAATCCATTTAGTAATACAACTAAAATATCTTTCCAGCTTAGCAAAAATGCCAACATTACTTTAAGCGTTACGGATATTACGGGAAAAGTAATTGCAAAACTGATAGATAACGAATTCAAATCCAAAGGTGTTTATCAGATTCCATTCGATGCATCTTTTATGAAAGATGGTATGTATTTATATAATTTAAGCTCAACTGATGGATGCATCACGCGGAAGATGATTTGCATCCATTGACTATTCTGATTTTAAGAACGAAGATGCCTGCGTATTATTGAACATCGGGATAGCGCAATATAAAAGAAAAGCATCTAAATTATAGTTCCAAATTCAGCTCCCATTGATTTGAAATGCTCCAGGAACAGGGGAAGTGAATACAACATATTCCTGCTTGCTTTTATACTGTCGTGAAAAACAACGATTGAACCTGGTTGTGTATGCCTTATTGCGTTCTCTAAACATTGCCCTGGAGATAAGGTCCTGTCGAAATCTCCTGTCAGCACCGTCCACATTATAATTTGATATTTCCTCCGTAACTGTTGAATAAGCCAGGGAGTCAGTTGCCCATGTGGTGGCCGGAACAAACTGCTGTTGATTAGTTGCCGGCTTGCTTCTACATTACGTAAATACTCGCCAGCCGGGGTTTTCCATGCCTGTAAGTGATTGAATGTATGATTCCCTACAGCATGGCCGGCAGCTTTTATTTCATTAAATAATTCCGGATGTTTGCTTACATTTTCGCCAACACAAAAAAAAGTAGCTTTTACACCAAACATCTTAAGGATCAGCAGAACCTCCGGTGTGACTTCAGGTACCGGCCCGTCATCGAAAGTGAGGTAAATTTTTCGATCGCCGGACGGCATGTCCCAGGTAAGCCAATTGCGGGTTAGCTGCGTTAATATGGTTGGTGGTTTTTTGAAGTACATAGCTACTCAAAATTAACCGCAGAGAACGCGGAGGTTCTCGCAGAGAACTGCAGAGCTAAAATAATCTTCTCAGCGACTCTATGCTTCTTCTCTGCAAAATCTGCGTTTATTCTGCATTTAACCATTTCAATTCCTTTGCATATAAGGTGCATTTTGATACAATTCAAAATACTGATCGAAATAACCTTTGGCCTTTACCGATATTTCTTTCCTTCCATATTTGTCTGCTTCCCTGAAAATATGCTGCAACACTGCCAGTGCCTGCTGCCTGTCAGTATCGGTTTGAGCCGCCTTTTCAGCAGGAAACCTGAAATAATAAACCAGGTTTTGATAATACAATTCCGTAAGGCGGTTGTAAAGCATATCCCCTTTTTGAACTGCTCCTGCCTTATAATAAACTTCGGCTAAAGGCAATAAGCTAAAATTATAGTGGATACTGGCGTCTGGCATCACCTGAAGGCAGCGGTCGCAAACAGCAACAGCAGAGTCCTTTTTATTTTCGTTAATCAGAGCCTTTGCAAGAATTCCGAAATTCGACCTGAAATTCATGATCAGCCTGCGATTGGTCTCGTCAAGGTAAACCTTAGGATTATCCATGCCTCCCCATGTAAATCTATTCATATAGGAATCGTAAAGAATGTCAGAATTGACTGACCCTATCTGGTCATCAGGCTTTGATTTTTTTAAAGGAACCAACCGGTATGCCAGCCCCTCAAGTTGAAGATAATCCTCAAGGCCAAGGTAGGCTTCTTTCCCGGTAGTAATAGCAAAATATACAGGCCGTTGCCAGTTGTTGTTTGCCAGCAGATCGAGTACCATAAGTTGATTCTTCTGGATAATGCGTCCACCAACACTGAATTTAATGGTATCAGCGATGGAATCAGCCATCGACTTTGGCAGTGTACCCGAACGTAAAACGGCTTCCTTATCTATGGTTATTTTAAAATCATTGGTAGGGAAATAATCATAAGTACCGCCTTCTGCGTCAAATTTAAGCTTGGTTTCATCCGTTTTCAGCAAATCGAAAATGTCTTTCAATTCAATATACTCCTTGTTGCTGTCATCGGCCATTAGATATGTGATATCATGTGAACCTGTCCTGTAAAGTGTTTCGGGAAGGCTAAAGGGAATAGGCTCAGAATTGTAAACCTTTCGGTTCATCTGGCTTATATACCAATCGGTTCCAAGGTAGCTAAGATTGACAACACGCACATCGGTTCGGTATCCTTCTACTTCCTGAGCATACCACAAAGGGAATGTGTCGTTATCACCAAGTGTGAAAAGAATGGCATTCGGAGCGCATGAAGCCAGGTAGTTTTTGCCGATAGCTGTAGTAGTATATCTTCCGGAACGATCGTGATCATCCCATCCTTCCTTCGCCATAAGGCCGGGAACAAGCAGCAGGCATGCTAATGAAACTGTTATTGCTGAAAGCCGGTGATTTAACTTTTTCCCAAGCCAATCGGAAATGGCGAAGACACCCAACCCAATCCAGATGGCAAAAGCATAAAACGATGCAGCAAATGCGTAATCACGCTCTCTTGGCTGTGGCGAGTATTGATTGAGGTAAACTACTATAGCAAGCCCGGTCATCAGGAACAACAAGGCAACAATAATACTATCCTGATAATTCCGGTTGATATGGAAATAAAGCCCTGCCAGTCCGAGAATAAAAGGAAGGAGAAAGAAAACATTATGTCCTTTGTTATCGCGGCTTTCCGGTAATTCAGTTTGAGGGCCTAAGCGATTATTGTCCAAAAAAGGAATTCCGCTTATCCAATTTCCATCCAGGTTGTCACCCAATCCCTGGTTGTCATTTTGCCGCCCTGCAAAATTCCACATGAAATAACGGAAATACATAAATTGAACCTGATAACTAAAGAAAAATCGCAGGTTTTCGCTGAAAACAGGTTTCATCAGTGTATCTTTCCTTCCTTCATCCCCAGTTACTTCCACAGGCACGCCTTTAACTTTTCCCCAGCTTTTGTACTGGTCTGCATGCACTTTTTCGGAATTACTCCACATTCGAGGAAAGATAGTTGTAAAACTGGGGTCATAAACCGGGATGCTGCGTTTATTATAATCCTTCACCACATATTTTCCTTTCACCATATCCTTTGTATACACAGGGTTTCCATCCTTGAAACCTATCATAGGCGCATTATAATATTGCCCGCTAAAGAGAGGCCATGTTCCATATTGATCCCGGTTGAGATAAGACAAGAGGTTTACAGCATCATCAGGCCTGTTCTCGTTTATAGGAGTATCAGCATTAGCACGGATCACCAGCATCAGGAAGGATGAGTAACCGACAAGGATAAACAGAAAGCTTAGAATAATGGTGTGCATGACAACCTGTTTCCTTTTAGCGAAAAACATTAATGCCCATACAATACTGGCAATCAGCGCCAAAAAATAAATGATTGTGCCTGAATTGAATGGCAGCCCGAGCCCGTTAACAAATAAAAGTTCGCTAAGCCCCGCCAGTTTCACAATCCAGGGAATTATTCCATACATGATCCCTGCAAGGATTAGGAATGACATCAGCAAAGCAGCTAGTACACCTTGTAGCTTTGGTTCTTCCGTTTTCCGGAAATAAAATACGAGCGTAATTGCAGGAATAGCCAACAAGTTAAGCAAATGAACTCCAATCGACAACCCCATAAGATAAGCAATAAGGATAATCCACCGGTATGAGCCAGGGGTGTCCGCATCTTCTTCCCACCGGAGGATTGCCCAAACAACAATTGCCGTAAAAAATGATGATAATGCATACACTTCCCCTTCAACAGCTGAAAACCAAAAAGAATCAGAAAATGTATAAGCTAAAGAGCCGACCAATCCGCTACCGATAACTGTGTAAAGAGATCCTCCTGAAATTTCTGTTCCTTTGGGTAAGAGTTTACGGGCCAGATGAGTTATTGACCAGAAAAGGAACATAATTGTGAAACCACTTGCAAGGGCCGACATGGTATTTACCATCTTCGCTACCAACAAAGTATTGCCCATTGCGAATAACGAAAAGAACCGCGCAAGCATCTGAAAAAGTGGTGCACCTGGCGGATGGCCAACCTGCAGCTTAAAACCTGTTGCAATGTATTCGCCACAATCCCAAAAACTGGCAGTTGGTTCGGAAGTGAAAATATAAACAGAGGAAGCAATAGTAAATACTGCCCATCCAATAAGCGTGTTAAGGCGTTTGTAGGTTGCCATTCTTATAATATTTCTTTTAAAAATTCGATGATGCGTTGCGAAGGTAAGAAAATTTAAGCCTGCTGATCAGTTTGGGAAATAGTCCAAGATATAGTTGCTTATTAGCTGAATCTCCTTTAGGAAATTTTACCCTGAACAGAAAATTAGCGTAATTTTGCTCATGCTTTTCCCGCAAACCGGAAGAACTGGAAATAAACGAATATAAAACTTAAACGCTTTAATATGAAAAAGTTAGTTCTTATCCGCCATGGAGAAAGTTTATGGAACAAAGAAAACCGTTTCACAGGTTGGACTGATGTTGATCTATCAGAAAGAGGTTTTGCTGAAGCCCATGAAGCTGGGAAAGTGCTGAAAGAAAATGGCTTTAACTTTTCTCTCGCATATACATCCTACCTCCAGCGTGCTATTAAGACCCTAAATATTATCCTTGAAGAAATGGATCTGATGTGGATTCCTGTTCTTAAAAGCTGGCGGCTTAATGAAAAACATTATGGCAATCTGCAAGGATTAAATAAAGCTGAAACTGCCGAGCGTTATGGCGACGATCAGGTTCATATCTGGCGTAGGAGCTATGATGTACCTCCTGCTCCTTTAGCTGATAGTGATGAACGTAATCCGCGCCTCGACCCAAAATATAAAGGTGTTCCGGCCATGGAAATTCCTTTAACTGAATCATTAGAAGACACAGTTGCCCGTATGATCCCATACTGGGAAAACGATATACGGAAATCATTGCTATCAAATGACCAGGTTTTAGTTGCAGCTCATGGGAATAGCCTTCGTGCTGTGATCAAAACACTGAAGAACATCAGCGACAGCGATATTGTCAGCCTTAATCTTCCTACCGGTATTCCTTATGTATTTGAATTTGACGATCAACTAAATCTAATAAAAGACTATTTCCTTGGCGACGAAGAAACTATCCGCAAACTAATGGAAGAAGTCGCTAACCAAGGCAAAGCTAAAAAGTAAGACTAATGGGTCGTAATTGGGTAATCCCCGACAGCCACGGCTGCCTTAAAACTGTTCGTGCTTTGGTAGAAGATTTGATCCACCTCAGGCGAGATGACAAACTATATTTTCTTGGTGATTACGTTGACCGTGGCCCTGACTCAAAGGGTTTGATAGATTATATCATGAAACTGGCATTCGACGGTTACAATGTCACAGCCATCCGCGGCAACCATGAAGATTTTATGGTGAGGGTATGGGAAGAAGCAAACCAGACCTGGAGACTCAGTAATATGCTGAACAAGGGAAAAATACGCAAGGAATGGATAGAAAGTGGAGGAGAATCAACTCTGCAGAGTTTCGGAACTATTGACGTCCGGTCAATTCCTGTTGCTTATATTGATTGGATTAAGTCGTTACCTTTATATGTTGAGGTTGAAAATTATATTCTCGTTCATGCTGGGTTTAATTTCGAGGTTGAAGATATATTTTCTGACGAACAAGCCATGATGTGGGCTCGTGATTACACAATTATCCCTGAAAAAATAAATTTTCGCCGGATTATACATGGCCATGTGCCAGTTCCTCTTGATTTTATCGATGCCAACCTGCATTCCAGCACTTTTCAATTTATTGCCATTGACAATGGCGTGTACATGAATGATCGCCCTGGTTTTGGCAATCTCACAGCTCTTGAACTTTCCACCCTTGAACTATTGATACAGCCTAATCTGGATATGTGATGTAGTCCTGATTTCGAAATGAGCGCGTTGTGATGGCAGCTCTTCATTTTCTCATTTTAAGCGCAGAATAAAAATCAAAAAAAAGTCCTCTTAAAGAGGACTTTTTTTCAAAGTGAAATGAGACTATTCCACAACAATTTTCTTTGTAATAGCAGTATCACCAGCTTTTACTGTATAGAAATATACACCTGACTGTAGTTTGCTGCCATCAATCTGGAGGGTACGCGCACCTGACTGTAAATTGACGTTTTGAGCAGAAACTACCTGCCCAATCAGGTTTTGCAACCTGATACTTACATTAGCTGCTTTAGCAAGTGTTAACGTTGCATAAGAAACAGTCTGACATGGGTTAGGATAGATATCGGATACGTTGACTAAAGATTTTTCCTCAGAAGATTTGATATTTACATTTATCACATCAGTTTTGGGAATTGCTGCATAGTTCTGACGATTCTCCTGTGGATCGTGATCAGGAACTGTAGTTAAAGTAAGTCCGGGACTATCATCAGCATTATAGATTAAATGAACAGATGGACCATCTGTATTAGGGACTATCTGAGGATAAATACACTCGTCAAAAGCATGGATAGGACTACCGGTAACGTCATAAAAATTACGCCAGGTAGTGCCTCCGTCAGGAGAGCCACGCAACCATATATGTTTGTAATTGAAAATGGTGTTATCATAATTTTCCATCAGGGAAGCATAAGTAACGAAGACGTAATTATCTGCATCAACTGATATGCTCGGCATTGTTGACATTCCACACTGGGGATTGTAAACATACGGCGGATCTATTAACGTAATTGTGCCATCGGCATCCATATCCTGCATCCAGCCTATAAGGTTCACATTTTCAACCAGGAAGCCAGGGGAAGTACATAGAGCTTTATGTTGATTTTCATTTGTGAAAGGCGGCATATCCTCGTTCCAATAACCTACTCCATCGGTATATGGCCAGTAACTATAGGTGGTTGTATTATCAGTGTGTGCAATCCTGCCGATTCCAAAAGCTACATGGGCTTTTCCTGTATTATCAAGGGCAAGAGAGGCCGATTCGGGGCACCAGATAGTATCAGTTGTAATAGTAGTGGCCCAATCCCAGAAAGGATAAGGATGCTCCCATATAACGGTTTTAGTCCATGTGTCACCATTATCTGTTGATTTCATCATGAACAAATCAGCCCATTTGCTGGAAACCAGGAAGGCGAGTGTATTTGCCTGAGGCTCTGCCCATATGTATTCGTCGCCTCCAATTTCGGTATAACTATCCGCACCGGTCCCGGGAAGTACTATATTATTAATATCCCATGTAGCTCCGGCATCCTGCGAACGGGAATAGAGCAAAGCTGTAGTTTGCCCTTCCCAGGCATTATATGAATTGGCAAGCAGATGGATCGTATTGTGATCGTCACCACTCGTCATTGCCCTTGCCCAAGCTAATTGTGTTCCTGTTGGTCCGAAATATGTCGATTCACCCCATGTACCGGTTCCTTTTTGAGCCCTCGTGCTTAGAAGCAAACACTTTTGCACCGTAAAATCGTGAGAAACTACTAATTCACCATTAGCTCCTAATGGCGCATAGCTGGGAAATCCTGTACGTACTGACTCTATCCTGGCAGTAGGTTCTGGCCCCCAATTGGTGCCGTCAAAATAATTGTAGCCGGTTCCTCTATCGGCATAGGCAGTAGCAGTCATTCCTCTGGTCCATACGGCAGCCATAGTTCCATCAGTATAACGGTAAAAACGATTGCTAAGCAAGGCATTTGTTTGAAGATCGTAAACGGTAGTTCCAATCTGGGTTTCGTCAGGATCAAAAGCCCTGCTGACAGTTGGGTTTGCCGGTTGGGATAAAATAGATGAAGACAGATCAGTGATTGGGGTATAGACCATTTTAACCGATTTGTCCCGTTGAGCTTTTGATACACTTATCCTTGACTGAGGGAAAGCATAAAATGTAAAACTCAATGCTAAACTTAGAAGTAATAGTTTTTTCATGTTACTGATTTTAAGGTTAAACAATTTTATTGGCTGAATAATTAACTTTATAAGAGATTTTTTGAACACAAACTAATTCATTACATGACTTTATACAACTAACAAACATAAAGAAAATAATAAGTACCAAAGCATTTTCTACTTAATAATTTATTCTTTAAGATATCTTGCAAAAATTCAGGTATAAAAAAGTCCCCATTCAGGGGACTTTTTTAAATGGTAAATTATGATTATTTCACAACCATTTTCTTAGAAACTTTAGTATCACCAGCTTTTACTGTGTAGAAATAAACACCGGCGTTCAGTTTGTTTACGTCAATTTGTACTGTACGCGCTCCAGCTTGTAAAGCGATGTCCTGTGTAAGCACTTCCTGTCCAAGCAAATTCTGCAAGCTGATTCTAACATTAGCAGCTTTTGCTAGAGTAATGCTAACATGGGCATTATCCTGACAAGGGTTAGGATATATTTCGGATAGTTCCACCATGTTTTTGGCTAAAGGAGTATTGATATTTACATTGATAAGATCCGTTTTTGGAATTACTGCGAAATTCTGGCGGTTTTCCTGAGGATCGTGGTCCGGAGGTGTGTTCAATGTAATACCGGGGCTGTCATCAGCATTATAGACCACGTAAATATTATCACCTTCACAATTAGCTGAAAGCAGTGGCCAGATACATTCGTCAAAGGCATGAATAGGGCTGCTGGTCAAATCCATAAAATTACGCCATGTTTCACCACCATCAGAAGAAGCACGCATCCATATATGCTTGTAATTGAAAATTGTATTATCATAATTTTCCATAAGCGAAGCATATGCAACTACTACATCGTTATTTTCATCAACAGTAATATTTGGCATTGTCGAAATTCCGATCTGCGGATTATATGAAAACAGAGGATCAATAAATGTTAATGTTCCGTCACTGTCCATATCTTGTGCCCAACCGATGTAATTTACATTTTCAACCAAAAAACCCGGATCAGTGCAAAGAGCCTTATGTTGATTTTCATTAGTGAAAGGAGGCATATCCTCATTCCAGTAACCAACTCCATCGGTATATGGCCAGAAACTATAGGTAGTTGTTGCCTCAGGATGAGCAACCCTGCCAATACCAAAGGCAACATGTGCTTTGCCACTAGCGTCGAGGGCTACAGATACCGATTCCGGAGCCCAAATAGTATCAGTTGTAAGCGTACTGGCAAAATCAAAGAATGGATACGGATTCTCCCATATTACAGTTTTTGTCCAGTTATCACCATTGTCAGTGGATTTCATTAGAAACAAGTCAATCCAGGGACTACCACATACAAAAGCAAGCGTATTTGCACGAGGCTCGGCCCAAACATATACATCAGCGCTTATTTCGGTATAGCTATCGGATCCGGTACCAGGAATAATCTGGTTATCGATATCCCAGGTAGCACCACCATCCTGAGAACGGGAATACAACAATGCCTGAGCTTGCCCCAGGTAGGCATTATAAGAATTACAGAAAAGATGTATAATATTATGATCCGGGCCATCAGTAATAACCCTTGGCCACGACAAACTTGTTCCTGTAGGTCCAACCCTGGGAGTTTGTGTCCATGTTCCAGTGCCTTTTTGTGGCCGTGAACTGATTTGCAAATCGTTAGCATCATGACATATAATAATTTCTCCGTTTGCGCCAAGAGGAGCATAGGAAGGCCAACCTGTTCGTAAATTTTCTACGCGGGAAGTTGGTTCCGGACCCCAATTGGTCCCATCGAAATAATTGTAACCGCTACCTCTGTCGGCATAAGCAGTAGCTGTCATTCCACGTGTCCATACAAAGGCCATAGTTCCATCGGTATGACGGTAAAAACGATTGCTCAGGGAGGCATTTGTTTGATTATCATAGAATGTAGTTCCAAGCTGTGTTTCGTCAGGATCGAAAGCCCTGCTAACAGTTTGGTTAGCTGGTTGAGATAGGATAGATGAGACTTCATCAGAAGCACGGGTATAAACCCTTTCAACCGATTTGTTTCTCAAGGCATTTGAAATACGAGCTCTTGTTTGCGAAAATGCACAAACAGTCAAACTTAATGCCATACTTAATAGTAATAGTTTTTTCATGTCAATACGTTTTAGTGAAAATCGATTTTTTGGGAGAATTTTTTATTAGGTACAAATATAAGTAAAAAACAAGAAATAAAGCATATTCTATGTGTAAATTCAGCTACAACAGATTTCTGCAATTCACATATAAAAAAGAAGTGCAGGTGTTAGCCTGCACTTCGAAGTCGGAAAGAATTCAAATAATAATATTTCTTATTTTGTGAGTACAATTTTATAGGTAGCAAAAGTACCATCAGCAGAAACAACCTTTATATTATAAATCCCCGGTGCATTTCCTGACAAGTCAATAATCATTTTATCCGAAAAGTTATCATTCCTGGTATAAACGCATTGGCCTGTAGAATTCAACATGGATATTTCAGAAACTGAACTTATTACAGAAGGAGCCAGTTCGAACACAAATCGTCCTGCCGTTGGGTTAGGATATATTTTACAGGATGCGGATGTAATTGAAGATATTCCTTCGTGTAGTACGAAATTTGCTACCAGATCCCGGTTAGCTGAAGCTACGAAGCTATATGCGGCAGTTGTGGCTACCTCAGTTCCTCCTTCTGTCCAGTTTACGAAGTCATAAGTTGCAGCCGCAGTAGCAGTCAGATCAACCACTTCCCACGTAGAGTATGTGCCGCCGCCGGTTGTTGTTCCGCCTTCAGCCGGACTGGATGCCGTTGAAATAGTATAATTCTGTATTGCTATCAAATCAGTTTTAGGAATCATTGCATAATTCTGACGGTTTTCCTGTGGATCGTGATCAGGGACAGTACTTAAAGTAAGTCCGGGGCTATCGTCGGCATTATACATCAGATGAATATTTCCATCTGTATTAGCAGTTAACTGAGGATAAATACATTCGTCATAGGCATGGATAGGACTACTTGTTCCATCATAAAAATCGCCCCATGTAGCACCACCATCAGCAGAAGCCCGCAGCCAGATATGTTTGTAATTAAAAACAGTATTATCGTAATTTTCCATCAGGGAAGCATAAGCTACTATTACATCATTGGCTTCATCAACAGTAATAGTTGGCATTGTTGAAATTCCAATCTGAGGATTGTATGAGTACAGAGGATCTATAAAAGTAGTTACACCATCAGCGTCCATATCCTGTGCCCAACCAATATAATTTACATTTTCAACAAGGAATCCGGGGTCAGTACAAAGAGCCTTATGCTGATTTTCATTGGTAAAAGGAGGCATATCCTCATTCCAGTAACCAATACCATCGGTATATGGCCAGAAACTATAGGTTGTTGTTATATCGGGATGAGCAACCCTTCCGATACCGAAGGCTACATGAGCTTTACCATTATAGTCCAGAGTAACACTGGCTGATTCCGGAGCCCAAAGAGTATCAGTTGTTTGAGTAGCGGCAAAATCAAATAATGGATAAGGATTCTCCCAGATAACAGTTTTTGTCCAGGTATCACCATTGTCAGTCGATTTCATAAGAAACAAGTCCATCCAAGGGCTGGCACATACAAAAGCAAGCGTGTTTGCACGAGGTTGAGCCCAAATATAATCGTCAGCACTGATTTGAAAATAACTATCGGCACCTGTGCCTGGAATTACCTGATACTCGATATCCCAGGTAGCACCGGCATCCTGCGAACGGGAATACAGCAGAGCTGTAGGTTGTCCTTCCCATGCATTATATGAATTTGAAAACAGATGAATTGTATTATGATCATCACCGGCAGTCATAACTCTTGGCCATGTCAATTTTGTTCCTGTAGGCCCGGTCAAAGTAGATTCTGTCCACGTTCCGGTTCCTTTTTCCGAACGCGTGCTGACCATTAACTTGCCACCGGCAGCATCATGAGATACTATAATTTCTCCATTAGCACCCAAAGGAGCATAGGAAGGCCATCCTGTACGTAAAGATTCTACACGGGCAGTGGGCTCAGGACCCCAACTTGTACCATCAAAATAGTTGTAACCGGTTCCTCTGTCGGGCCAACTTCCAGCAGCTGTCATACCTCTCGTCCAAACAACGGCCATGGTTCCGTCGCCATAATGGTAAAAACGATTACTAAGGGAACCATTTGTCTGCTGATCATACCATGTAGTTCCAACCTGAGTTTCGTCAGCACCCATTACCCGGTTTACTGTTGGGTTTGCAGGTTGTGTGAAAATAAATGAAGATTCATCAGTAGCAGGAGCGTAAACCCGCTGAACTGATTTGTTTTTAAGGGTACTTGAAATACGGGCCCTGGTCTGAGAAAATGCACAAACAGTCATACTTAAGGCCAAACTTAATAGTAATAGTTTTTTCATGTCATTTTTGGTTTAGGTGAACATTGATTTTGTGAGAAGAAGTTTTTATGTGGTACAAATTTAAAAAAATAAACAAGAAATATAGCATTCGCTATATATAAAAATCATCCACTACTTATTTTTGCAAGTCGCCTCAAAAAAAAGAAGTGCAGGTGAGTTAGCCTGCACTTCTGATTCAGAAAAAATCTCAGAATAAATATTCCTATTTAGTTAGTACAATTTTGTATGTAGTGAATATGCCATCAGCAGAAACAACCCTTATATTATAAATCCCCGGGGCTTTTCCTGACAAGTCGATAATCATTTTACCCGAAAAGTTATCATTCCTGGTATAAACGCATTGGCCTGTAGAATTCAACATGGATATTTCAGAAACTGAACTTATTACAGAAGGAGCCAGTTCGAACACAAATCGTCCTGCCGTTGGGTTAGGATATATTTTACAGGATGCGGATGTAATTGAAGATATTCCTTCGTGTAGTACGAAATTTGCTACCAGATCCCGGTTAGCTGAAGCTACGAAGCTATATGCGGCAGTTGTGGCTACCTCAGTTCCTCCTTCTGTCCAGTTTACGAAGTCATAAGTTGCAGCCGCAGTAGCAGTCAGATCAACCACTTCCCACGTAGAGTATGTGCCGCCGCCGGTTGTTGTTCCGCCTTCAGCCGGACTGGATGCCGTTGAAATAGTATAATTCTGTATTGCTATCAAATCAGTTTTAGGAATCATTGCATAATTCTGACGGTTTTCCTGTGGATCGTGATCAGGGACAGTACTTAAAGTAAGTCCGGGGCTATCGTCGGCATTATACATCAGATGAATATTTCCATCTGTATTAGCAGTTAACTGAGGATAAATACATTCGTCATAGGCATGGATAGGACTACTTGTTCCATCATAAAAATCGCCCCATGTAGCACCACCATCAGCAGAAGCCCGCAGCCAGATATGTTTGTAATTAAAAACAGTATTATCGTAATTTTCCATCAGGGAAGCATAAGCTACTATTACATCATTGGCTTCATCAACAGTAATAGTTGGCATTGTTGAAATTCCAATCTGAGGATTGTATGAGTACAGAGGATCTATAAAAGTAGTTACACCATCAGCGTCCATATCCTGTGCCCAACCTATATAATTTACATTTTCAACCAGGAAGCCTGGGTCAGTGCAAAGTGCCTTATGCTGATTGTCATTGGTGAAAGGAGGCATATCCTCATTCCAGTAACCAACTCCATCGGTATATGGCCAGAAACTATATGTTGTGGTTACTTCGGGATGAGCAACCCTTCCAATACCAAAGGCTACATGGGCTTTTCCAGTATAGTCCAAAGCAACGGTAACAGATTCAGGAGCCCAAATAGTATCAGTTGTAAGTGTTATGGCAAAATCAAAGAAAGGATATGGGTTTTCCCAGATCACAGTTTTGGTCCAGTTGTCGCCACCGTCAATTGATTTCATCAGAAACAGATCAATCCATGGGCTGCCACAAACAAAAGCTAGTGTATTGGCACGAGGTTCGGCCCAAACATATTGGTCAGCACTAATTTGAAGATAGCTATCAGAACCAGTACCAGGTATAACCAGATTACTAATATCCCACGTAGCTCCTGCATCCTGTGAACGGGAATACAGGACAGCTGTAGTCTGTCCCTCATAAGCTGTATATGAGTTAGCCAATAGATGAATAGTATTGTGATCTGTTCCGGCAGTAACCACGCGTGGCCATGTCAATGTGTTTGTAGCGGTAGGTCCTACATAAGCAGTTTCAGTCCATGCCCCGGTTCCTTTTTGAGCACGGGTGCAGATGTTTAAATTAGATGCCTGGTGAGCAACTACTATTTCTCCGTTTGCTCCAAGAGGCGCATATGAAGGCCATCCTGTGCGCAAAGCAGCTTCTATACGGGCAGTAGGCTCAGGTCCCCAACTTGCACCATCAAAGTAATTGTAACCTGTTCCCCTGTCAGCGTAAGCGGTAGGTGTCATTCCTCTTGTCCAAATCGATGCCATTGTTCCATCTTCATAGCGGTAAAAACGGTTGCTGAGTGAAGCATTTGTTTGTTTGTCGTAAAAAGTTGTGCCCATTTGTGTTTCGTCAGGAGCCAATGCCTTCTTTTCGGTCGGGTTTACCTGTTGGGTAGAAACAGTGGACTCATCGTTAACAGGCGTAAACTCACGCTGAACCGATTTGTTTCTCAGGGATGGTGAAAGATGCGCCCTGGTCTGTGAAAACGCGCTAACTGTTAGGCCTATAGCCAAACTTAATAGTAATAGTTTTTTCATGCTGATTGATTTTAGGTTGAACAATTATTTATTGAGAAGAGATAATTTTAACTGACAAATCTATATATAAAAATTGAGTATAATACATATTTTTCATATTTAATAACATCAATGAAAATGAGATTTCATCAAAACAACCGGGAATGCTGTAAAACAGCAATTTAGCATGCACCAGCTTATAAGGAGCTTATTGCTGTTTACCGCTTTTTAGCACCTGTTCGCGCGTATCAACCGGGATTATAGTGCTTCGATGAGCTTCCTGCCCGTCAGTGAAAAGCTTACGATATGTGATATGCCTTTTGGCAAATCTGCCACCAACTGCTTCATGAAGTTGCCGCATTTTTGGATTGAAATCGCCAACCCATGATAATTCAACCTCATGGATGTTGTGGTGTTTTTTCATCACGGAGTCCAATTGCCAGAAAATGCCGGATTCCACTCCTGATCGTTGATACTTTGGCGCTACTCCCATAATAGTAATTCGGCTTCGGGTAAAACCCTGAAACTTTTTATAATAAACAAACCTGAGTTTATTCAACAGGTTCATCTTTCCATTGAAATGCTTTAATATTTCATTTGCATCAGGCAACATAACAAGGAAGGCAATAGGATTGTTTTCGGTGTAAACAAACCAGATCATTTCCTCAACAATGATAGATTTGGCCTCCAGCATTGATGTCCGCATATCTTCCATTTTTATTGGTGTAAAATTCTCATGAAACTGCCACGCATCGTCGTAAACAGTTTTGAGATCTATCAGGAATTTATCAGCTTCTTTCCAGGTAAAATGCCTGAAGGTATATTCCTTCTTATTATTAACCCATTCAGCAATTTTCCAGAAACGCTCCGGAAAAGGTTTGGTCATATCCAGATGATTTGTAACCTGTTCATAGTAGAAAGCAAATCCATAATCTTCAAAGAATTTCCGGTAGTAAGGAGGATTGAAATTCATGCCATAGCTTGGGTGTGTGAATCCATCTACCAGCAATCCCCAAAAATTGTCGTTCTCCCCGAAATTAATCGGACCATCCATAGCCTTCATTCCGCGCTCCTCAAGCCATTTCCTGCTAGTCTCAAATAGCAGGTTTGCAGCCTGACTATCCTCGATACATTCGAAAAACCCCATCCCTCCTGTTGGCTGTTCATAATTAAATGCTTTGTTTCTGTTGATAAATGCTGCAACCCTTCCAATCAGTTTTCCATCATCGTCTTCCAGCAACCAGCGTGTGGCCTCGCCATGACTGAAGAAATCATTTTTTGAAGGATCAAAAATGGATTCTATAGAAATATCGAGAGGGCGGACGTAAACATTGTTGTTATTGTAAACAACCGCGACAACATCCAGAAACCGCCTGGCAGTATGCTTGTCACAAACTTCTATAAGTTTCATGAAAAAAAGGTTACTTAATTATGTGTTTTTATATTTTCAGAGTACGGGCAAATATATATAAAAATCTAAGGTAAGCAGTTAGCTTAGGAGCCCAAGCGAATTAATTTGCTTTATCAGCATCAATAATACATTGCCTGTGGCCGTTTGATCCATATGCTTTATCTTTGCCTGCCAGAGCATCTTTAATTATGAAAAAAATCTACATACTTGTTCTTCGATCTTATATCGGACCACTGTTGATGACTTTTTTCATCGCCGTTTTTATACTGTTAATGCAATTTCTCTGGAAATATGTGGATGACCTTGTAGGCAAAGGGCTGGAATGGGACATTATAGCCAAACTACTGTTTTATGCATCCTTCACTTTTGTCCCAATGTCCCTTCCTCTTTCCATACTCCTGGCATCTCTGATGACTTTTGGCAATCTGGGAGAGCGCTATGAGTTAGTTGCTATCAAAGCAGCAGGGATTTCACTGCGTTGGGTAATGATGCCACTTGTAATTTTATCTGTTGTTATCAGCATACTGGCGTTTTTTTACTCTAACAATGTGTTGCCCGTTGCTAATCTCAAGTTTAAATCCATTCTTTATGATGTAACCCAACAAAAACTTGCACTTAATCTAAAGGAGGGCGTATTTTACAATGGAATAAGCGGATATGTTATGCGCATTGGCAAAAAAGATGCTGATAACGTTACAATCCATAAAATGATGATCTATGATCATTCAGCCAACAAGGGCAATACCAAGCTAACTATTGCTGACTCTGGCCGAATGGAGCAGTCGTCCGATGGCAGGTTCCTGGTTCTTACTCTATGGAATGGCTATAACTATGAAGAACAAAATGACCACAGAAATGAGACTAAACGCCCCTTCCAGCGCACACACTTTGGAGAACAATATCGCCGATTCGATCTTTCCGGGTTTAAAATGGCAAGGACAAACGAAGAATTTTTCAAGAAAAATTACCAGATGCTTAATCTGCATCAGCTACAATCATCAATTGATTCGCTGAATAAGGATCTCGGGAATAGATTGAAAGAGGTAGGGACTTCGCTTATAAGCAATTATTATTGCCTTCAGCAAGCCAAACTCATTGATAGTCTGCTGGCAAAAAACACTATTCAAGCAAGATACAACCTGCTTACAAAATACAACAAACCAATGCGTACCCGGATTGTAGAATTCGCGCTCAGTTCCGCCCGTAATACAAAGAGTAATATTGGTTACAACAAAGAAAATCTGAAAGAGAAGGAACTCACAATCAGCAGGCGTGAAATTGAATGGCATCGTAAATTTACATTGTCATTCGCTTGTCTGGTCCTGTTTTTTATCGGAGCACCAATGGGGGTAATTATCCGAAAAGGCGGCCTTGGCTTGCCTCTCGTAATAGCTGTCCTCTTTTTTGTGATCTATTATGTGATTTCATTAACCGGCGAAAAGGCAGCAAAAGGTGAGGTGCTACACCCGTTTATTGGCATGTGGCTTTCAACACTTATTTTGTTCCCTATAGGCATGTTCCTTACCTATAAAGCTTCAACAGATGCACCGTTGATGGATGCCGATGCATATAAAAAGGTAATTACCCGTATTGCTTCCATTTTGAAATTTCAGAAGAAAACAAATGAAGCCTTGCAAAAATAAATCATTATTTTTGCCCTTCATTCCTGAATAAATCCCGTTTTGCTGATTCAATAAATCAATATCAGTAAAATTATAATGGGCCGGGGATTCAACCAGATTAATAACCGTCTGACCTACTAACGTTAATGCGAATCCTGCAAATATGTAATAAACCTCCTTTCCCTCCTCAGGACGGTGGTGCCATTGGGATGAACAATGTTACGCAGGGCTTGATTGAAGCCGGTCATGCAGTTAAGTTGATCGCTGTGAACCCTCCAAAACACCATGTTGACATAAGCGGGCTGACTGCTGAATATATCTTAAACACTGGCATAGAACTGGTTTTTATTGATACCGACGTAAAGCCATTGGATGCTTTTCTAAACTTGTTCACGAAAAAATCCTACCACATACAGCGCTTTATTTCAAAAGAATTCAACAATAAACTGGTAGAAATCCTTCAGAACAAAACTTTCGACATAATACAGGTAGAAAGCATTTTTCTGATGTGTTACCTTGGAACCTTGCGAAAATATTCATCCGCAAAGGTCGTGTTACGGGCGCCGAATATCGAATTCATGATTTGGGAACGCATGGCATGCCAGGCAAAAAATCCACTAAAAAAAGCTTACTTGTCATTGCTGACAAGGCGTTTACAAAAGTGGGAACTTGAGCAAATTAACCGTGCTGATGCAGTTTATACGGTCACCATCAACGACATGGATTTCTTTAAAGAGAACGGATGCACTAAACCCATTACTTTTATACCAACGGGCATCGACATAACTAAAAAAGTACAGTTGGATTTCAGTCAGGTGGAATTCCCCTCGCTTTTTCATATTGGCGCCCTCGACTGGCTGCCAAACCAGGAAGCTATACAGTGGTTTCTAAAAAATGTTTGGGAGAAAGTTCATACTCAATTCCCTGATTTAAAATTTTTTCTGGCTGGAAGGAACACTCCTCAATGGATATTTAACCTGAAATTGCCCAATGTCGAAGTTTTGGGTGAAGTAGCGGATGCCGGGAAATTCATATCGTCAAAATCTGTAATGATTGTCCCATTGATGTCCGGAAGCGGCATGCGCGTAAAGATCATCGAAGGCATGATGTTAGGAAAAACAATTATTACAACAAGCATCGGGATCGAAGGGATTATTCATCAAAACAACGAAAACGTCCTTATAGCAGATAGTCCTGAAGAGTTTTACAAAGCTATCGTCCGATGTATTAATGACCAGACATACTGTGAGACAATTGGCAGGAATGCCCATATTAATGCGAAAGCCAATTATGACAATGAAGTCCTCACGGAAAAACTCGTTGGTTTCTTCACTAAATTGTTGAAATCTATTTAATTTTTTCTAAATCTTTTTCCATTCATATGCCATACTTTATAATTTTGTACAACTTATTGTACCAAAATTATTTTTTTGAAAATCCTTGTATTACTTTCCCGCGTTCCCTACCCTACTGAAAAAGGTGACAAACTCCGCGCTTATAATCACCTGCGCTATTTGTCGCAAAACAATGAAATTGTCCTTTGCGCTCTAAACAGCAAGCCTCTGCATCCCAATGCATTGCGTCAATTAAAACCTTATTGTTCACAAATTAATATTATACAACTTCGTTGGTGGGAAATACTCACAGGTCTTATCTGGGCATTATTCACCGGAAAACCCTTTCAGGTGGGCTACTTCTTCAGTTTTACGGCAAAACGAAAGATTGGAAAAATCGTGAAAGAAACGGCTCCCGACCATATTTTCTGCCAGTTAGTCCGTACTGCAGAATATGCAAGAAACTTAAAAACCCCTAAAACCCTTGATTACCAGGACGTATTATCAACCGGATATAAACGCAGGGTCAAACAATCAGGTTTCTTGCCCGGCTTGCTCTTTATGATTGAACACTGGCGCTTAGTGCGTTATGAAAAAACTGTGTTCGACGATTTCGATTGTAAGACGATTATATCAATTCCTGATCGTGATCTTATTCCTCACCCCAGGCGAATGGAAATAGAAGTAATTCCCAACGGAGTTGATTTTGACTTTTTTCATCCTATAGATTTAAAGAAGGATTATGAAATTGTTTTTACCGGTAATATGAATTACCCTCCTAACATAGATGCAGCATGCTTCCTGGTTAAGGACATTTTACCGGTGGTTCGGAAAACACATCCTGAAATAAAAGTATTACTTGCAGGTGCTAACCCTCATTCCCGTGTGCTTGGTCTAAAATCAGATACGGTAAATGTAACAGGATGGGTGCCTGATATACGCAGCAGCTATGCGTCAGCCAGAATCTTCATAGCTCCGATGCAGATTGGCACCGGCCTGCAGAACAAACTCCTTGAAGCTATGGCTATGGAATTGCCATGTATTACTTCCTCCCTGGCAAACAATGCGCTGGGGGCAAAAGATGACCAGGAAATTCTTATAGGGAGCTCTCCTGCCGAATATGCATTGCAAATAAACCGGTTACTTGCCGACGCAGAATTTGCCGGCAAAATAGCCTCAAATGGCCGGGATTTTGTTTTCCGCACATTTGACTGGCACGAAACAACTTTCAAATTGCACCAATTGATGTTGGAGC
>CAZEDO010000001.1:107413-109516 GCA_964511085.1 uncultured Lentimicrobiaceae bacterium
CGCACATTTGACTGGCACGAAACAACTTTCAAATTGCACCAATTGATGTTGGAGCATACACCAGGTCAGCTACAAAAGGGTTGATGGTTAGTTTTACATTCTTTCTGATTTTTTTTCAAATCTCCTTCAGGAGGTTCAGGGGTTAAGTATGCTATGCACACTTCTCCCGAAGGGTTAAATAAATTACCTTTGCATAAAATATAATTACATGGCAGACGATAAGAAAATCATCTTTTCGATGGTTGGCGTTTCAAAGGTTTTTCCTCCCAGTAAGCAGGTACTAAAGGACATATATCTTTCCTTTTATTATGGAGCCAAAATCGGTATCATCGGACTGAATGGATCCGGAAAATCAACCCTTCTCAGGATTATTGCAGGTACTGAAAAATCCTTCCTTGGCGAAGTGGTTTTTTCACCCGGTTACAGAGTTGGAATGCTTGAGCAGGAACCATTGCTCGATAATTCCAAAACAGTTAAAGAGGTTGTGCAGGAAGGAGTGCAGGAAGTTGTTAGTCTGCTGGCTGAATATGAAGTGGTGAATAACCTTTTTGCTGAACCAATGACTGATGATGAAATGGAAAAACTCATCGACCGTCAGGGAAAACTAACTGAATTGCTCGATCATCATAACGCATGGGAACTTGATACTACCCTGGAACGCGCTATGGATGCACTTAGATGCCCTGAGGGTGATACACCAATAGCGAACCTTTCAGGAGGTGAACGCCGAAGGGTAGCTTTATGCAGGCTCCTGCTGTCAGAACCTGAAATCCTTCTTCTGGATGAACCAACCAACCACCTCGATGCTGAATCAATTGAATGGCTCGAAATGCACCTTAAACAATATAAAGGGACAGTAATTGCAGTAACCCACGATCGCTATTTTCTTGATAATGTGGCCGGGTGGATCCTCGAGCTCGACCGTGGCGAAGGCATTCCCTGGAAAGGAAACTATACTTCCTGGCTCGACCAGAAAACCAAAAGGATGGCCATGGAAGAAAAAACAGAGAGCAAACGCCGAAAAACGTTGGAGCGCGAACTTGAGTGGGTCCGTATGGCTCCGAAAGCCCGGCACGCAAAATCAAAAGCAAGGCTTAGCTCTTACGACCGTATGATGGGTCAAGATGTAAAACAAAAAGAAGAACGCCTCGAGATATTTATTCCCAATGGCCCACGCCTTGGTAACCAGGTAATTGAGTTCATCGATTTAACCAAGGCGTATGGCGATAAATTGCTTTTCGAGAACCTTTCTTTCTCGCTCCCTCCTGCAGGGATTGTAGGTGTTATCGGGCCCAATGGAGCTGGTAAGACCACACTCTTCAGACTTATTATGGGACTTGAAAAAGCTGACAAAGGTCAGTTTAAAGTTGGCGAGACCGTTAAAGTAGGTTACATCGATCAGGCGCATACAGAGATTGATCCCGAAAAGAATGTTTGGGAAGTTATATCTGAAGGACAAGAACATATTCAACTTGGTGGCCGTCTTCTTAATTCCCGGGCCTATGTGTCGAGATTTAATTTCAGCGGAGCCGATCAGGGTAAAAAAGCCGGAGTGTTGTCAGGCGGTGAGCGAAACCGACTTCACCTGGCCCTTACACTTAAATCGGAAGCAAACGTTCTTCTGCTCGATGAGCCAACCAATGATATTGACGTAAATACCTTGCGGGCACTTGAAGAAGGCCTGGAGGATTTTGCCGGATGTGCTGTTATCATTTCCCACGACCGGTGGTTCCTGGACCGCATAGCTACACACATCTTAGCATTCGAAGGGAATTCCCAGGTTTACTTCTTTGAAGGTGGCTATACCGATTATGAAGAAAACAAGAAAAAACGCCTTGGCGATGAAGGTCCCAAACGCATCCGGTATAAAAAACTGGTTTAATCCCTGATCGTTATTGGACTTCAAATTTAAATGTAAACTTAAGAGTGAATTCAATAACAGTATGATTAAAATCGACCAACGCCTGACCAGTAAAATTACCGAGCTGGCAACCGCATCCCCCAGGAGAAGAAAGAATTATAACTTTCATCGTTTTCCGGAAGATACGCTCCAGAGGTTGATTAATGCTATGGAACCAGGAACTTATGTGCATCCCCATAAAC
>CAZEDO010000002.1:0-7844 GCA_964511085.1 uncultured Lentimicrobiaceae bacterium
AAAGACGCAAAGTTTTGAATTGGAACAGTTTAATATAAGGAATACATTCTATAAAAGCTTTTTGATTTATCAAAAAAAATCAATCAATTACTTGTAGTTAGCGACTTTGCGACTTTGCGAGAAATTTTCATGAATAATACAGGATAAAGGCATCCTGCCTCATTAACTTTCAAATATTTGCTTACCTTTGCCGCCCAAATTGAAGAGCAATTAAACATACTTCAGCAGGTCGGAAGTTGCTATATGTGAGATTGCAAACACCAATCAACTCAAGTTAAACAGGGCCAATCCGGCAGGCCACAAGCAAAAGATTACAATGATTGAGAACGAAGAAAATGTGAATGAAGAAGTAGAAAAAACAGAAGATGCTGCAACCGAACAGGATATTCAGCATGATGCGTCTGTAGCTGAAGTTGAAGAAACTCCGGTAGCAGAAGTAGAAACTGCTGTTGATGAAGTGGAAACTACTGTTGTTGAAGTGGCAACTGTTGTTGATGAAATTGAAACTGCTGCTGAAGCAGAAGAAACTGTAGCTGAAGAAGCTCCGCCTCAAGTGGAAGAAGAAGTTGTTAAACCGGTGAATATTTATTCGCTGGAAAATTTCGACTGGGATTCCATTGGAAAAAAACACGAAAATTATTCCGCTGACGAACGCGCAAAATTAGAAGGGATCTATGACGTAACCCTCAGTTCTATTGGCGAGCACGAAGTAATTGACGGAACGGTTGTTGCAAAAAACACACGCGAAGTAGTTGTTAACATCGGCTTTAAATCGGACGGCGTTATTCCTTTGTCAGAATTAAGGTACAATCCAAACCTCAAGGTTGGTGATACCATTGAAGTATATGTTGAAAGCCAGGAAGACATGGGCGGGCAACTTATCCTTTCGCACAAAAAAGCCCGTATCCTGCGTTCGTGGGAACGTGTGAACGAAGCACACGACAAGGGCGAAGTTATCAACGGTTACGTAAAATGCCGCACCAAAGGTGGCCTTATCGTTGATGTATTCGGTATAGAAGCCTTTCTTCCCGGATCACAAATTGATGTTAAACCTATCCGCGACTACGATATTTATGTTGACAAGGTCATGGAATTCAAGGTTGTTAAAATTAACCAGGAATATAAGAACGTTGTTGTTTCGCATAAAGCCCTTATCGAAGACGAACTCGAACTGCAAAAAGCAGAAATCATTTCGAAACTCGAAAAAGGCCAGGTACTCGAAGGAATCGTCAAGAACATCACTTCATACGGTGTATTTATTGACCTTGGTGGTGTTGACGGGCTTGTACACATCACTGACCTTTCATGGGGCCGTATCAACCATCCGGAAGAAATCGTTCAGTTGGATCAGAAAATCAAGGTTGTTATCCTCGATTTCGACGACAATAAAAAACGTATTGCTCTCGGTCTGAAACAGCTCACCCCTCATCCATGGGATGCATTGGATACAAACCTCAAAATTGGCGATACCCTGAAGGGAAAAGTTGTTGTAATTGCTGATTATGGTGCATTTATCGAAATAGCTCCTGGTGTTGAAGGTCTTATCCACGTTTCGGAAATGTCGTGGTCGCAGCATTTGCGTACCGCTCAGGATTTCCTCAAAGTTGGCGATACAGTTGAAGCTATCGTTCTTACCCTTGACCGCGACGACCGCAAGATGTCACTCGGTATCAAACAGCTTATCCCTGATCCATGGACAAATATTAAGGAGAAATATCCTTTGAATTCACGTCATACAGCTACCGTTCGCAACTTTACCAACTTCGGTATTTTTGTAGAACTTGAAGAAGGTGTTGATGGTCTTATCCATATTTCCGATCTGTCATGGTCCAAAAAAATCAAGCATCCTGCAGAATTCACCAAAATCGGCGAACGCATTGATGTAATTGTTCTTGATGTTGATGTTGAAAACAGGCGACTGAGCCTAGGCCACAAACAACTCGAAGAAAACCCATGGGATGTATTCGAAACCGTATTCACAATCGGTTCTGTGCACAAAGGAACTATCCTGAATTCTTCTGATAAGGGTGTTGTTGTAACATTGCCTTACGGAGTTGAAGGATTCGCACCTTCACGCCACATCGCTAAGGAAGACGGCGTTACCGCCCGCGTTGACGAAACTCTTGACTTTAAGGTTATCGAATTTTCGAAAGAAAACAAGAAGATCATTCTTTCGCACAGCAAGGTATATGGAGACGTTGCCAATGCAGAGCGGGTAAAAGAGAATGTTAAAGCAGAAACTGCTGAGCAGTCGACCAAACGCGCGGTTAAAAAGCTGAAAGACAGCATGGAGAAAACCACTCTGGGCGATCTGGAAGCTTTAGCTAACCTTAAAACAAACATGGAAGCATCGGAAAAGAAAGCCGCTGCCAAAAAGAAAAGCGATGAAACCGCTGAAGTTAAAGCTGAAGCTGAAGTTAAAGAGCAGAACGAAGAAAGAGCTGTTGAAGAAGGCGCCGCCGAAGCAGAAGCATAATCCAATACGCTTAATTAGTGTAAAACAGCCACCACATTTCAGGTGGCTGTTTTCATTTAATGTAAAACCTTTGAAGACTAAAGAATACCAGGATTAAAATTCCGGATCAGTTTATTTGTAACTTAGCGTTATGGTGATTTTCTCAGTAACTATTTTAGGCAGCAGTTCAGCATCTCCTACCAGCGAGCGGAATCCGACATCGCAATTAATAAATCACCGCGAGCAATTCTTCCTTATCGATTGCGGCGAAGGCACCCAGGTGCAGCTCAGGCGCAACCATATCCGTTTTAACCGTATTGAGCATATCTTCATCAGCCACTTGCATGGCGATCATTTCTTCGGACTTATCGGGCTTATCTCAACGATGCATTTACTTGGCCGAAAAAAAGAACTACATATCTATTCCCCTCCGGAACTGGAAGAAATTATCCAGCTTCAACTCCGGGTTTCGAATACCACGCTGATCTACTCCTTGATATTTCATTCCACACAGGCTGAAAATCCAGAGAAAATAATGGAAAATGAGCACCTGGAAGTTATAACTTTGCCGCTTAACCACCGTGTTCAGACAACGGGATTTATTTTCAGGGAAAAGCTTGATTTGAGAAGAATTGATACCGATGCAGTGAAAAAGCACAAAATTCCATATGGCAATTTTGAAGCATTAAAATCCGGAAACGATTATACAACACTCGAAGGGAAACTTATCCGGAATAAGAAACTTACCACGGATCCTCCGTCTATCCGATCGTATGTCTATTGTTCTGACACCGCATACTGCGAGCACGTAATCCCTTTTATTCAAGGTGCTGACCTTCTCTATCATGAAACAACCTTTATGGCTGACAAGTCAGCTGCAGCAGCCGAAAAGTTTCATTCCACAACGCTTGAAGCAGGAACTATTGCTAAAAAGGCCAGGGTAAAGAAATTAATCATCGGTCATTTCTCTGCCCGCTATGATGAACTGCAACCCCTACTTGACGAAACGAAGACTATATTCCACGAAACAAATCTTGCTGAAGAAGGTATGACTTTTGAAGTTTAGGATGGCTTCCTAGTAAAGTTTAATCAATTCATACCCATTACCTGTCCAGTCAAGAAATCGGATAAAATCATCAAACCGAACGATGATGGATGCTGTATTGATACATGGGTGAAAACTGATTGTGCGGCTCTTCTGCAAATTTTCATCCAAAAACACGTGCACATGGTTTGCAGAATCATTGATAAGGCCAAACGGTGTTACTGATCCGGGAGTCAGCCCTAAGTGTTTCAATAACCGTTCATCCGAAGCGAAAGAAAGCTTTCCCTGTTTCAACCGCTGCTCAAGATCATGGATGCTGAGTTGCTGCATATGCTCTAGTACAACAAGGTAATGCCTGTTCCCTTTGTGATTGCGAAAGAAAATATTTTTGCAGTGCGTTGCATCCAGATTCTTCCAGTATTTCGTAGCCTCCTCAATGGTTGGAGCGGAAGGATGTTCATGGTATTCGAATGAAATTCCGAGTTGATCGAGTATCTGGTAAAGGCGGGGATCTCCGTTCATCTTAAGAGTAGAAAGTTTATAAAGTTCATAAAGTAGAAAGTTCGTAAAGTCATAAAGTTCCTGAGGCAAAAACAATTTCAAATAGAGTGCTATAATGACTTGATCAGCCCTGAAAGGATTCTGGAGATTTCTTCAGACAATGAGTGGTACTTTGTGAATTCTTCGCTTGAAATAATTTTCAATTCTTTTGCGAGGTAAAGCATCGAACGAACTTCTCCGCATGAACCTTTGGCTATATATAGGAATTGTTTGAATTCGTTATTGGATTTTCTCTCAAATCCCTCTGCAATATTATTCATAACCGAAACAGATGCACGTCTTATCTGATCTCGAAAAGAAAAATCTTCGCTTTCGTTCAGCAAACAATATATGGCTAAAGCGAGCTCTTTAGATTTTTGCCATGCAATTATATCTTCAAACCTGTCTATCTTCATAATTTTCATTTTTTTTAATAAATCTTTCCCTCACTTTCAACTTTCTACTTTCAACTTTCTACTAAATCCCGAATTACAACGCTCGCACAAAAACACCCGAATATCGCCGGCATATAGGAGATAGTTCCTACTGTAGATTTTTTGTTGAATTCACCTTCCATCAGTTCAATCGATTCGCGGGAAACAACTTCCGGAGAAAACACCACTTTAACACCTTCGAAAACACCGAGCCGGTGAAGATGTTTACGCATATAGTAGGCAAGTTTGCAGGTATGCGATGCCGAAAGATCACTCACTTTCACCATCGCCGGATCCAGTTTTCCACCAGCCCCCATCGAACTTACAACAGGTAATCCAAGTTTCAGGGCATTAAAGATCAGGTAAACTTTAGGTGATAATGTATCAATTGCGTCCACCACATAGTCATAGCCACCATCAAGAACTTCCACCAACCGCTCATCTTTTATGTATTCCATTATTATTGTCAGGCTGAGTGCAGGGTTTATATCCAGTAACCTTTTGGACATAACATCCGTTTTGGCAAGTCCTTCTGTACTTATCAAAGCAGCTAATTGCCTGTTCCTGTTGGTTGGATGTATGCAATCCCCATCCACAATAGTAAGATGCCCTACTCCTGCCCTGCAAAGCTGTTCCGCCGCCTGAGCACCAACGCCGCCAAGCCCTGCAACCAGGACCCGTGCCTTGTGAAGCTTTTCTATACCCGGCTTGCCTAAGAGTAAACTGGTGCGACTCTTCCATTCTGAATGTGGCATAATTATTTTTTAGTTCTAACGAAGCAAAATTAATTGAATTCTGATCTGTGGAATGCTAAAAAAAGAAAACCACGGAGACACGGAGAGCACAAAGAAGCACGGAGAAATAAATAATCTTAAAAATATTTCTGGCTGTTGATCATCTGTAAGCTCTGTTAATCTCCGTGTTCTCCGTGTCTCCGTGGTTAAGAACCCGATGCGGAAATTTTACTACTTTTGCACCTTTGTTTAAATTTCTGAAATCTTAATAAAATGGATATCCCCAGCAAGTACGACCCGTCCGAACTCGAAGATAAATGGTACGCATTTTGGCTTAAAAACAAATTATTCCGCTCGGTACCCGATGAGCGTGAACCTTATACTATTGTTATTCCTCCTCCCAATGTTACCGGCGTACTTCATATGGGGCATATGCTTAATAATACGATCCAGGATATTTTAGTCCGCCGTGCCCGTATGCTTGGCAAAAATGCCTGCTGGCTTCCCGGGACCGATCATGCATCCATTGCTACTGAAGCTAAAGTAGTGGCCAAACTCAAAGAAGATGGCATAGAAAAATCTACCCTCTCGAGAGACGAATTTCTGGCTCATGCATGGGAATGGAAAGAAAAGCATGGCGGTATCATCCTCGAGCAGCTAAAAAAACTTGGTGCTTCTTGCGACTGGGACCGCACTACATTTACCATGGACGAATCCATGTACGAATCGGTGATCGATGTATTTATTGACCTGCATAAGAAAGGCCTGATATACCGTGGAGTTCGTATGGTTAACTGGGATCCTAAAGCCCTCACCGCTTTGTCCGACGAAGAAGTTATTTATAAAGAAGTTCAGTCGAAGCTCTATTACGTCCGGTACAAAGTTGAAAATACAGATGACGAATGGGTAACTATTGCTACAACACGCCCCGAAACGATATTAGGTGACACAGCGGTTTGCTACCATCCTGAGGATGAACGGTTCGCTCATCTTAAAGGAAAACGGGTGTTAGTTCCTTTGCTCAACCGCTCCATACCAATGATTGCCGATGAATATGTTGACAGGGAATTCGGAACCGGCTGCCTTAAGATTACTCCTGCACACGACATAAACGACTACAACATCGGCATAAAACATAAACTCGAAGTGATCGATATCTTTAACGATAACGGAACATTGAGCGAAAAAGCCCAAATGTATATCGGCGAAGACCGTTTTATAGTCCGTAAAAAGATAGTTAAAGAACTTGAAGCACAGGGGCATATTGTCAAAATTGATAGCTATGTCAATAACGTTGGGTATTCGGAACGCACTGACGAAGTGATTGAGCCAAAACTATCGTTGCAATGGTTTATGCGCATGACAGAAATGGCCAAACCTGCGCTTGAAGTAGTGATGAATGACACGGTAAAATTTCATCCCGAAAAATTCAAGAATACATACCGGCACTGGATGGAAAATGTAAAGGACTGGTGCATCAGCCGGCAGTTATGGTGGGGCCAGCGCATTCCGGCATGGTATGCCCCTGACGGAACAATTGCTGTTGCCAAAACAAAGGAAGAAGCATTTGCGATCCTTAGGCAGTCTGTTGCCGGTCTAAGTATTGAGAATATCACCCAGGACGAAGATGTTTTGGATACATGGTTCTCATCATGGCTATGGCCGATTTCGGTTTTTGATGGAATACGCCATCCCGATAACGAAGATATCCGCTATTATTACCCTACCAACGACCTTATTACAGCTCCCGAAATCCTCTTTTTTTGGGTTGCAAGAATGATCATGGCAGGCATTGAATATCGCAAGGAAATTCCTTTCCACAATGTTTACCTCACCGGGATCGTGCGCGACAAGCAAGGGCGTAAAATGTCCAAATCCCTTGGCAACTCACCAGATCCTATCGAACTCATTGGCAAATATGGTGCTGATGGAGTCCGTGTTGGTATGCTTCTTACATCACCGGCAGGAAACGATTTACCGTTCGATGATTCACTTTGCGAGCAGGGACGGAATTTCAGCAATAAAATCTGGAACGCATTAAGATTAGTAAAAGGTTGGGAAGTTGACGAATCAATACCACAGCCCGAATCCTGCCGCGTATCAGTACTTTGGTTCAATGCAAGGATGCAGGAAGCCATCGGGCAGCTTAATGAGCAATACGACCGCTACAAACTTTCCGATGCCCTCATGGCCGTGTATAAACTCATCTGGGACGATTTCTGCTCCTGGTATCTGGAGATGATAAAACCAGCATTCCAAAAGCCCATTGATAAAACTACGCTGGATGAAACCATCCTGATTTTTGAAAAACTCATGCACCTTCTCCATCCTTTTATGCCTTTTATTACCGAAGAAGCATGGCACATCCTTCGCGAAAGGGATGAAAAGGAAAGTCTGATGATTTCAGCGATGCCGGCAGCAGGAGATTTTGATGCTGCCATACTTAAACAATTTGCTTTCACCAGCGAGGTTATCATTGCCATCCGCAATGCGCGCAAGGAAATGAACCTCCCTATGAAAGAAAGTATAGAACTGTTCGTCCGCAAAAATAACAACGAAACAGCCGACACCACTTTCGACGGTGTAGTATCAAGGCTGTGCAATATTTCCAAAATAGGATATGTTGAGAACAAGGT
>CAZEDO010000002.1:7944-82233 GCA_964511085.1 uncultured Lentimicrobiaceae bacterium
CTGGGGGTGGGTAAAAATTGGATTATGAAACGAAAAATCCTTCCATACAAACCCTATCTAAAACCCATCGCAAATAAATTGCGCAAACAGATGACATTGTCTGAAGTATTGCTTTGGAATACATTGAAACAAAAGAAGATGCTCGGAATGGATTTTGACCGTCAAAGGCCCATTCTTAATTATATTGTCGATTTTTATTGCAAAGATTTGATGCTTGCAATTGAGGTAGATGGGAGTAGCCATGACAACAAATGGGAAAAAGATCAATTCAGACAGCAGGAATTGGAACAAGCGGGAGTCCGTTTTCTTCGTTTTACCGATTATGAAGTCAAGAAAGATATTCAGGGAGTTTTGCGTGTGATTGAGGATTGGGTTGAGGACGCAATTAAGAAAGAGGGGTATGCAGGGAGGGTTACCCACCCCTAACCCCTCCAGGGAGGGGAATTTGATATTGCTTCGTGGCAGGGGAATTCTAAATAATTAAGCCTGATTTCTTCTTTTAAAAGCACCACTCACACTAAACTGCAAAGAAAGCATCGCCTCCCCCAAAAACGAACACCGGACCAATTCCCCTCCTCGGAGGGGTTAGGGGTGGGTCCCAATTCCGACCAACAAAAATAGCGCCCCACCTCCCGGCAAGACGCTATCTATAAAGAATAACTCTAAAATTACTCTTCTTTCGCCTGGCTACCGCACCGGCCTCTCCACTCCTCTTTCATTTTTTCCCTTTCTTCCGGGCTAAGGTGCATCCATTTGCCATGCCATTCGTGCCCTTTATGGCTGTGGCCATGGCCTCCCCTGAATCCTCCGAAAAGAATTTTCGATAATACCAGGATTCCCAGTGCCTGCCAGAAAGTAATTATACTGACTCCAAGAACTGCCGGAAGTATGCTGTTCCAAAGGAACATTACAAGGCTACCAAAAATAAACACGCCGGCTACTATGGCTATGGGAATGAAAATGGCCCGTTTAATCCAGAATTTCTTTCCCCTGTTTTCACTGCAACACATCATGATTTCTAAGTTTTAAATTGTTAATATTCGTTGTACATATTTTGAAGCCGCTCCCGCAAGTATGCAACGGCGTAGCGCTTCCGCGATATGATTGTTTTAATGTTATCACCGGTTTTGTCAGCAATTTCCTGCAGGGTCATTTCCTCCAGTTCATTCCATACATAAACCTCCCGCTGTTTCTGAGGCAAGGCATCCAATGCCGTAAAAAATTCCTCCCTGAAATACGCGCGTTCAAGTTCAATTTCAGGATTCATCTCATCAGCCAGCAACGCTTCCGGATAAATCAGGTCGCCGTTTTCATCTTCATACGCGAGGTCTTCCAGCGATTGTGGCTTCAGTTTACGTTGTTTATCAACAATCCTGTTTCGGCTTACGCGATAAAGCCATGAACCTAATTGCTCAATAGGTTCAATATCCACAACTGAACTTAGCTGGTACCACACATCCTGCAGGATATCCTCGGCGTCTTCGTCGCTCTTCACACGGCCGCGTATAAAGCTGAACAAACGCTTCCCGTAATCCTGCACAGCATCCACTATTCTTTGCTGTTTCGCCATCGGTGATATCGTGATTAAATCTACCATATATACTGGTAGACGATTGAAAGATGAAATTACTTTAAAAGTTGAATATTAAATTTAGACAGATAAAATCTATAATCCGTGAAAATTAAAAAAATCCACGTTAGAACCAATAAATTTTAAAATGGGTACAATAATCTACAGGCCTACTATTAAATTACCCGAAGGCCAAAATTAAGGTGCTAAAATCCTAAACGTCACTCCAGGTGATACTGTTAGAAGCGCATCTGATTCAATTACAACGCTTTTAACGGTAAGATTATATGTAAGCACCGGAAGAGGCCTTGTATGTCCATACACAATTACAGTTGATGATGGTCCCGGCACGGAACCTTCTTCCCAGTTGCCACAATCGCTCATTGTACTGGTATTTTTATTCCCTGTCCAAACAGAAACTGTATGCGTCATCTTGCCTGGCCCGCTACGGGTATTCACTACAGCAGGGGCTGTATATGCTACACGCACCCAACAACGTTGACCGGCATATGTATTTGCAGTGTTCCTTACTTTTGCAGTAACCCACCCTTCTGAGATTGCAGTATAATTCACGACTAATGGAGCTGCAGCCGTTGTTATTCCGGAAGTACTTGCTACTAATTCTCCATTGGAATTATAAAGGCCAACAGTGAGGTCTCTTCCATCAATCTCAGGATACACTGTACAAGTAACAAGTTCATTGATGCCTGAATAAATTTTTCCTGCGATGCGTTCATTCATCGAATTATCCGGCAGTTTGCCTCCCTGCCCCAGCGAACTGCAATGGCAGTCGCCCAGATCGTCAGCCATTTCCCATTCCTGCTCTGTAACTGTATTTCGTGCCGGAGTGTATGTTACCAGATAGTTATAGATATCCGAAACGCTTGCAAACGTAACTCCTGCAGGCAAAGGCGCCCATATTGAATATCCATGACCGTTTGCTCCCTGAATTGAATGCCCGTTTGGCGCAGTCTTTATCAGCACCCTTCCGTCAGCATATACTGTGGTTGAGGTTATGCCATGCGCTCCTGAATAATCATATAATTCCTTATTTCTCCAGGAAGGGTCACCCACGGATACCCACACCTGCTGATCCTGAGAGTTATCTGCTACCCCAAAATAAGCATCCGTAATACCAATGATAGCTTTACCAGTTCTTTCAATAACCAGATGATCTCCGCTTGAGCCTGTTGAGTAATATGGAGCTGATGAGCCACTAAGTGCAGTTAGTACTGAATATGCTCCTTGCTTGAACGCCAGTTTTTGATGCGCCTGCATAATGTTTTTTAAGTCGGGCCGCACTGGCAGATCCGTTTCTGATGTAGGGAGATGACTCCATCTTTTTCCTGTAGTACCTATATCGAACAAGTCTTCAAAGTACAGGTCAGGATTTCCATCAATCGAAAACACAACAGCATAGGCTGCCGCAAGCCGTGGTTCCCTTGGGTCAATATGATTACCATTACCTCCAAGCTCATTACCTGTATTCCACCCGGTTGCATCACCTAAAACACTGAGGTAGTTTCCATTAGAAGCTAATTTAGGACGAAATGTGTCATGGCTGTTCACAAAAGGTACTGTACGATATACGCGTTTTGTTCCATAGTCGTAATAGCGTTTGCCTTGCTGGCACGATGGTATATTTTGCATATCATAATAGCCACCACCAGTAACAAGACCGTAAATACCACTTCCATTTGTACTGTAGCCCCTCAAACTCAAATCGAAAGTACCTGTATGCTCTTCACCTCCGCTTGCAACATTGGTCACATAATTATCAATGTCAAATTGGTTACCTATCCATTCGCCCACGCTGAACATATTTTGTCCTCCGTTGGCAAAAGACGGGAGGTTATACTTCACCTGCGTGATGAAATCATTCTGAGCATAAATCGAAAAGTGTTTCACAGCATCAAACCGGAACCCATCAATATCAGTTTGTTTTTTGAACCACGACATATATTCCCGCCCACCCGTTAACATATAATTGCCCGATTGGGCAGGATTATAATATGGCCGGCTAATACCGCCAATTGTAACAGAGCCGGAAGTTGGAATATTTGAACTCTGACCAAAAGCACCCGGAGTTTCAAAATCAATATCGGGTCCCCAGAAAGTGCCGCATATATCACCACTATTACAGTTATTAGCAAAGTTTGGATGAAAATTCGGATAATTTTTTGCCCAGCGACCTGACCGGGTCCAATAGTCATTTTGCGATTCATCAACACGCGGGGTTTTGTAACTTACATAGCGAAAGTTTTTAAAACCACCTGCTGACAGCATCGAGTAGGCTGTTTCCGGATCCAATCCCCCGGTAGAATTAGGGTCAGCATTATGGTTGAGTACCATATCTTCTATAACTTCTATTCCATTGGCATGTAAAACAGCAATCATCCGAAGCAGCTCATCTTTAGTTCCGGAACGGGTAGTATCGCCTTGCTGCTTTTGATATTTATCTCCAAGATCGTAGAGGTCAAAAGGTACATATCCAACTGAGGAAGCTGATTGATTTTTAGCTGATGGTGGTATCCAAACAGCATCAATTCCAAGTGCTTTAAGACGGGGTGCTAATTCAGTGAGATAATTAGCCCAGCCATTACGGAAATTATTATTATAATAATCCCACCAGAAACCCTGCAATACAACTTTTGAAACAGTTTCGGATGGCTGTGCATTAGAATAATAGCTCGAGCGGAGTAATAGAAAAAGTACTAAAACAAGTGTTTTAAAAATAGGTTTCTTCATAGTATTTTTCGACTTAAAGTCTGTTTAAAATTTATCAATTTCGATTGTTATGATGTTCAGCCCTTTCAGGGCTGTATTCGTATTTGTTTCATTTTCCGTGTGTTACACCCACGGTTATTAAAATTAGACCCTTTCAGGGTTTTTGAGACAGAAAAGTCCGAAGGACTTTAATTTCAATAACCTCCGGTGCATCCTGATGTAAAAAATAATAATCATCCAAGAACCCCGAAAGGGTTCAACTGTCTTTTGAAAGAAATTTAAACAATCTCTTCATATATTTTCATTTTAAAACCAGCTTCATAGCCGGAATTATTATTTCCGGATACAAATCCTTGCATCAACTGCTACAACCTTCTCTGGTGTTCCCAGCAGCGGATTCAGGTCAAGTTCTGATATCTCGGGAGCAACTCCCAGCAGAGCAGAAAGCCTTACGACCACATCGGCAAAATGATCTTCACTCACACCTTTCTGCCCGCGGGCACCTTTTAGTATTCCATAGCCTTTTAATCCGCGTATCATCAGGAAGGCTTCGTCGATGCTAAGAGGCGCCAATCCGGCACTAACATCTTTCAACACTTCGATAAAAATTCCACCAAGCCCACACAACACCATGTGTCCGAAACCTGGTTCAAATTTGGCCCCTGCGAAAAGTTCGGTACCAGTGAGCATTGGTTGAATGAGGATGGCATGCGTGTCCGGAATTTTTATCATCCTTTCAAATTCAGCGACAACGGTATCAAAATCTTTTACATTAAGAACCACGCCGCCCACGTCCGATTTATGGATCGGCCCTACAACCTTCATAACCACAGGTAATCCCAGCTTGCTGGCAGCTTTGATGGCTTCCTCCTTTGTGGTTACCTGGGCTTCGCCAGCCCGCGGAATACCTGCTGCATCAAGCAATTCACTAACTAACACAGGCGAGAGATATCCATCAGGAACAGCGTCAATAATTTTACGGATTCTCACCTTATCAACAGCTGGCATTATAGCAGCTACAGCCGGTTTTGGAGTATTGTAAACCTTGCAAAGCGCATTTCCAAACGCCACTTCATCAGGGAAATTGATCCGTCCCATCGAAAGAAAATATTCGATCTCCTTATTCACGTTGATTATAGAAGGAAGTATAGGAAATATGGGTTTGCTGCAGGTACGCATTTTCCCGTCAAGAACTTTATAAACATCATATACTTCGAACAAGCCAGGGCTTCCGAAAATGACGGCCATTCCATCAATGTTATCAAATTTTTTATCGCAATACTCAATTATTTCACCTAATTGATCTGCAGTACCTGTTGCCAGGAAATCGATAGGATTCGCCACCGACGATCCGGGGAAAAGTTTGGCAAGCAATTCAGGACTCTGGAGTTTAGGAATTTCAAGTCCACCGGAAGATAATGCATCCGTGAGCATAACGGCAGGGCCTCCTGCGTGGGTGATGATAGCAATATTGCGTCCCCGGAGTTCTTTATGCATAAATACGGAAGCAACGGTTGCCAGTTCGTCGCGGCTATAGCAGCGGACTATACCGGCTTTGCGAAAGAGAGCATCCACGGCCACATCAGAGCTTGCCAAAGCGCCTGTATGCGACGATGCGGCACGGCTTCCGGCAGATGAACTTCCTGCCTTAACAGCGGCTATGTGGCAACCTTTATTAATGAGAGAAGAGGCGTGCTTCAGCAACATTGCCGGATTGTTTATACTTTCTATGTACAGCATTTTCACCCGCGAACTGCTGATAGGATCGAAGGATTCATCCAGGTACCTGAGAAGATCCTCCACTCCTAACTGTGCGCTGTTTCCCACGGAATAAACACTTGAAAATGTTAATCCTTTCGGGATGCTGGCTTCCATAATAAACACAGCGGTAGCTCCTGAACCAGAGATAAAATCAACACCCTTTGGATCAAGTTTAGGAATTGGGGTGGTAAACACTGAAGTATGGTGCTGATTCATCAGGCCAATACAATTTGGGCCGATAAGGCTGCCATTAACACTATTGATTGTAGCAACAATCTGGTCTTCCAGCAAGCCACCGGCTTCACTTTCCTCATGAAAGCCCGCTGAGAGAATCACGAAAGCACGTGTATTTTTCTCCCTGGCAAGAATTTCAACAGTTTCTGGGCAATATTTTGCAGCAATGGCAAGGACAGCAAAATCAACTTGCGGCAGATCGCCGGCACTTGCAAAGCATTTAATACCCTGTACCATTGTTTCTTTTGGATTGGTGACATAAAGCTTCCCTGCAAACTTCTGGTCAATCAGGTTTTTTAACACTTTCCCCCCTGGCTTGGTGGTATCATTGGATCCACCGATTATTACTATGCTTTTAGGATTTATAAGCTGGTCGGCGATCATTTTTGTTGATATTTAGATAATGCTTACAAGTATATTGAAATTGGCAACCTCTGATTTTATTCTAAAACCTCTGTAACCTGCTTTATTTGTGGCTTAATGTCATTTTTATCTGATTACTCTTGCATTTGAATTCCCTGAAACAAATAAGAACTCCCATGCAACTAAAACATAAAATCAATCCTCCTGAATTGTGGAAGCTAAATTATGAAAAGGAAAGAGATTTTTGCCAATGAGTGAGAACATAGAAGGAGATTATTTCATAAAAGGAATAAAAACAGGAGTTTCTGACTTGTAGGCTTCCCAATCAGCACGACCTTCATATTTAGCTTCGAGCATAGGAACGCCTGAAATGTAACGAATTAACAAAGTAATAGTAAGTGGCCCTATTACTGTAAATAGACCATTGATTTCAGGTATGGCAAATAACCATATTCCCCACCACAGTATGGCTTCGCCAAAATAATTCGGGTGACGGGTATATTTCCAAACACCGGTAGTAATCAGTTTTCCTGCATTTTCAGGAAGTTGTTTAAATTGATTCAATTGCCGGTCGCCAATAACTTCCATACCAAAACCACATAGGAAAATGATCAGGCCAATCACATCAATGAAACCAATACTTCTGGGAGCCGCAGCATTTACCCTGATTACAGGTAAAGCAACGACAAGCATGATGAATCCCTGTAGCATAAATATCTGAAAAAAGCTACGGAGCACAAAATGTTTCCATGAATTACGCCAGTTTTTATAGCGAAAATCTTCGCCACGGCCACTATTGCGGAATAAAATATATAGAGAAAGCCTCATCCCCCAGGCAAGAATGAGTAAATTGAAAATGATCTTCCTCAGATTGATTTCTCTTACGAAAAGGGTGAAAATGGCAATAAAAACAAACCCTATCCCCCAACCCATATCAACAATAGAATTGTCCTCCAACACCTGCGCGAGAAGGAAAATAATTGTCATGTAAAAAAAGATGATAAGGGCCGACCAGGCCACTAACTGAAGCATTGTACTATTAAATGGTTTACTCGAACATCACAGAAACCACAACTATTCCGGGACCAGCATTAACGCCAAGAACCGGAGAAGCATGGTTTATAAACTCAGCTGGTTTCCCTGTAAGTTCTTCCATTTTAAGGGCAAATACATCGGCTGTTTCCTGGTTCCGGATGTGAGAAATAGCGTATCCCCAAACCTTTTGGGTTTGCATGTGATTCTCAATATCCTTCATGATACGTGCCATGCTTGCTTTTTCGGTGAATGGCTTTGCCAGCACATCGGCACGGCCATCATCATTAACAATAATTATGGGTTTAACATTCAGCAGTTTGCCAATTATACCTTTAGTCTGGCTGAGCCTGCCACTCTTCACCATATACTTGGTAGAACGCGCACTCACATATATTTTGTTCTTTGCAGTATAGGTATCCATCAGTTGAAGTACTTCGTCATGCGAAGCGCCACCTTCGATAAGCCTTGCAGCACGAAGGACTGATAATCCCAAAGATGCCGAAATACGGTTTGAATTTACTACTGATATACGCTTATGCGATTGCTCGCTAACAGCCAGGGCGGCTCGTTGGCTGTTGGAAAATGTACCACTCATATTTTTAGTAAGGTGCAGCGCTATCAGCGATTCGTAGTGTGTGCCAAGGAATCCGTATTTATTTATAAAATCCTTGTAAGTTGGTTGCGACGTGCTGGGGTAAACGGATGAGTTGTCCAGAAGGTCATAAAATTTCTCGGAAGTGATAGTTGTGCGGTCAAGAAAATAGTTCTTACCAACATGCACGCTTAGTGGAACTACCTGAATCTGGTATTTCTCAAGAAGATGATCAGGCAGATCGCAAGTTGAATCGGTTAATAAACCAATATTCCATTTGCGGTTAGAAGCTATTTCGTTCTGCATCACCATGTCATCCACTTTCTGGTATATTATAGTTCCCCTTTTCCCCAGAAAATGAAAAAGTTCAACTGGATTGTCAGTATGAATATGTATGCGGAGTTTCTTTGGTGATCCTGCAATTACAAGGGAATCACCCATAGCAGAAATTCCTTCACGTATTATTTCTTTATTGTTCTCTCTTTCATCGTCGAAGGAAATAAGAGCTTCGCTGCAATACCGGAATGTAATCACTTCATGCGAAATAGCCTCCATATCGATGATCGATACTTCATTGCCTACAGCAACTTCCCTGTTTTCGGTGCGATTTTCGAAAAAGTCGAGCATCCCACCAAGAAACACTACAAACCCTTTGGCGCCAGCATCTACCACATTTGCTTTACGAAGAACCTCCAATTGCGAAGTAGTGCGTTGCAATGACTCTTTTGCCTTATTATAGGATTTGAGAAGTAATTCCACAAAATCGTCGATCAGTTCCTTCATCGCGTAGATGAACTCAGCCCAATCCTTAATAACGGTAATCATGGTTCCTTCTACAGGGTTGGCAATGGATTCGTAAGCATAACGGACGGCGTTACGCATGTTACGGGCAAAAGATTCCACGGTGAGTGCAACTTCGCTTTCTATCTCACTGCTGAACCCATAAAGGAACTGGGCAAAAATAATTCCGGAATTCCCCCTTGCGCCTACCAATGCAGCATCCGCCAATGCAATGGCTGTTACTTTGATGTTATCGGTAGGAATGGGGCTGTCAATGATGGAACGCATAGTTGAAGCCAGGTTTGTACCTGTGTCTGCATCAGCAACCGGAAAAACGTTTATTTTATTAATCAGGTTTTGATTTTCAAAAATTCGTTCGGCACCAGCCAGGAAACTATAATAGAGGCTTTTGCCATCGAGTTCGCGCATGAACTTGGGGTTTTCGTTCAAATTTACCAGATTAAAAGATTAAAATAGTTATTAATAGTTATCTCTATAGAACAAATGTAAGCACAAAGATATAAAACTTTCTATATATGCAACACAAAACGTCTGCACAATAAAGAATATATTATTGATTTATAGTGTATTAACTACTTCAACTTTTTGAATTTTGAAAAGTCTTTCTTCAAAATCAAATTGTTAATATCTCCAACAATGTCTTGAAATGAGTTCCTGCTACCACAATCATACATTATAGTAAGAGGGTCTGCATCAATTATTAGTTCCTGCAATTCAATAACGGCAGGAGTTGATTTTAATGCAGCATACTGCTCGTAGGATAGATTTATAAAGGCTACTTCTGCTGAAATACCACGATTATCCAAAAGGAACCCACCTTCGAGCTTAGTTGGTATTGCCAATTTTCCACCAGTGTAAACATCAGTAATTGCCGGATATGAGGTAATTGTTTTCCTGTCGGCCGACAAACCAACCGGTACATTTAGAAAATAATCTGCTTTTGTTTTATATATTATGATCCTGGGGCCGGTCACTTTTTGAGTTTTTGTTGCCATCTGCTGGCTTTTTTTCGCCAGATGGCATCCTCCAAACACTACCACACATGCCGCTATCAGCATGAAAAATAACTTTTTGAACATACATTAATAGATTATTACCAGACTTTTGTGCATACTTTAACTTTGCCATATGCCAAGTAAAAGTAGTCAATCATTACTAAGAATAGCTGAAAAAAATATCAACACATGATTTGTTAACAAGATATTCACTTATGGTACGACTTTTGCTAAGTTAAAAAATGTTAATGCATTTATGAGCAGCTAAATAAAAATCGTAATTTTGCGCCATGCATTTACAGCTAACCTAAAATTTAACTTAAAAGAAAACTAAAAATGAAAAGAGTAATCCTGACGTTGAGTGTTGTTTTGTTTGCCATGGTGGCAATGAAGGCTCAAACTACAGCTCAACCAGCTGCAAGTCAACCGGCTGTAGCTCAACCTGCAGTAGTTGTAAACCCGAATGCCCCTGTGATTACTTTCAGTAAGATTGTACACGATTACGGTACAATCTACAAAGGTGGTGATGGAAACTGCGAATTTGAATTTAAAAACACTGGAATTGAACCTTTGATCCTTGCAAATTGCCAGGCTTCATGTGGTTGTACAATTCCTGATTGGCCTAAAGAACCAATTCTGAAAGGGAAAAGTGCTGTAGTAAAAGTTAAATATGCTACTGAACGTCTTGGCCCTATTAACAAAACTATTACTGTTACTTCGAATGCGAGTAACTCACCTATTGTCCTCAAGATAATTGGTACAGTTATTGAAAAAACGGAAGGTACAGTGGTTCCTGAAAAGAACCTCAACGCTGCTCAATCTCCTGTTTCAAAGTAGAATTAAAAAATTTACCTGAAAATCCCGGTCGAATTATCGTCCGGGATTTTTTATTTTTATTCTGAATACTGGTGTGTTTAACTTTGGTGAGCTCCTCGGTATTGCTAAACCGTTTAGATTCAGTAATACTGAGCGGTGGGATTGCATTTTTCGCAAACCGAAGCAGCCGGAGTATAAATGAAAATTATCAATATATATAATCAGGCCTCAGTATCTATTTTTCACTAATTTTGCCACGTTAATCAGCAAATTTCATTATTCAAATTCAACTTTTATGCCAACGATTTCCGAAAGAGGAACCCTCATGCCAGCCTCCCCTATCCGCAAACTTGTACCTTATGCTGAAGCAGCTAAAAAGCGCGGAATAAAAGTATATCACCTCAACATCGGTCAGCCGGATATTAAAACTCCGGAAGTAGCATTGCAAGCCATCCGGAATTTCAGTGATAAAACGGTTGCCTACAGCCATTCAGCTGGCAACGAGTCTTACCGAAAAGGACTCGCTAAATATTACAACGGAATAGGTATCAATGTTGATCACGAAGAAATCATTATTACAACCGGTGGTTCCGAAGCTATTTCATTTGCCCTGCTTTGCTGCATGAATCCTGGCGACGAAGTTATTATCCCCGAACCGTTTTACACCAATTACAATGGTTTTGCCCAGGCCGCAGGTGTTGTGGTGAAACCCATAACTTCATACATTCAGGATGGCTTCTCTCTTCCTGCAATGTCGGAATTTAAAAAAGCTATTACGCCGCGTACCAAAGCAATCATGATCTGCAATCCAAACAATCCAACCGGCTGTCTTTATTCACGCGAGGAGTTGGAACAGCTGCGCGCAATTGTTTTAGAACATGATCTCTATCTTTTTGCCGACGAAGTTTATCGGGAGTTTTGTTACGATGGCATCAAACATTCTTCAGTGATGCACCTCCCAGGGCTTGAAAACAATGTTATCCTTATTGATTCGGTTTCAAAACGTTACAGCGAATGCGGTGTGCGCATCGGTGCAATGGTCACAAAAAACAAAAGCGTGATTGCTACGGCACTCAAATATGCCCAGGCCCGTCTCAGTCCACCTTCTCTCGGGCAGGTAGCCGGGGAAGCCTCGCTTGACACTCCTGCCAGCTATTTTAAGGAAGTTTATGATGAATATATTGCACGGCGTAATTACGTTATTGAAGCGCTAAATAAAATTGAAGGCGTATATGCTCCAATGCCAAAGGGTGCTTTTTATTCTATGATAAGCCTGCCGGTGGAAGATGCTGATGATTTCTGCCAGTGGCTGCTCGAGTCTTTCAATTACAATGGTGAAACAGTAATGTTAGCACCAGCTTCAGGCTTCTATGCTACGCCAGGGCTTGGGCGCAATGAAGCACGCATAGCCTATGTTCTCAAAATTGACGATCTGAAAGGTGCTGTAAAATGCCTTGAGGAAGCACTAAAAGTATATCCTGGCAGGATCAAACCTACTGAATCAGAAGCGGAAACCTTAGAAAATCTTAGGGTACATTGATGGGTTAACATCGTGCATAAGTTTATAAACGGCTTCAAAAACATCTTCAGCATTCGGATTTGAAAAATAATCACCGTCAGTGCCATAAGCTGCACGATGCGCCTGAGCGGTAACAGTCCTTGGTTCGCAATCAAGGTAATAATATCCTTTCTGCTCCTCTAAAACTTTCTGCATCATATAGGCCGTTGCTCCGCCAGGAACATCTTCATCAAAGAAGACAATTTTATTGGTCTTTTTCAACGATTCAAGGATTTGATGATTCACATCGAAGGGCTCCAGCGATTGCACATCAATGAGTTCGGCTGAAATGGCAAAATCGCGTAATTGTAAAACAGCATCCTGGGCTATCCTCACACACGAGCCATAGGTGACGATTGTAATATCGCTTCCTTTTTCAATTATTTCAGGAATGCCAACGGGAACAAGGAATTCACCAATGTTATCAGGCATTTTTTCTTTAAGCCGGTAAGCGTTTAGTGGCTCAATTATCAGAGCGGGCTCATCTGAGAGCAACATTGTATTGTAGAATCCAGCTGCGCGTGTCATATCACGAGGCACAAGCACATGCACACCTCTCACCGAATTAATGACCATACTCAGCGGCGACCCCGAATGCCAGATACCTTCAAGCCGATGGCCTCGCGTTGTGATTATAAGCGGAGCTTTTTGTCCGCCCCTTGTGCGGTATTGCAATGTAGCAAGATCGTCGCTCATTACCTGCAATCCATAAAGCAGGTAATCGAAATACTGGATTTCTGCAACCGGACGCAGGCCACGCATTGCCAATCCTACACCCTGCCCAATTATTGTTGCTTCACGAATGCCCGTATCAAAAATCCGGTTCTCACCGTATTTAGCCTGCAACCCTTCATAAGTCTGGTTTACTCCACCAATCTTGCCGACATCTTCTCCAAATATTACAACTTTACTATTTCGGGCAAGGATATGATCCCAGTTTTCGCGAAGAACTTCCCTGCCAGGCACCTCAGGCGAATCGGGTGAATAAACCGGTTTAATACCTCTTATGAGCGCTGCCGCTTCACCTGAAGCACTGTATAAGTGAGAACTGTAGATCCGGCGACTCTCTGCCATCTCCTTATCCAGCCATGCAGTCACATTGATCTTAAGCGAATTTGCCGGGTTTGAGCATGAGTTACAGATAAGTCTGAGAATCTTTTTCGCTGATGACATGATATCCTTGCGGTTTGGCTCAGCAATTATCCTCAGGTCATGTTTAATATGATCTATTTTGGCTGTTTTTGCGCAATTGCAGGTTGTTACATCGGCTAGTTTTAAGAAATCATCACGCTTTTGCAACAATGGTTTTATATAGTTTTCCCAGGCGGTACGTTTTGCCTTTTTCACACGGTCAGCAGCATCGCCTTCAATTTTATCAAGTTCAGCCGCTCCGGCAATACCCGTTTTAATTATCCAATCGCGCATCCGGCTGATACAATCGAAGGATTTTTCCCATTCCAATCTTTCTGCAGATTTATAGCGTTCATGTGAACCCGATGTTGAATGACCGGAAGGTTGTGTCATCTCACTAACATGGAAAAGCACGGGAACATGTTGCTCACGGCAAAGAGCAATACCTTGCTTATAAATACGGCAAAGGTCTTCATAATCCCAGCCTTTTGCCTGAAAAATATGAAAACCGTCACCATTTTCATCTTTCTCAAATCCTGCCATTATCGCTGATATGCTTTGCTTGGTAGTCTGAAGTTTATTTGGCACTGAAATCCCCCAGCCATCATCCCATACAGAAATAGCCATGGGGATCTGCAGAACGCCGGCAGCATTCATAGTTTCGAAGAAATGGCCCTCTGAAGTGCTTGCGTCGCCTATAGTTCCGAACGCAACTTCGTTTCCTTTACCCGATAAACTTGTGAGTGAATGTAACTCAGTATTCTCTTTAAAAAGTTTTGATGCCAGTGCCAGGCCTAATAATCGTGGCATCTGACCAGCAGTGGGCGAAATATCTGCAGAAGAGTTCTTCTGGCAGGCAATATTTTTCCATTCACCATCTTCATTGAGACTCCTTGTCGAAAAATGGTTATTCATCAAACGCCCGCCATTGCCCGGATTAAACTCAATATCGGTATCTCCGTAAATCTGGGCAAAAAATTCTTCGAGCGTGAACATTCCGGCTGCCAACATAAAAGTCTGATCACGGTAGTAACCCGAGCGCCAGTCTCCTTCGCGGAATACTTTGGCCATTGCGATCTGGGCAATTTCTTTTCCATCACCAAAGATGCCGAACTTCCCTTTTCCGGTTAGTACTTCCCGTCGTCCCAACTGGCTTGCATAACGGCTTTCGTTTGCTAACCGGTAATCATCAAGGATCTCCGCACGGTTATGATTGCTCTCGTAAACGCGTTTGTTTGTTTTAATTCCTTCATTGGCTACTTTAACTTGTCCTGACATCACTCTTTCATTTAATTCCTCACCTAAACAAATACTGAGAAATATGGTTCATATTCCATTTGTAGTTCACATTTCATATCACCCTATACGCTTTTGATTTCTCAATAATTTTCAGCCAGAATCTCGAAGTATGCCTGTGGATGCTCACAGCCCGGACAATTTTTTAGTGCACGTTCACTTTCGTAAATCAGACCGCACTTGCGACAAATCCATTTTACTTTTTTATCCCTACGGAACACTATGCCGTTAATGATATTCTCAGCAAAAATGTTAAACCGGGTCGCGTAGAATAATTTTATCTGCCGGAAGAGTTTGAATTTGGTGGCAATTTGCTTGAAGCCTTCGTCCCAGGCTGTTTTCTCGAACTTCAAATACATCTCAGAAGCTTCATTATTCTCAAATGCAACTGATGCCTGCAGGTTATCAAGTGTTGTGCTTATTGGCGGAATGGAAAACGGGGCGCTAACATCCCCTGAAATTCCCTCCAAAAAGCGGAATAATGTTTTGCAATGCGATTTCTTCTGTTCAGCAACTTCAAGAAAAATAGCAGCCATCTGCTCATAACCATCTTTCTTTGCTTGTTTCGCAAACCATGAATACTTTTGAATAGCTAGTGTTTCTGTTGCAAGGGCATGAATAAGGTTGCGCGCTGTAAACGATTCATTTAGATTCATACTATAATGCTTACTTATAAATAAATATGATTAAGCCCAAACAAGATGATGAAATGCTAAGGTAATTCATTTTCTTCAAAACTTTGAATTAGCCGCAGAAACTCAAAGAAAACCACGGAGACACAGAGAACACGGAGAAGCACGGAGAAGCATATAAAAGCTCATGATTGGGAAAAACTCATGGAAAATAAGCCTCCGTGAATCTCAGTGCTCTCCGTGTCTCCGTGGTTAGTTTTTATTATTTTTGAATGCAAATTCCTACCGAATGAATGTATCGGAATTACTTCGCGAAATGCATTCCCGCCAGAACACCGATTTTATTGCCAAAATTATCCTGGAGCATCCTCCATTATTTAAAGAATTATGGAAAATTTTTCTTGCTAACGAAGAACCCATTTCCAGGCGAGCCGCCTGGGTAGTGGATGTGATTACAGAGAAACGTCCGGAATGGATGACTGATTTGATTGAAGAGCTAGTGGATACTATTCCTTCCTTCGTCCATGATGGCATGAAGCGTCATTCACTGCATATACTTTCCCGCTCTACACTCCCTGAAGACAAACTAGGCGAAATAGCCGGTTTTTGTTTTGATTGGCTCATGAAACCTGGCGAAGCTGTTGCAACCAAAATGTACAGTATGGAAATTCTTTACCGGATATCAGAAATTGAGCCAGATCTGAAACATGAACTTGCTGATACCATTAGATTACAAATGATTGAAGGTACCCCTGGAATAAGGAGTTGTGGAAAAAGGGTGCTAGGAAAACTCATGAAGGACGCAAGCAGCATCAGGCTTTGAAATCCTTTTTCAGTTCAATTAATAACCCCTACTTCCGTTTGGTTTGTTTCTGAGCCATCTCTTCGAGTCGCTTCTGGAACCCGGATTTAACGACTACTTTCTTTTTGTTTTCCTGTATTTGCCTGTGTAGTTTGTCCTCGTCAACAAAACGGCGGATAAAAAACATCTGGGCAAAAGTGAGTAGGTTGGCAAGAAGGTAGTAATAACTGAGTCCGGAAGAATAACTGTTGAAGAACCCAAGGAACATGATGGGCATGAGGTACATCATCGTTTTCATGCCGGGCATCTGGTTGCTGGAAGCCATCATATCGTTGTTCATCTTGGTATAGAGAATAGTTGAAATGGTCATAAGCAGGCAGAAAAGGCTTACGTGATCACCATAGAAAGGAATGGTGAATCCCAGGTTTAAAACCGAGTCATAACTTGAAAGGTCGTGTGCCCAGAGGAAAGGCTGCTGACGAAGCTCAATGGACGCCGGGAAAAACCTGAACATTGCAATAAGAATAGGGAATTGCAGCAACATCGGTACACAGCCTGACATTGGATTAGCTCCGGCTTTCTTATAAAGTGCCATAGTTGCTTGCTGCTTTTTCATGGCGTCATCCTTTTTAGGGAATTTTAGACCTATTTCGTCAACTTCAGGCTTTAAAAGGCGCATTTTGGCTGAAGAGAGGTAAGTTTTGTAAGCAATCGGCAATAAAACAATCTTTAGTAAAACCGTAAGAATAAGGATAATAATTCCATAATTAAGGTTGAACCCTTCCAAAAAGTTAAAGACAGGAAGAACAGCAAACCTGTTTATCCATGCCAGCAGGAAGAAACTCCAGCCCAAAGGGATCTGACGCTCCAGATTCATTCCATATTTCCTGAGTACTTTATATTTCAGGGGACCAGCAAACATTGACATGCTAATTGTCTGATCTTTTGATGGATCGAACGGAACAATGATTGAAGAATGCATTGTCTTGACTGCACGGCCAGTGTCAATTTTATTGTAAGTAATAGTCTCCATATCAGCACTACTGAAATTGGTGTTGGAAAACAATGTTACTCCAAAAAACTGTTGCTTATAGGAAATCCATTTTACAGGTGTCTTCATCGATTCCTTCAAATCCTTGGTCTCTGTAATGTTATTTACTTCGCCGGTATTATCCATGTAAAAAATGGTTGCCTGACTCTGCTCATTTTTCAGGTTCTTCTCCTGCCTGAGCAAGTTTAATTTCCAATCCAGGTTGAGGTCGCGGGTATTTTGTGCTATAATATTCTGCATTCCTACAAAATTGGCGGCAATACCCACCTTGAAGTTGTTTCCTGCTACTGTATATACAAATTCGATGTACTTATTGGGATCAGCTACAGAGTCACCGGAAGGGCAAAGGCGCATCCCAAATTGAAGTGAATCTTTACCTGTAACTGAATAACTTTCAGCTGTAGCGGGTTTCCCGTTAATAAAAGGCTGGAAATAGAGATCATTAGTGCTAATGAATTTGAGATCTTCCGTATTAAATTCCAGACCGAAACGTGAGGAATCACCATCAAATAATTTAAGAGGGAGCGAATCGAAAGTCTGGTAGCCATTTAGAATAATGGAATAAATTTTTCCACCTTTTGCCGTAAGCTTTATTGTCAACAAATCGCTTGATATAGTATAGAAAGCATCTTTCCCGGAAGCGGAAGATGAGAAATATCCGAGATTATTTTTATTGGCAATTTCCGACCTGACAGAGGTTGTGTCTTTGAGAGCCACTTTCTGAACAGTATCAGCAATCTGCTTTGTTTGTGCAATTGAATTGGCTATAGCCAAAGAGTCAGCCTTCCTGACAACCATCAGGGAGTCAGCAGTCTTTTGCCGTTGTTTGAGTTCTTCTTTGGATGGAGCCATCCAGTAACTATAACCAATAAGCAGAACAAATATCAGCGCCATGCCGAAAATCGTATTTTTATTCATTGATAGAATGCGGTTTAATTTGCAAAAAAGTTAGCAAAGATACATTAATTGATGGAATTCGCAGGATCAGGTTACTTCGTATCGGTACGGCTGAATTCCATGGCAGCCTTTATAAAATGGACAAACAGCGGATGAGGGTTAGCCACTGTGCTTTTATATTCAGGATGGAACTGTATGCCAATAAACCATGGATGATCGCGGAGTTCAATCATTTCAACAAGATTATCCGCAGTGTTAATACCAACAGGAATCATTCCGGCCAACTCATATTCAGCTGAATATTTGTTATTAAATTCATACCGGTGGCGGTGGCGCTCGCTTATCTCAGTTTTATTGTAAACCTCATAAGCCAATGACCCTTTCCTGATAGTACACGGATAGGCTCCAAGCCGCATAGTGCCGCCCTTGATATCAACTTTCTTCTGTTCTTCCATGATATCTATCACAGGATAAGTTGTATCGGGATTCATTTCAGCAGAATGTGCATCTGTAAACCCAAGGACATTACGACCAAATTCAACAACTGCGCACTGCATGCCTAAACAAATACCAAGAAATGGCACTTTGTTTTCCCGTGCATAACGGATAGCTATTATTTTCCCTTCAATTCCACGAGTGCCGAAACCAGGCGCCACAAGAATCCCGTCAAGGTCTTTCATCAGGTGTTTAACTGTAGAATCATTGATTGCTTCCGAATGGATCATTTTCACCTTTACCTTGCACTGATTGCTGGCGCTGGAATGTATGATGGATTCGCTAATTGATTTATAGGCATCCTTCAGTTCAACGTATTTACCCACAAGTCCAATGGTAACCTCCGAAAGCGGATGTTTGAGCTTAAAAAGGAAATCTTCCCATTTTGAAAGGTCGGGCGCTTTCCTCACCTTAACTTTTGTAAGACCCAGTACTTCAATATCAAGCCTTTCATCACGCATAAGAAGAGGGACATCATAAATTGTCTCAGCATCAATTGATTCAATTACCGCCGTAGGGGTAACATTGCAAAACAGGGCAATTTTATTTTTTAGGTTCTGTGTGAGGTGCTTCTCAGTGCGGCATACAATAATATCCGGTTGCACCCCCGATTCGAGCAATGTTTTTACAGAGTGTTGAGTCGGCTTGGTTTTCAATTCACCGGCAGCAGCAAGATAAGGTACGAGGGTGAGATGAATAACTACACACCTGTATCCCATTTCCCATTTCATCTGGCGCACAGCTTCTATATAAGGCAATGATTCAATATCGCCCACCGTTCCGCCAATCTCTGTGATTACGAAATCAAACTGTCCGCTGTTACCAAGTATCTTTACCCTGCTCTTGATTTCATCTGTAATATGGGGTATCACTTGTACCGTTTCTCCCAAGTAATCACCGCGTCTTTCTTTTTCAATTACTGAAAGATAAATGCGTCCGGTAGTTACATTATTGGCCTGGGAAGTTGGAACATTTGAAAAGCGTTCGTAATGACCCAGGTCAAGATCAGTTTCAGCGCCATCTTCTGTAACAAAACATTCACCATGTTCATAAGGGTTCAGTGTTCCCGGATCAATATTTATATATGGATCAAGTTTTTGGATTGTTACCGTAAAACCCCTGGCCACAAGGAGCTTTGCTAATGAAGCTGAGATTATTCCTTTTCCAAGCGAAGATGCGACACCACCGGTTACGAAAATGTATTTTGTTTCTGCCATAATTCTATTGACTAAAAAGAATGATCAAGGTTCCTAAATCACCATGCAAAATAAAAGGTTTTCATTGGAATGGATTATTAGGCCGATAAGCCTCTATAAGGAAAGCAAAGGTACAATTCCAGCATTACTTATAGCAGAAGCACTGAAAATAAATAGCCGGCGACGAAGAAATAAAATGGAGGTAGCAGGAATGAAATGAACTACCACGCCGCAGAGCAGCGGGGTGTCAGAATCCAAAATCCAGAAGAATTTTCAAATTCTGACTCCTGTATTCTGTATTCTACTTAGAAATAAAGTAAAAAAACGCAAAAAACTGCGGGATATTTAACCCAAAGAAGGATTGAAGGACAGAAGACCTCAGGCTACATTAACTCTTCTAAGGCTATTGAGTATTGTAGTATAAATTAACTCTTTATTATAAGGTTTTGGCAGAAAATTATTCATTCCGGCTTTATAACTCTGATCCTGAAAAATGTCTTCGCAGTATGCCGTCAGGGCTATTATAGGAATATCAATCTGATGGCTTCTAATAACTCGCGTAGCTTCATAACCATCCATTCTTGGCATGTCGATGTCCATTAAAATAACATCGTATCCTCCTTTGAGGCATTCCTCAACAGCTTTTATCCCATCACCTACAATGCTGCAGGCCCAACCCATACGTTTAATGAGTATTTCGATCAACTTTTGATTCATGAGGTTATCCTCAGCAATAAGAACGTTTACCATACGACGATTAATATAGATACCTGAAAGACTTTAATTTTATTATTCCCAAGAGGCAATTTTGCTCATTGGGTAAATGTTTATCCAAAAATGTTGAAATGGTTATACAATTTTGAAAAAATATTTTTTAGCCTGGTTTAGCAAGCATCCAATTCTTATCCCAAATAACCGGAAAACGCGGATAAAGAAGAAGTGAAATAAAGGAAGGAAAATCCCGATAATGAGGATTTAATAGTAGCGGTAGCTCTTCACCTGCCCGATATGTTTTGCAAGCCTCATTACCTGACTGGTATAACCAAATTCATTGTCGTACCAAAGGTAAAGGACAATATTCCGATGATCGTCGGATACAAGCGTGGCTGCACTATCAAAAATACAGGCACAAGAGTCGCCAATACAGTCGGTCGAAACCAGTTCACTTGAGGCAGAATACCTGATTTGTTCAATCAGAGTTCCTTTTAGCGACGCTTTTTTAAGTATTTCGTTCACTTCATCCCGGGTAACTTCCCGATTTACATTGAGCGATAAAATAGCCAGAGAAACATCAGGAGTAGGAACCCGCACAGAGTTTGCGGTGAGTTTATTTTTAAGGCTTGGCACAGCTTTAACTGCTGCCGTAGCAGCACCAGTTTCGGTAATCACCATGTTAAGCGCTGCAGCTCTACCCCTACGCGTTTTTTTATGGTAATTATCAAGTAGATTCTGGTCATTCGTGTATGAATGAATAGTTTCAATATGCCCCCGGACGATACCAATTTCATTCTCAATAACACTAAGCACAGGAACTACTGCATTGGTAGTACATGAAGCTGCCGAAAATACTTTCTCATTTTCCAGGTCGAGTGTATCCTGGTTCACACCATATACCACATTAGGAATATCACCTTTCCCTGGTGCTGTTAAAAGAATTTTACTGATTCCCTTGGCTTTCAGGTGCCTGCTAAGGTTTTCCCTGTCGCGAAAAGCACCTGTGTTATCAATTAATAAGGCATCATGTATGCCGTAAGCTGTGTAATCAATATCTTCAGGATTTTTTGCACTAAGCATATTAATCACATGACCATTTACATGGATTGTTTCTTCTTCAACATTCTCTATTGCGATGCCATTAAAACGTCCATGAACAGAATCTTTACGCAAAAGGGAGGCTCTCTTGCGTATGTCTTCAGCGGAGGAAGATCGCGTAACGATAGCACGTAAACGAAGCTGAGACCCATTTCCCGAACTATTTATCAGTTGTCGTGCAGCAAGCCTTCCAATCCTTCCGAATCCGTATAATACAACATCCTGAACCTTATTACTCCGTGGGACTGCTCCAACAATGTAATGCAATTTCGACTTCAGGAAGTCGTTTACATCCTTGTAAGTATCTTTTTCTTCGATCCATTCTTTATTAAGTCTGCCGATATCTATTCGTGATGGGGCAAGATCGGTATGCAGCATTGCTTCTGCAAGCATCAGTGAATCCTGTATCGTCAAAGGTTTTTTAATAATAGTCTCAGCATAGGAATGCTTACTCAGGATAGAACTTGCACTACGCTCAAGCAATTGCCTTCTGAACAGGATTAATTCAACTGATTTATCGAACCAAAGTTTGGCTATTACATTGATAAACTCAGTAGCGGCTTTTTCATCAGTAATCCAGTTTTTGAGTGTTTTCTCAAAATGGTGGTTTGAATTCGAATTATTCTGGTTTTCCATATTCTAAATATTTTCTGTAAATTGTAAGAATCTGCTGTCAATAAGTACAATCACTTCTGAAATTCAAAGATAAAAAAAAGGGACTATTTTGGTGATACAAAATTAATCCCTTTCAGTATTTATTATTTTCTGCTATTGGCAGAGGTATGCTTTGAGTAGTTTACTACGCGAATTATGCTTTAGCCGGCGGATTGCTTTTTCTTTTATCTGCCTGACACGTTCACGAGTGAGATCAAATCTGGCTCCTATCTCTTCCAATGTTAACCCATGGTTCATTCCGAGTCCGTAATAGAGGTTAACAACATCGCGTTCCTTTTCAGATAATGTAGAAAGAGAGCGTTGAATTTCCTGGGCCAGGGATTCGCGCATCAGACCAGCATCAGTAACAGGTGAATCTTCATCTATGAATAGATCGATGAATTTTGTATCCTCGTCATCCGTTAACGGGGCGTCCATTGATACATATTTTGTTGAAATCTTTAATGCCGCATCAATTTTATACCCTGGGATCTCAAGAGCTTCAGCAATTTCTTCAGCCGAAGGCGGTCTTTCATACTTTTGCTCTAATCTGGAAGATTCTTTCTTAATCTTGTTCAACGACCCTACCTGGTTTAGCGGAAGCCTTACAATACGCGATTGTTCGGCAAGAGCCTGAAGAATTGACTGCCGGATCCACCAAACAGCATAGGAAATAAACTTGAATCCTCTTGTTTCATCGAATCGCTGACCTGCCTTTATTAATCCCAGGTTACCTTCATTAATAAGATCTGGAAGGCTTAATCCTTGGTTTTGATATTGCTTGGCAACCGACACAACAAATCTCAGGTTAGCTTTGGTGAGTTTCTCCAAAGCTAACTGATCGCCCATTTTTATTCGTTGAGCAAGCAATACTTCTTCGTCGGCCGAGATCAATTCCTCTTTGCCGATGTCCTGAAGATACTTGTCCAGCGAAGCGGTTTCACGATTAGTGATTGACTTAGATATTTTGAGTTGTCTCATTATTTTTCAGTGTTAGTCTTAATTACCTGTATATCATTCGCATACAAGCATACTACGGGAATATTGCAAAGGTAGTGAAAAAATGATGATTATGCTATATTTATTTTGACTAATTTTCAATAATGCCTAAAATCAGGCTAATCCGTTATAAACCAAAACCATAATAGGCTCTTGTACGGTTAGGATAAACACCTTCAATCAACACACCTCCTGATTTATTTTGAAGTGCTTTTTTGATATCTGTTGATGCAAAAACAGGTTTCTTATCAATCTCGGTTATCACAAAACCCTGGCGAATACCAGCTTCCAGAAGTATGCCATTACTCAAAGATGCAACCTGCACGCCATGGTCAATTCCAAGTTTCTGCATTAAATCGGCAGGTGCTGTCGAAAATGTTGCACCAAGCAAGTCATCAACACCCTGTACCTCCTTTTTAACAACCTGGGTTGTGCCTTCTTTGTTAAGTAGCTTTACATTATAAACCATTTCCTTTCCATCACGCGAAACAGACAGATTTACTTTGTCGCCAGGACTATGTTGTCCGATAATCTCAAGAAGCTCAGAACTACTGTTAACTGGCATTCCGTCGATAGAAACAATAATATCTCCCGAACGAATTCCTGCTTCTTTTGCCGAACCATTATCACTTACCTCTGCAACATAAACGCCACGCAGTTCATTCAATCCTTCATCTTTAGCCAGTTTCGAATCTACTTCGCGAATAGAAACGCCAATGAAAGCCCTTTGCACTTCTCCAAACTCCATCATATCAGCAACAACTTTCTTTACGATATTAACCGGTATTGCAAATGAATATCCGGCATAAAAACCATTCCCGGAAGCTATTGCGGCATTTATTCCAATTAGTTCACCACGCGTGTTAACCAATGCTCCTCCACTGTTGCCTCGGTTTACTGCAGCATCCGTCTGAATAAACGATTCAATTGCTGATCCGTCAGGAGTCCCCAGAATATTGATATTACGCGCTTTTGCGCTTACTATCCCTGCTGTTACAGTGGATGTGAGATTAAATGGATTACCAACAGCCAGCACCCATTCTCCAATTTTAACATCATCGGAATTCCCATAAGCTATAAAAGGAAGAGCCGATTCATCAATTTTAATCAATGCCAGATCAGTTGAAGGGTCTGTGCCAATAACTGTTGCTGAATAAGTCCTTTTATCATTCAATGTCACGCTAATGTTGGTAGCATCTTGCACCACGTGGTTATTGGTAACAATATATCCGTCCTGTGAAATAATAACTCCTGAACCGGATGCCATGATCGGTTCTTGCTGATTATTAGGGGTTTGTCCTCCGAAGAAATCCCTTAAATCAAAAAAGTTATCATACATGCTATTCTTACGTGCATATTCCGTTTTAATATGCACTACAGCATGTATTGTCATATTGGCAGCAACAGTGAAATCGGGTAATAGCTGGCCGTCCGAAACACTGGAATAGCTGGCCAATTGGGCAGGAATCTGCGCTGCAGGGACTCCTGCCACATTAACTGTTCGTTTAGTAATAAGGCAATACGCACTTACAGAGATAAGTCCGCCAAGAAAGGCTACTATCAGCAAACTTCCAAATCTTTTCATCGCTTTACTTAATTTTAAATTAAACAATTTAATTACTAATTTGTTTGACGTTTAATTGAACAAAAGGTCATTTACAAGAAAATAAATAATCCAAATTATTTATCAGTGAAGCGAACGCAATCATAATACCAATATTGCCACTATTGCTGTTAAAGAATGTTAATTAATATCCGCTTACTGTTTGTAGCGATTCACGCTATTTGTTACCTTTGTCAATAAGTCCTGACAAATACAAGAAATAATGAAGCTGCATGCTTAAAAACGGTTAGTCAGCATTAAATATTTATAATTTTACTGTCTGAATTGAAAATCATGCAATTAGCATTCTATAAATATCAGGGAACCGGAAACGATTTTATCCTTATCGATAACCAGGCAGGACTCTTTACTTATAACAAAGAATTGGTCGCACGCCTATGCGATCGCAATTTCGGAATTGGTGCCGATGGATTAATATTAATCGAAAATGCTGAAGGTTTTGATTTTAGAATGGTGTATTACAACTCCGATGGCAGTCCGGCAACCATGTGTGGTAATGGTGGAAGGTGTATCACAGCTTTTGCAAACCGGCTTGGCGTGATTGATAAAAATGCTGTGTTTATTTCTGCTGATGGGACTCATTCTGCTGCTATTAAAACGGTTGAAGGACAGACAGCAGAAGTTGAACTTACTATGAAAGATGTGACATTTTTACAAAAAAACGAACATTTTGTCATACTAAATACCGGAACACCACATTATGTCAGTTTTGTGGACGATCCTGACCTGATTAACATTGTGGCAGAAGGCCGAAAAATAAGATACTCTCCCGAATTTGCTCCGGTTGGCATTAATGTTAATTTCGCAAAACTCTACGGCAACCAAATTTATGTGAGGACATATGAAAAAGGTGTTGAAGATGAAACCCTTTCGTGTGGGACAGGTGTAACAGCTTCAGCTATTGCTGCATCTGAATTTACTCAGGGGGGAAATTTCATTGTGACCACGCTAGGCGGAAAGCTATCAGTGGATTTTGAGAAGGACGGAAATAAATATACAAACATCAGGCTCAGCGGGCCGGCAACATTTGTTTACAGTGGCGAAATCAGTATTTGAAGATATTCTCATAAGTGGCAGACTCCATTTACGTGCAATAGAGCTACACGATCTGGATTGGCTTTATAAATGGGAAAATAACACAGAACTGTGGAATTTAGGAAATACCTTCGCCCCTTTTTCGCGATTTGTGCTGGAACAGTATCTGCTCACTGCCCAGAACGACATTTTTACCAACAAGCAGCTACGCCTGATGATCGATCTGAACAACCCGGATAATGAGGTTCAAACTATTGGGAGTATCGATCTATTTGATTTCGATCCCTTTCACCGGCGTGCAGGTATCGGCATTCTGATAATAACACCAGAAAGAAACAAAGGCTATGCTTACGAAGCACTTGATCTGATGAAAAACTATGCGTTTTCATTGCTTGAACTTCACCAGCTATATTGCAATATTAGCTCTGAAAACCAGAGCAGTATTGAATTATTTATGAAACATGACTTTGTTGAATGTGGAAGAAAAAAGGATTGGATCTGGGGCAATGGTAGTTGGCACGACGAATTGATATTTCAATGTATCCGGCCTTCTGATTCCGGAATTAAACATTAAAAAAGAAATGCGATGATTGACTATTATGCAGCCATCAGGAGCAGGAATCAAAAACGTTCGCGGCTAAGCCGCATTTTCCGCAATTTTTTGTTCATCCTCTTGCTTTTAGCAATTTACATTGGTTATCAGGCTTACAAATCGTTTTATTCCTCTAACATTTGGCTTAACGGGAAAAAAATGGCTTTCATCTATATCCCGACAAAAGCCAGCTATGATGATGTAAAGGCTATTTTATACCTAAATGGACTTATTGTAAACCGGAATTCTTTTGAATGGATGGCACGGATTAAACAATACGCAAGCCATATCAAACCAGGCCGTTATAAAATTTCAGAAGGAATGAATAATTCCGCCCTCATCAATAAACTGCGTTCAGGAAACCAGGATGCAGTAAATCTCGTTTTCAATAATATCAGGAATAAAGAACAACTGGCGGGTAGGATCAGCAAGGAAATTGAGGCCGATTCCGCTTCCATCATCAATCTGCTAAATGATTCGCTGTTTGTCGCTAATTTTGGGATGACTCCCCGAAATGTAATTACACTATTCATCCCAAATACTTATCAGGTATATTGGAATATTACTGCGAACGATTTTGTTGAAAGAATGGCTAAAGAATACAAGAAATTCTGGAATGAAAGCAGAAAAGGCAAACTTGGTGAAATCAGGCTTTCCCGCACCGAAGTAATGACTTTGGCTTCTATTGTAGAAAAAGAAACAAACCGTAACGATGAAAAACCCGATGTGGCAGGAGTTTACATTAACCGGCTCCATAATGGATGGCTTCTTCAGGCCGATCCTACGTTGGTATTTGCGTTAGGCGATTTCTCCATAAAACGGGTTCTAAACGAATATAAGCGCATCAATTCGCCCTACAATACTTATATGTATATTGGGCTGCCACCTGGCCCCATCTGCCTTCCGTCAATTTCATCAATTGATGCTGTATTAAACTACCGCAAACATAATTACATGTACTTCTGTGCCCGCGAAGACTTTTCGGGATATCACAATTTTGCAGTGAATGCGGAACAACACCAGCTAAATGCCAACCGTTACCAGCAAGCCCTGAACAAGCGAAATATCATGAAATAATTTTTTATCCTGTTCTTTTAGCTGATATCTTTGCCAATCGTTTAAATCATTTTTCTTAGAACTAATGCAGTTTCGGCTGTTCTTTTATTTAAATATATAATTATCAACTTACTAAAATTTCTAGCATGTCTGCATTTAAAGCCTACGATATCAGAGGGATTTATCTCAAGGATTTTAACCAGGATGATGTTTACAAGATTGGATTTTTCCTTCCACGACTTCTCAATGCTACTAAAATACTTGTAGGCAGGGATGTACGTTTATCCTCGGACGAAATATTTTCATACCTGGCAAAGGGAATAACCGATGCAGGTGCTGATGTACTTGATGCAGGGCTAGCAACAACTCCTTTAATTTATTGGGGAACAGCTTTTTACAAACTTGATGCATCGGTGCAGATTACAGCATCTCATAATCCGGCAGAATACAATGGGTTCAAGGTTTCTATGCACGACGCACTTCCTGTGGGTTACGACAATGGACTTTGCCAGATCGAAACATGGATTAAGACAGAACCAGTCGTTATTTCTGAAGTAAAAGGCAAAATCCTTCCTTTCGATGTTAAAACTGAATATCTCAGCTTCCTGAGCAAATATATTCCTGATCTTACAGGAATGAAGATAGCCGTAGATTGCTCCAATGGCATGGCTGCATTGTTTGTAAAAGATTTACTCGGAAAAGATCCTGTTTATATCTATGATGATCTGGATGGAAGTTTTCCGAACCATGAGCCTAACCCGCTGGAACAGGGAAACCTTCATGGTTTAATATCAACAGTACTTTCCTGGAAATGCGACATCGGAGTTATCTACGATGGCGATGCCGACCGCGTAATGTTTGTTGATGAAAATGGCAAGTTTATTTCGCCAGATCTCATGATTGGTGTTCTGGCCCACTATTATGCCGGGAAAGAAAAAGGCAATGTCCTTCAGGATATCCGTACTTCAAAAGCAGTTGGCACCTACGTTGCAAAACTGGGATATAAAATGCATACCTGGCGAGTTGGCAGGGCTTATGCAGCAATAAAGCTAAGGGAGATCAACGGCATATTCGGGGGCGAACTTGCCGGACATTATTATTTCAGGGATTTTTACTATTCCGACTCCGGTCTCCTGGCAAGTATGCTTCTGCTAAAGGTATTATGCGATTTTAAGCGCAAAGGCAAAACAGTTTCAGAAGTAATAAAAGGAATATCAGCTTATGCAAATTCCGGGGAAATCAACTTTAGAATTCAGGATAAAATAGGAGCCATGGATGCCCTGAAATCTTTTTTCTGTTTAGAAGAAAAACCAATGGCAGATTACGACTTCGACGGCTACAGACTGGAATTTGCTGAATGGTGGTTCAACGTCCGCCCTTCCAATACAGAGCCATACCTTCGTTTCCTGGCCGAAGCGCTTACAGATGATCTGCTTCAACAAAAATTAAAAGAAGTTCGCCGCATTGTTGAGCCTTTCCTGGATAAAGTTTAAATGCCGCTTTCTATTCTTAGCTTCATGTCATTCCCTATGAGTTAAAACCATGTTTAATATATTTTAGATATACTCCATTGATATACCAAAATGATATACCTTTGTAGCATAAGAAAAAGAAAATATGAAAACAGTATCATTAAAAATAGACGACTCAATCTTTGGAGAAACAGAAAAGATACTTTCCCGCATTAAGAAACCCAGAAACAGATACATTAACGAGGCTATTCAATACTACAACCTTCTTCAGCGACGTATTATTCTGGAAAAAAAACTTAAGAATGAGTCTGATTTAGTTAAAGGTGATTCTCTGGATGTACTAAAAGATTTCGAAAGGATTGATTATGCTGATTAATCAATTCGAGATTTGGATTGCAGATTTGAATCCACAAATAGGGACAGAACCTGGTAAAACAAAGCCAGTTCTTGTGATTCAGACAAATTTATTAAATAAGATTCCTCATCCTTCAACAATAGTTTGTCCGATCACCACAAATATCGAGAAAGGTTCGGATATTCTGAGGGTGCATCTTAAAAAAGGAATGGCAAATCTATTTCAGAATTGCGATATAATGATTGATCAACTCAGGGCTATTGATAATACCCGGTTGATAAAAAAAACAGGAGAATTGCCAAAGGATTTAATTGATAAAGTCAAAGAAAACATCCTGATAACATTGGATTTGGAATAATACTGGACAAGCCAAACAAACACAAAAAACAGTTTCCACATTGTAAGTAAATCAAATCTTACTGCCAATAAATAGTTGCATTGCAAACAATTGACAACAAAATAAAAAAATAAGACAGGCGCAGATCATCAAAATACCCGACCACAGAAGCACCTATTATTTTCTTTGGATTCTTTTAAATCCTTAACCATGCCTCTAAGCAGCCTGAAATTAAACCTGACAGATTGCGAGAAGCGTGTATATCGGATTCATACAGCATATTCTATTCTGGAAGGTGTGATTGCCGGTGTTTTGGCACTTAATGAATTTGTATTTATCAAGAGCTTGCATGGTTCAAGTTACCAGCTGAGTGTTCTGTTTCAGTTTTCGGTACTGGTATTCCTGGTTCTTCTGGTCTTTAACGAAATGCTGAAGCGCGTAAAGAGCAAAGTGAAATTACTTCGGATTACTGGTGCGCTTACAAGGCTTCCGCTTTTTGTTCTGGTATTTTTTCCAGGTACACATGCTGCCATGTCAGGCAATTCGGTGTTTCATTATATTTTTCTGGCGGTATTTCTGGTATATTATTTGGGTAACCCAGCAATTTTTCCTGTTATTAACCTCTTACTGAAACACAATTACAGGCATGAGGTGTTTGGCAAACTTTACAGTTTTGCCACATTTTGGAATAAAGTAGTGATGTTGCTTACCACTTTTGTTTATGGATTACTCCTTGATGCTGATAATTTCGCATTTCGTTGGGTATTCCCGGTTATCGCGGTTATGGGGTTTGTTTCGCTGGTATTGCTTTCCCGCATTCATTACGAAGAAAAAGAATCTTTTGTACCGGTGAAGAAATTCTTTGCCTCCATCCTGGAATCAGGCACCAATATGTACAAAACATGGAGCGGGAATAAGGCTTTCAAACATTTTGAGGTTGGATTTTTGTTCTATGGTTTTGCCTTTATGAGCACTATAACTGTTATCACGTTGTTTTTCGAACGATCACTCCACCTCAATTATTCGGGAGTGGCTTTTTATAAAAACGCTTACAACGTATTGGCGCTCTTATGGATACCCTTTTTCGGGCGATTGCTCGGACGTATTGATCCCCGGAAATTTGCAGCTATTACCTTTGCAACAATATTGTTATACCTTCTTTCACTTGCACTCACTTCCTGGTTTCCAGATTATGTTGAAGTACTGGGAATTAAAATATATTATTTCCTCTTGCTCTACATATTAGGGCAAAGCCTTTTTGCCGCCACAATGTCTCTGCTATGGAGCATTGGTTCAGCATACTTTTGCAAGCCTGACGAGGCAGCAGATTACCAGAGTGTGCATCTATTCCTTACCGGAACACGGGCTGTTTTTGCCCCGATTCTTGGTGTACTTTTCTACGAAATGTACGGTTTTGAATTCACATTTATGGTTGGAGCCACATTTGCTCTCATAGCTGTGCTAGTAATGATCTGGTCATACCGGCGGGACATAGGTACCACCCGTGAATTTCAGTTACTAAAAACCAATGAATAAGAACGTTCTATCTTCTCCTGGAAGGCTTCAATAGAAACATATTTGCCTTCGCGGATGACTTCTTTTCCTTCAAAGAAAACGATTAGCGAGGGACTTGTATATATTTCGAATTCAGCCGGCAATTCAGGATACAAAATCGCATTGATGAAAACCAGTTTCATTTGAGGAAATGATGAATCCATCAATGATTCCACTTTTGGCCTCAGGCTCAGGCAGGGAGCACACATTGAATTATAGAAGTAAACCAGCACTCCTTTGTTAGTGCTTATCAATTCCTGTAATTGCTCTGTGTTTCTAATAGTTTGGTTCATATTTTCAGAATTTTTCGAATACCCCTAATCCGAAAAGGGCAAAATCATATTTAACCGGATCTAACGGGTCAAATATACGTAAAGCTTTTGTTAATTCGTTAACAGACTTCCAATCATTTTGCGAACGGGTGAGCAGCCCTAATTTTCGTGCCACCTGGCCGGAATGTACATCCAGCGGGCAATAGAGCAGATGCGTGCCAATTCCTTTCCATATTCCAAAATCAACACCTCTTTTATCATTTCTTACCATCCAGCGCAAAAACATGTTCAATCGTTTTGCAGCCGAGCCCGCACTTACATCGGCTAAATGCCTTCCCACATGCTGCGGATAAGGAATACTCAGGAAAACCTGCCTGAATTCTTTTAAGCCGTCCTTTGCATCACCTCCGGATAGCCCGATAGCCTGCGTGAAAATATTTTCCAGCCCTCCATGATTTCTATAAATATTTTGAAGAGATTTGATAAAGAAAACAACATCTTCACTACTAAAAGTACGATGAACAAAGGAAGAAAAACTTTTAAGATCAGATGGTGCAGCATCAGTAATAAAATTATAAGGACAATTATCCATCAACAGCATTAACCTGCGTGCATTGCTGATTATTGTTTTACGCTGCCCCCAGGCTATTGTTGTTGTGAGAAAAGCAGAAATCTCAATATCCTCTTTCAGTTGAAACAAATGAGGGATAGAAATCGGATCACTTTCAATAAAATTGGTATTATTGTATTGGTCAGCCTTTGCCTCCAGGAAATCGAAGAGAAATTTATGGAATTGTACAGGCATTCAGGGTTGGAAATACAGCCTTAACTGGATAGTAAGAGAGAATAATAAAAGAGGGTCAATTCAAGACCATTCACTACGTGAAATTTCCTGAAATACATATATGCCAATACTAAGCAACCAGATGCACTGCCTGGATAAGATCCTTGCCACTCTCGATGGCTTTTTCATTTTCGGGGATCATCATATGGTGCCTGGCCGGGAGTGATTTCTGGAGACCTTTATGAATATACTCGGGATCAACCAATGGTTTTAGCTTCAGAAAACCACCTAACACAATCATGTTAAATACCTTTGACAACCCAAGTTTCCCTGCAGCATCAGCAGCAGCAATGGAATAGATATTAATATCCTTACGTTCCGGATGGCGGGTAATTCCGTTAGGATCATAAATAAGTAACCCTCCCGGTTTCACTGAATTCTCGAACTTATCCATGCTCTGCTGATTCAGAATAATGGCCGTATCAAATACGTTTAATATTGGCGAATTGATGCGCTCGTCGCTGATGATTACAGTAACATTAGCAGTACCACCACGCATTTCGGGCCCATAGGATGGCATCCAACTAACTTCTTTATTTTGCATTACGCCTGAATAAGCAAGTATTTTTCCCATGGAAAGTACTCCTTGTCCACCAAACCCGGCAATAATGATTTCTTCGGTCATAACTCTGCAATTTGTAATGTTAATATTTTTTTGACAAGTGAACCCGGAAACTTAATCGGTTCCTGTTCCTGTAGTTAATCAGCATTTACCTTTATGTCACCCAATGGGTAGAAAGGAAACATGTTATCAACCATCCATTCGTTGGATTTAAGTGGGGTCATTTTCCAGCCAGAATTGCAATTAGATACAATCTCGACAAATGAGAGGCCTTTGTTTAGTTTTTGATTTTCGAATGCCTTACGAATAGCTTTTTTTGCTTTGCGCACCGCAGATGGCGTATGCACTGCCTGCCTTGTAACAAACAGTGTTCCAGGCAAGGTAGCTACAAGTTCGGTAATTCTCAGTGGATTTCCCATGGTTGCAACATCTCGTCCGTACGGCGAAGTGGACGATTTCATACCAGGAAGTGTAGTTGGGGCCATTTGCCCGCCTGTCATTCCATAGATACCGTTATTGATAAATATTATAACTATATTTTCGCCACGGTTGCATGCATGGATGGTTTCAGCAGTACCTATAGCGGCAAGGTCGCCATCACCCTGGTAGGTGAATACAAACTTATCCGGCATCAGCCTTTTAACTGCTGTTGCCAGAGCCGGTGCCCGCCCGTGCGCTGCCTGCTGCATATCTATATTCATGAATTCGTAAGCAAGTACTGAGCAACCAACAGGGGCAATACCAATGGTTTGAGACTGGATATCCATTTCTTCGAGCACTTCCATCAGAATACGGTGTGCTGTTCCATGCCCGCATCCCGGGCAATAACTCAACGCTTTATCTGTGAGCAGGCTGGTACGCTTATAAACCAGGTTTTCGGGCTGGCGAATTTCTTCTTTTGTTATTTCTGCCATAATTATTTTCCTCCGATAATAAGTTTTTCCAATGCTGATACAACTTCACCTGGCGTATGAATAATCCCGCCCATACGGCCATAGTGTTCTATTTTAACACACCCTTCAACTGCCAGGCGAACATCCTCCACCATCTGCCCGGCACTCAATTCAACCACCAGGATACCTTTAATTTTTGACGCAATGGCAGCTATAGGTTTTTTTGGAAAAGGAAACAAGGTGATTGGCCTGAGTAACCCAACTTTAATTCCTTTGGCCCTTGCCAGTTGAATTGACTTGAGGCAAATACGAGCACTGGTGCCGTAGGCTATAAAAATGTAATCTGCATCATCGCAATTGACTTCTTCGTAACGCACCTCATTTTCTTCCATGAGGCGGTATTTTTTCTGAAGCTCAACATTGTGCTGCTCCATTTTATATGAGTCAAGATCGAGGGATGTGATGATATTACGCTCACGGTCTGGTGTTTTACCTGTTGTAGCCCATGGGGTATTCTTTTTAATTTCTTCGTCGGTAAAACGCGGCTTTTGTTCATTGAGCTCAACTTTTTCCATCATCTGACCAATGGCTCCATCAGAAAGCATAAGCACCGGGTTACGGTATTTAAAAGCCAGGTCGAATCCTAATGTCACAAAGTCCGACATTTCCTGCACTGAAGAAGGAGCAAGAACCAGCATGCGGTAATCGCCATGTCCACCTCCTTTGGTTGACTGGAAATAATCTGCCTGAGCAGGTTGTATAGTTCCCAATCCTGGTCCACCTCGGGATACATTCACAATAAGGCAGGGCAATTCTGAACCGGCAAGGTATGAAATTCCTTCTTGCTTAAGGCTAAAACCCGGGCTGGATGAGGAAGTCATAACACGCTTTCCGCAGGAAGCACCACCATAAACCATATTGATAGCTGCTATTTCACTTTCGGCCTGAAGCACAATCATACCAGTGCGATCCTGTGGTTTCTCGGCCATCAGGTATTCCATAATTTCCGATTGAGGGGTAATCGGATACCCGAAATAACCATCGGCACCTGCGCGGATAGCCGCTTCGGCAATGGCCTCATTTCCTTTCATTAATCGTAATTCCTTCATTATTGAAATTTTTACGCGGTTACTTCTACTTTTTTACGATATACTGTTATCACACCGTCAGGGCATACAATGGCGCAGTTGGTGCAACCAGTGCAGTTTTCATTCACGGTTTCGAGGTAACGGTAACCTTTCCTGTTCACGTTTTTCGACAGCGCGATCACTTCCTCGGGACATGTAGGTATGCATACTTCGCATCCTTTGCACTTCTCGGTATCAATCACTATGCTGCCCTTCATTTTAGCCATATCTTCTGGTATTTTGCGGATTGTTAATGAGGGCGAAATTAGATAATATTAATGGATATAAACGGTAATGTTCTAATTGAAATATTGAGCTTAAACACAATTTATATTTAGTTTAAATTGGCTTAATTTTGAACTATAGCAGGCTAGCAGCATCACAAAACCAAATACTATGCAACCGGATGATGCTCACGAAATTTCTTCAGCCTGAATTCCAGATCAGGAAACTGAGAACGCTTTACCAGCGAAACACATGCCCGCAGACCTTCTAAGCGTTTACTTCCTGTTATAGCAAGCGAAATGGCACTTATTCCATAGTAAATAAATTCCTCAATCAATTTTTCGCCTGTAAATCCCGGATACGATATCGTGAAATAAAAACCATCAGCAACAGGCTTGTCAATATCCTTGTCATACACAATCAGGAAGCCATTGTCAGTGAAAAGTTTTTTCATGATATGAGCCTTTTCGCCGTATTCCTTTACTTCTTCCACAAAGTTAAACCGGCCTTCGTTGGCAGCTTTCAGCATGGCTGCAAGTCCGTATTGAGCAGAATGTGATGTGCCAGAACTAAGTGAATATACGGTTCCAAAAATCATGGCACGACCAAAAATATCACTGTTGTAGTAGCGCAAAAGATCAGGTGCTTTTACAGCAAACAATTTGTCGGATATTACCATCATCCCGATTCGCTGCCCGGCATAACTGAATACCTTGGAGCTGGAAATGAACAAGATATAGTTGTCGGTATATTTAGCCACGGTAGGCTGGTAAGGAGGCTCTCCTGGTTTGGAATAATCCTTCCGGAAGTCCATGCCAAAATATGCCAGGTCTTCGAGGATAATAATGTTGTACTTATTTGCCAGATCACCTATTATCTGCAGCTCTTCATCCGTAAAACAAATCCATGATGGGTTGTTAGGATTGGAATACAATACGGAGTGAATATTTCCTTTTTCGAAATATGATTCAAGCTTTTCGCGAAGCTTTTCGCCACGAAACTCATACACATCAAAGCTTTCATACTTTTGACCAAGCACATTATGCTGCAGTTTATGAACAGGGAAACCGGGATCGATAAACAATGTGGTGTCGCGCTCCTTGTACATCCTAGCCAACGTCACAAAAGCAGCAAAACCACCCTGCATAGAACCTACAGTAGGGATGCAGCATTCTGGATTCACATCGATATTGAGAAAGTTTTTAACGAAGAGCGAAATCTCGCTTTTAAGAATTGGAACACCATCGATATCAGGATAAATTGCTGCAACACCCTTGCGGAGTGCTTCTATTTCGCCTTCAACGCCAATACTGGAAGGAGGAAGGCCGGGAACTCCCATTTCCATACGGATAAATTTCTTTTCGGTTGCACGCTCGATGGTGTCAATCAATTTTTTTATTTCACGGATAGAAGCCTTTCCAACACTTGGCAGCTTCATTTCTGCGATCTTTTGATTGACAATCTCAAAATCGATTGGTAAGTCTTTGATAATTTCGGGGCTCATATAACTATAATAGATTGGTTTTCAGACAACTATCGTATTGTTTAAAATGTGCAAATCATACGGCAATTTAGAAATTTACCAAACGAAAATAATAGTTCAGAAAAAAAATATTTCTGTTTTATTTTCAGGAAGACAGAGTAGCTTTTCTCCCCATCTGACTGGCTACGGAAAGTACAACCCCAAGCATCAGCCCAAGTAATGCGGCAAAGAGCACATGGTATTCCGGGGGCAGCAGGAACGTGATAGTATGCACAGGAATCCAGAAATAAGGTATCGTTTTCCGAAAGACAAAGTTCCATTGTACATCCCAGTTCATATCGATTATTATTTTATGGATTGGGATAGGAGAAAAGAGTCCTCCTAAAGTGCCACCAGTTTGAAGGATATGTGTATCTGTTATTTTATGAAATGTCATCATCATCGGGCCGAATGTGAGATTCATAGCAACGCTGATACAAAATGCAACCATGACTTTTGCCCAGCTTAAATCACTTTTTATTATAGCGGTTGCCCCATCCATGCTAAGATATTCAAGGAATACTGGCGTTCCGCTCGCAAAAATGGTAAAAGCTCCCTTAATGACAAGGCCAAGAAAACCCCATACGATTGCCCTTGGAAGAATACCAAATCCTTGAAAAGAGTAAACCCCTGTCTTTATTCGTAATCCCAGCATCTCTCCTAAAGTAGCCAAAACAGCGAATTTAACAAAACTCATCACCATGCCATGGCTGCGGTTGAATTGCTCGTAAATTGCAAAAGCATCAGCTGAAAATATGAATGGCACGAAAAGCGCTGCAAGGAACAGGAGAAAAAACAGATCATACTTCTTCATAAAAAAACGCAACGGATTAGCAGCCAAAAGTAGAATAATTATAGATATTTTAAAATATCCGGAGGGAATCCTTAAGCAACTGCCAACTGTTGGTAATTAATAATCCCCCGAAAGAGTTACGGATACTAACAGGGCAAGGAAAACATTCATAAAATCACTCGCAAAAAAGACTACTTTTTAAGTAAAAATGTTGCCGGCATATAAAATCTTTTTCTCCAGGCTTTTTCAGAATGCTCGTCTCCTGGAAATTCCCTTGTAATCCAGTTTTTGGTTGAATAACCTTTGGCTACCATAATTTTATCAACCTCTATCTGATAGGGTTTATACAAGGAATCCAGCGTTTCTGACCCATAATCAAAATAGAATTTATGCGTTTTGGGTGATGGTAATTTATTTTTAAGGTAATTGAAGAATGCAGCAGGAACAGGATTGTTTTCAACCCTGAATATACCAGGCCAATGCGTGGATAAACAAGCGGCCCCTCCAAATACTCCCGGATATTCGCAAATGGCATACATTGAGATTAGGCCACCCATGCTCGAACCGGAAATAAATGTATTAGCCCGATCAGTCAACGTGGAAAAACTACTGTCGATAAAGGGCTTCACTTCCTGAACCAAAAATTTCAGGTAATTGTCTGATTGGATTATTTTTTTTGAAAAAACGGGTTGCTTATCAGTACTGCCCAATTTATTTCTGGCAGCATTAAAAATGGTGTCCTGTTCAGCCCTGGAAAGAGATTCAAACGGTTTTTGAGGAAAATAATCACTATGCCTGACTCTGCTGTTCCAAATACCAACCACAATGCAGTTGCGGATTTTGCCTTCGGATATAAGTTTCTCCATGGTTTCATCAACTGCCCATTCCTGGTGATTCCAGTTTATAGTAGAATCAAACAGCATCTGTCCGTCCTGCATATACAAGACAGCGTATTTCTTTTTCACATTATAACCATCTGGCAACCAAACATCCAAAGTTCGGGCATCAACAAATTTGGAAGGAAATTTCTCGAAACTTTTGATTGAACCTGAAGTTACATGAGTCATTTGAGCGATTGCTGGTAAGGCGAATAGTGTTAATAAAGCAGCTTTCAATAGCTTTAAATGATTCATTGTTAATGATTTCTTTTAAAAAACAAGGATGTCAGCAAAATCTGACAGTAAATATACAAGTTAATCCGGAATAGGAAATCGGAAGGAACGATTTGATTATGTACCAGCAAAAGTGTGAATAGTTAAAAAAATACCCTGGCAGTGTGTTAAAAACTGTCAGGGTTATAAATATACAAACCAAAAAGCGCTAAAAGAATTGCTGTTTTATTTGGACAGAACTGTTGTCACCAGAGCGGCTGCTTCATGAAGCATGGTTGCTGAATATACCTGCAGGCCAGAGTTGCTTATCAGTTCTTTGGCTTCGGCAGCATTTGTTCCTTGTAGCCGAACAATTATCGGCACAGGAATATCACCGATGTTGCGGTAAGCGTCTACAATACCCTGGGCTACACGGTCGCAGCGGACAATACCTCCAAAAATATTTACGAGAATAACCTTAACATTCGGATCCTTCAGGATGATACGGAATCCTTGTTCAACACGTTCGGCATTTGCAGTACCACCCACATCAAGGAAGTTGGCAGGTTCGCCACCCGAAAGTTTTATGATGTCCATAGTAGCCATTGCCAGGCCGGCGCCATTCACCATACAACCAACATTACCATCTAATTTGACATAATTCAGGTGAAATTCCCCGGCTTCCACTTCGGCAGGATCTTCCTCATTGGTGTCGCGCATGGCGGCATAATCAGGATGCCGGAATAAGGCATTGTCATCTAAATTCATTTTACAATCGGCAGCAAGTATCTGGTTGTCGCTGGTTTTAACAACCGGGTTTATTTCAAGCAAAGTCGCATCAATTCCCATGTAAACCTCATAAAGGGCCTTCACGAATTTCTGCATTTCTATATGGGCTTTACCGGAAAGCTTCAGGTTATATGCAATTTTCCGGCATTGGAAAGGACGAAGGCCGACCGATGGTTCAATAACTTCTGTAAATATCAGTTCTGGTGTATGTTCAGCAACATGTTCAATATCCATGCCTCCTTCTGTGGAATACATGAACATCACTTTGCTTAATTTTCTGTTTAGCAGCAGGCTGATGTAAAATTCCTTTACTTCGCTTTCGCCGGAATAATAAATATTCTGCTCCACAAGTACCTTACGGACGAGCTTTCCTTTAGCGCTAGTTTGAGGCGTAACAAGCATCATACCAAGTATTTGTCCCGCCTTTTCTTTCACTTCATCCAAAGATTTAACAATCTTAACTCCACCGCCTTTTCCGCGGCCACCAGCATGGATCTGAGCCTTTACGGCCCATTTTTCGGATTGCGTATGCAATTGAACTTCTTCAGCGGCAGCAACGGCATTCTCTGACGTATCAGCTATAACACCCATTGGCACAGGCACGCCATAGCTTTTTAATATCTGCTTTGCCTGGTATTCATGTAAATTCATAAAACGAATATTTTTTACGGCTCAAAAGTAGATGATTTCACCAGATGACAAAGCATAAACAGAACATAATCACAAAATTAAATGTTAGTTGTCATTCCCACTGGTTTCATAACCTGTTGCTCATTTTGAATTTTATAATGGTAACTGATTGATAATTTGTAATTTTGGCCTTGAGTTCGATGCCTGATGACAGAAGGCTTCAACTCCGTTCAGCCTGACAGAGTTGTTAAAGCAGTTTAGATTAACCAATACAACTTGTCACATTGATCGTAGTCGAAATGCTGCTCAATCTCATCTGATTTTGAGCGCTGTTATTTTATATTAAATAGCAAGTAACCAATGAATTACTAAATGATTAAAGCTCAAAACATCCATAAATCTTATGGCAACCTTGAAGTACTCAAAGGAATTGATCTTCAGATTAGCGAAGGTGAAATCATTTCCCTCGTTGGTGCTTCGGGGGCTGGCAAATCAACATTGCTGCATATCCTTGGAACATTGGATAAGCCTTCCTCTGGTACTATGCAGATTGACATGACCGATACACTTGCGCTGAACGACCGCGCTTTATCCGATTTTCGCAACCGGAAGATAGGTTTTGTTTTTCAGTTTCATCACCTTCTTCCTGAATTTACGGCTCTCGAGAATGTTTGTATCCCTGCGTATATTGCTAAGAAGTCCCGTAAAGAAGCCGAAGCCCGGGCACGTGAACTCCTGAATTTCCTGCAAATGGGGCATCGGCTTGAGCATAAGCCATCGCAGCTTTCTGGTGGCGAACAACAAAGGCTGGCTGTTGCAAGGGCATTGATGAATTATCCACTTGTTGTGCTGGCTGACGAACCTTCGGGCAATCTCGATTCGGCAAACGCGAAAGAACTTCATCAGCTTTTCTTCGATCTGCGCGATAAATTCAACCAGACATTTGTAATAGCAACGCACAACGAAGAACTTGCAACTATGGCCGATCGCCGGCTTATTATGCGCGACGGAATAATAATTCAATAACAAACAGGCCAACTCTCTTTTCAAATAAAACACAACATCGTCCGTTATCCTTTAATAAACATTGATAAATCAATGCTGTTATAGAATTCCATTAACTAAGACTCTTGAAAAAATTATGTCCTTCTCTCTCCCCCCGTTAAAACACAGCTTAAAAGTTTTTATAAAACCTGCCCTGATTCTACTCCTCTTTGCATTATTATTATCAGGCTACGCTCAGAAACCTGCAAATGACAAACCAGGTGAAGCATACAATCAGGCAATTAAAAACGCAGATAAACTTTTGCTATCTGCCGACTATCTTGCTGCAATTAAGGAATATGAAAAAGCTCAGAGCCTTGCCCCTACCCAAAAGTATCCCCAGGAGAAGATTGCTGAAATTGGAAAAATATTATCGGATACCAAACTGAACAATCAACTCTTTGATGCTGCCATCACCAACGGAGCAAAGTACTTTAATGCTAAGAACTATAAGAGTGCCAAAACGGAATATATGAACGCCATGCGGCTCGATCCGGAGGCCCAATTTCCAAAAGATAAGATTTTGGAAATTTCGAAACTCTACACCGATCCCGAAGATGAAGCCCTCTATAAAAGTGCAATTACCAGTGCTGATAACTCTTTCGGCAAAGCAAGCTATGACGAGGCCATCAATTACTATAAACAATCACTTACAATAAAGCCTTTCGAAAAGTATCCCAAAAACCAGATTACTGAAGCTACACGTCTTAAAGCTGAACTTGAAGCCAAAAGAGATCAATATACAAAAGTCGTTTCCGGAGCCGACAAACTATATGATGCTAAAAAATATCCTGAAGCCCGCGTAGAATATGTTAAAGCTATCGGCATATTGCCCAGAGAAACTTATCCTTCGGGGAAAATAGCTGCTATTGATCAGATGGCTGCAGCCGAAAAAGCCGGTAATGATGCTTACACAGCCCTTATCACTGAAGCCGACAAATTATATATTGCCCGCGATTTCGAGAATGCACGTATCCGCTACGAACAAGCTCTTAAAATGAGGCCCGGCGAGCGCTATCCTAAAAGCATGCTCGAAAAAGCCGACATGGGTGAAACAACTGTTCGCACCACCCGCCAGCGCTACGATGCTGCAATTACAAATGCCGACAACCTTTATAAAACTGCTGACATTGATGCCGCACTTATAGGCTACCAGTCTGCTTCCGGCATAATGCCCGATGAAATATATCCGAAAACAAAAATCGCAGAGATCAGCAAGATCGTAAGCGAACGTAACAGCCGCAAGGATGCTTACCGCATAGCTATTGCAAATGGAGACCAGGCCTTTGATGCTACTCAATATAATAAAGCTTTGGGCGATTACAAAAATGCTCTTTCGCTTCAGCCAAACGAGGATTACCCAAAGTTGCGCATTGCGAAAATTGAGGCTATCCTTCTTAAAGAAAAGGAGTTGCAGGATAATTATAATAAAGCTATCATTGCTGCCGATAAAGATTTTTCTGCCAAAAAGTATCCTGAAGCCATCACCGGTTATCAGTTGGCAATAACATTGAAACCAGTCGAAAAATATCCACAGGATAAGATTACCGAAATCAATGGCATCCTCGACAATCAGCGCTCTGTGCAGGAGAATTATGATAAAGCTGTAACTGAAGCCGATAAAGCCTTTGGCGAAAAGAATTATACCGATGCATTGGCAGGTTACAAAGCAGCACAAGGATTTAAAGCTACCGAAAAATATCCGCAGACAAAAATCACTGAAATAAACGGCATCCTCGGTCAGCAGAAAGCGATGGAGGAAAGCTACACCAAAGCAATTGCAGCTGCTGATAAAGCCTTTGCAGAGAAAAACTATACGCTTGCACTAACTAGTTTCCGGTCGGCTCTTGGAATCAAGCCTTCCGAGACATATCCACAGGAAAAGGTCACCGAAATCAATGGCATACTTGATCAGCTAAAAACGTTACAGGTAAGCTACGACAAAGCTATCGCTTCTGCAAATATGGACTTTGGGGAAAAGAAATACACAGAAGCTTTGGCAGGATATAAGTCGGCACTCGAACTGATGCCAGTCGAAAAATACCCGCAAATAAAGATCACTGAGATCAACACACTCCTTGGCCAGCAAAAATCGAAACAGGAGAATTACGATAAAGCAATTGCTTCATCTGATAAGGCCTTTGAAGATAAGAAATACACCGAAGCCCTTAACGGCTATCAGTCAGCGCTTACACTCATTCCCGGTAAAACATATCCACAGGGAAAAGTAACCGAAATAAATGGCATTCTTGCTACTCAAAAAGCAGTTGAAGACAATTACAACAAAGCTATCGCTGCCGCAGATAAAGATTTTGCTGCAAAGAAATACACCGAAGCAATAACCGGATACAAGTCAGCATTGACTATCAAATCTGGCGAATTATATCCTCAGCAAAAGATCACAGAAATCAATGCAATTCTGGATCAGCAAAGAAGTTTACAGGAGAATTATGACAAAGCCATTGCCGGAGCCGATAAAGCATATGGTGAAAAGAGTTATTCACTTGCACTCATGGATTACCAGTCAGCAAGTGGATTAAAACCTTCTGAAACTTACCCCAAAATAAAAATCACTGAAATCAACAGCATTTTAGGACAGCAGAAAGCATTGCAGGAAAGCTATGATAAAGAAATAGCATTAGCAGACAGGGACTTTGCAGCTAAGAAATACGCCGATGCAATCACAGGATACCAATCGGCGCTCATGATAAAGTCAGAGGAAAAATATCCCCAGGAAAAGATCACGGAGATAAGCGGAATCATGGCTCAGCAAAAAACGCTGCAGGAAAGCTATGAAAAGAACATCGCTGCTGCCGACAAAGATTTTGGTGATAAGAACTATTCCCAGGCACTCACCGGTTATCAGTCAGCAATTGGACTGAAACCAGACGAAAAATATCCGCAGGGTAAGATTACGGAGATCAATGCTATACTCGGCCAGCAAAAAGATGTGAAGGATAAATACAATAAAGCCATAGCAAATGCAGATCAGGCGCTTGGCGCTAAGAAATACGGCGCAGCCCTTGATGCTTATCGGTTGGCACTTTCACTGATCCCTGGAGAGAGCTATCCACAGGGAAAAATCACCGAAATTGATGGTATTCTTGCTGCTGAAAAGGCAACACAGGATAATTACGATAAAGTAATAAACTCTGCCAATAAAGACTTTTCTGAAAAGAAATACGATGAAGCAATGGCTGGTTACAAATCAGCACTTACGATTAAAACCGGAGAAACATATCCGCAGCAAAAGATATCAGAAATCACTACAATCCTTAATCAGCAAAAGGAACTCCAGGAGAACTACAACAAAGCCGTCGCTGATGCTGATAAAAGTTTTTCTGAAAAAAAATATTCAGCTGCACTCACCAGCTACCAGTCAGCAAGTGGATTGAAACCTGATGAAACCTATCCAAAGTCAAAGATCGCGGAAATTAACACCATCCTCGGACAGCAGAAAGCAATGCAGGAAAGTTACGACAAGGCGATAGCATCCGCTGATAAAGAACTTGCTGAAAGAAAATACCCCGAAGCAATTACCGGCTATCAATCTGCTCTTTCCATCAAACCGGGTGAAACTTATCCACAGGAAAAGATCACCGAAATAAATGGTATAATCGCCCGGCAGAAAGCACTTCAGGAAAGCTACGATAAAGCGATAGCTTCTGCTGACATATATTTTGAAAAGAAGAACTATACCGATGCCCTCACTGGATTTCAATCGGCACTCAGCCTGAAATCTGACGAAAAATATCCGCAGGATAAAATCACCGCGATAAATGGAATTCTGGGTCAACAAAAAGCTCTGCAGGAAAGCTTTGACAAAGCAATTGCGGCAGCCGAGAAATCCTTCACTGATAAGGATTATCCACAGGCAATCAACGGATATCAGGCGGCTCTCGGCATAAAGTCCGGCGAAAAATACCCACAGGATAGGATTACAGAAATCAATACGATAATCGCGCAGCTGAAAGCCATACAGGACGGCTATGAAAAGGAAGTTGCTTCAGCTGACAAAGCTTTCAGCGAAAAGAGTTACCAGGCTGCGCTCACTTCCTACCAGCAGGCATTGACCATCAAACCTGACGAAAAACTCCCGCAGCAAAAGATTGATGAGATCAACGGTATCTTTGAACAGCAAAAAACGCTGAATGCCAACTATGACAAGGCTATTGCTTCCGCTGATAAGGCTTTTAAGGAAAAGAATTACTCCAATGCCTTAAGCACTTACCAGTCAGCACTTACGTTAAAACCTGACGAAACATATCCGCAACAAAAGGTTACAGAAGTTAACGGAATCCTCGGCAAACTGAAAGCTATTGACGAAAGCTATGATAAGGCTTTGGCTGCCGCCGATAAATCCTTCACCGATAAGGAATATACACAGGCAATGGCGGGTTACAAAGCCGCACTTGTTATTAAACCTTCCGAGAAATATCCACAGGATAAAATTGCTGACATCAACGTGTATTTTGCCGACCAAAAATCCAAACAGGCAGATTACGACAAAGCGATCACCGCCGCCGATAAAGCATTGGCTGAAAGCGATTACTCCACTGCGCTGACCGGTTACGAATCAGCATTGGTGCTGAAGCCCGGCGAGAAGTATCCACAGGAAAAGATTACCGCGATCAAAGAAGTGCTGACCCAGCAAAAGGCTATTGAGGACCAGTACAACAAGGCCATTGCTAATGGCGACAAAGCATTTGGTGAGAAGAATTATGGTGCAGCTATTATAAGCTACCAGCTTGCGCTGGGTATTAAATTAACGCCTGGCACATATATCTTCGCCAATGCTGCAAATGGAGAACAAAAAAAGCTCGATGGTAAAGGCGCCACCGCATATCCACAGGAACGCATAACGGCAATCAACAAAATAATGGATGAGCAAAAAGCCCTTGATAGCAGATACAACAAAGCAATTACTGCTGGAGATAAAGCGTTGGCTGACAAGGACTATTCTCTGGCGCTTACCAGTTACCAAAATGCACAAGGCCTTAAACCCGGCGAAAGTTATCCGCAGGAAAAGATTATTGCTATTAACGCCATTTTTGCAGCCGATAAGGAAGCAACTGACCAGCGATATGCCCGGCTGATAAGCCAGGCCGATGCAGAATATGCCGGAAAGAACTATGCCGATGCTCGTTCAGCCTATCAGCAGGCTTCATCAATGAAACCCGGCGAAACTTATCCAAAGGACAAACTTACCGAGATCACCAACGTGCTGCAGGCCCGCAACAAGGAGATGAAAGATGCATACGATGCTATAATTATGAATGCCGACAAAGCCTATGCGACCCGCATATTCGACCAGGCGATTGACTTTTATGAGAATGCCCGCAATGCCAAGCCCGATGAAACCTACCCCGAAGAAATGATTGCCAAAATACGCAAATACATGGCAGACCATTCCATCGTTAACATCACCAACGAGACATTCCTGGTTCGTAACAACACTGAGAAGCGTTATCAATTTAAATCTGTTGATGCCCGTGTACGTAAAAACAATTACGTTGTGATAAAAGCCCGCAACCCCGGAGCCTCCAAGCCTAAAGTATATCTTAACTATGGAAAGGATAACGCCAAGAACGGTGGCATCGTTATGCGGAGTATCACCAGCGACGTAAATAAAGAATTCATCATCCGAATCAGCGTACAGGATAAATGGTACCGGGAGGATAATAACTGGATCGGGATCACTGCCGAAGGAGGAGATATTGAACTGTCGTCAATACAGATTGCTCAAGGGGACGAGTAGGAAGAAGTCAGGAGTGCGCTAAAGTTCCTGGAGTACTTAGAGTTTGAATGAAGAGTGCAAAATGCAGAATGCAAAACATCAGCTGACTGCTGACCTCTGTTCGCTTATTCTAGCAATGTTACTCTTAGCGACTCTCTCTGCGGATTGGCACCCTGAACGCCTCTCTCTGCGTATTGTCAGCCTGAACGGAGTCGAAGGCAATAGCGTAGAATTTAGAACAAACTGACTGTTAATAAATTATTTCCTACTATCCATTGTTTTTTTAATATAACCTCCCTAAATTAGCATACTGTTAACCGCTCGTCTGCTGCAAAGTACTTCCGGAAGGGAGTGGGTGTGGATATGCTCGCCTTATTTGGATACGCATTTTGTTCTTATCAGTTCGTTATGCGAAAATTAGGTTTATACAAATCAGCATTACATTGTATTATAACAAACTTAAACAAGAAGGTCTTATGAAAACAAAAAGATTAGTTATCAGCACTTTATTGGGAGTAGTATTCGGTTTTGTTTGCTTCGGTTTTGCCTCAAGCGGGTCGAACGAAGTATCAATTTACCTGGCACTTAACATAATTCTCAGCCGCACGCTTATCGGCGTGGCCATAGGAATAAACCGTTTTTCTTGTAAACACTGGGCTTTGCATGGTATCCTAATGGGTTTTATCTTTAGCCTGCCCATGGCTTTTGGAGCCATGCTGGCGCCTGAAAACCCTGAATTTAACCACAACATGATCTTTATTTCTTCCCTTGTAATGGGCGTGATTTATGGCTTTTTAATTGAATTAATTACGTCCGTTCTCTTTAAAGCAAAACAGGAGTAGTTATTTTTTTAAAAATGAATTACTCTGCCGCAGAGCAGCAGAGTATAAGAACCCCGAAGCCAGAATCCGGAATTTTTAAATTCTGACTTCTGTATTCTGCATTCTCTTAAAAAATAAAATAATAAACGCAACAAGCCTGCCTGAAGGCAGTTAGGCTGCGGGGAATTATACCCAAAGAAAGAATAAAAATTATGAATACAAGAGATATTGCTGTAAAGAATCCTTTCAACATAGTAGTTATTGTTGCTGCATTGGGATATTTTGTTGACATCTATGATCTTATACTTTTTGGAATAGTGAGAGTGCCGAGTTTGAAAGGGATTGGCGTACCTGTTGATCAATTGCTCGAAAAAGGAATCTACCTGCTGAATATGCAAATGATCGGAATGCTTCTCGGGGGCATTTTGTGGGGGGTGATGGGAGATAAAAAAGGACGGCTTCCTGTATTGTTCTTTACTATAGCTCTGTATTCCGTTGCCAATATTGCAAATGGGTTTGTCACTACTCTTGAGCAATATGCAGCACTTCGTTTCATTGCAGGTCTTGGATTAGCCGGTGAATTAGGCATCTGAATAACGCTTGTTGCCGAAGTAATGAGCAAGGAAACCAGAGGTTACGGAACCACCCTTGTTTCGGGAGTCGGAATTGTGGGAGCTGTACTGGGTTTCCTTGTTGCTGATTTATTTAACTGGCGCGTAGCCTATTTCGTTGGCGGTGGATTGGGGCTATTGCTCTTGCTTCTGAGGGCTTCCGTTTTCGAATCCGGCATGTTTGAAAAAACAAAGAAAGAATATATGCATGTTAAACGCGGAAATTTCCTGAGTTTGTTTACAAACCACGCACGTTTACTGAAATATTTTCTTTGTATCATGATAGGGATTCCAACCTGGTACGTTGTGGCAATACTGGTAATACAGTCGCCTGAGTTTGGAAAAGTCCTTCATATAAAAGGAAACATTGATGGAGGCGCAGCAGTGATGTGGCATTATGTCGGGCTTTCGATAGGCAGTTTTGTTACCGGGCTGCTCAGCCAATGGCTTAGATCCAGGAAGAAAGCTTTATTTATTGCCTTTATATTGCTACTGATTTTTACAATACTTTATTTCTCTTCGTATGGTTTTTCAGTAGTTGCATTTTACTTTATCTTAGTCTTGCTTGGAATTGCAGTAGGCTATTGGGCCGTATTTGTCACAACAGCATCCGAACAGTTTGGCACAAACCTAAGAGCAACAGTTACCACCACTGTACCCAATTTTGTCAGGGGAGCTACAGTTCCTATAACGTTTGCTGTTCTTTACCTTAAGACAAAATTTGACTTACTTACTGCAGGTATTATTGTCGGGGCAGTTTGCATCGGGCTCGCGCTCATCTCTCTATACCTCCTGGAAGAAACCTATCATAAAGACCTTGATTATAATGAAGAATAAGGATTTTTAGTTCAGGTGAGAAGGAGTTTTGATGGTAGCAGATATTCGCTTACCGCATTTGTTCTAATGGTATGTAGTCTGATTCCTGCTCATATTCCGCTGATAAGCCATTCAGGCATGGCTCCGGAATGCGATTAACTGCAAGCTGACTACTGATTGTTAATAAAATAATTCACATATCTATTGCTTTTTAATATTACATGATTACCTTTGAACATGTAAGCCGTATGCCATTGAGCTATTTTCCTTCTGAAAAGACGGCCTTGAATGAACTCCCCCTGTCTTGGATGCTACTAATACCTGATTCATGTATTGCCTGATGAACTGTTAATAAGCGGGTAATTTATTAAATGAATAGCAGCAAATAATTTCCAAAAAAAGAATTCAGCATAAAACAAAACATTCAATAATTCGAAAATTAACTACCATATGCTTTTTCAGATTATTGGTAGAATGTCGGCACGAATAACCCTTTTCCTGAATATTTGATCTGAATGTTATCAGACAAAAAAATAATTTTAACTAAACCGAAAATTAACTCAAAATCAAAAACTTATGAAAAACGTACTATTTTTTGTAATCGGTCTGGTCTTTTGTTTTAAAATCCAGGCTCAAACAGTAGAGGATATTGATAACAATGTCTATAATACTGTTACTATTGGAAATCAAATCTGGATGAAAGAGAATTTAAAGACCTCCCGGTTTAACGATAACTCAAATATTACTTTAGTTACGGATAATACGACCTGGTCTGGCTTATCAACACCTGGATACTGCTTTTATAATAACGATCCGGGTACTTATAAAGATACATATGGGGCATTGTATAATTGGTATGCTGCAAGTGCTGGTAATATATGCCCGTCGGGCTGGTTTATCCCAACAGATTCTGATTGGACTGTATTAAGTACTTTCCTTGGAACTGAATCAGTAGCAGGAGGAAAAATGAAAGAAGCTGGCCTGGATCACTGGATTAGTCCTAACAGCGGGGCCACCAATGAATCCGGCTTCACAGCACTTCCAGGTGGTTATCGTGATGTAAACAGCAGTTTCAGCAGCAATACAAGTAATGGACGTTTCTGGTCTTCTACTGGAATTGACAATACAATTGCCTGGGGAAGAACAGTTTTTTATGATTCCTATAATCTTAGTAAATCGGTACGTGATAAAAAATTTGGATTATCTGTGAGGTGTTTGACCAATGTTACTGACATAGATAAGATCAATTTTAACGAGAAAATAAAGATATATCCTAATCCTGCAACCGACAATCTGTTCATAAATTGCAGCAGCTTTAACTCAAATTCTGTAGTATTATCAATTTACAATTTACTCGGGGATCGGATTTTTGTCAATGAATTGAACAGTGCCGAAAATTCAATTGATTTATCTTCTTACCCGAAAGGAATGTATCTTATAAAATTAACTTTAGAACAGGCAAATTATTCCGAAAAGATAATTAAAGAATAGATTACCTGATAGTTATTCAATTTTTATTAACACTCCTGGCTGTTTAATTTATTAAACACATTTCTATTTCCCGAAATACTGATAAAACAATCAGAATCCTTTTATATATGAATGAAAGCCTCTGCAACGAAAATGGTTCCCCTACTGAAGCCGGGCTAAAACTTCTGGCTGAATGGAATGTTGTAATCGAAGACGTTTCCGTCATGCTCAGAGTGATTGAACAAATGTGGCATGGAAATAAGAAAGGTTATAAACTCAGTGGAAAGCGTGTTCAGCATCTCGAGCTTCATACTGCTGGCTTACCTGGAAATGAAGAAATAATAGTTGCTTTGCAACAGAATACAATCTTTTGGGGCCGGTATTGGAAAACGCATAAAAAAGGCGGGCATTACTTCTTTACTATCAGGCCTATGAGATTAATATTTGTAGGTGAAGTAATTTCGAGAACCAGGAGGAAATGGAACTACACCGCCCCCGGTTTGCCCGAGGGTTTCCTAAACAAAGTATAGTATATCGCAGTTCGGCTCAGATAGCGGTTCTCCAGTATATAAACGGAGAAAAGTCAAAACCGCTAAAATCCAGAAAACATCCTGCTATTATTATATGGCAGACAGAATACCAAATCTTTATAGACTAACCCGGGACGCCAATGCAGTTTATCCGGCAACTGATTAGAATTAATCATTATCTTCCGTATAAATTCGGTTTTCCTGTTCGGAAACCCGTATAAAGGTTGTCCTCTTGCTGAGTTCTTTCAGCTGCGATGCACCTACATAGGTGCAGGTGCTACGTATGCCACCCAATATGTCCGACAGGGTATTCTCTACCGGGCCACGGTAAGGCACTTCTACTGTTTTTCCTTCACTGGCACGGTATTCGGCAACTCCACCCATATGTTTATCCATTGCCGTTGTTGAACTCATCCCATAAAACTGCTTCACCTTTTTGCCCTGTTTTTCGATGAGTTCGCCACCGCTTTCGTCGTGTCCGGCTAACATGCCACCTAACATTACAAAATCGGCACCGGCACCAAAAGCCTTTGCAACATCTCCGGGCGTGGTGCATCCACCATCGCTGATAATCTGGCCTCCGAGTCCGTGAGCAGCATCGGCGCATTCAATAATGGCAGAAAGTTGCGGATAGCCGACACCGGTTTTAACACGCGTTGTACAAACCGATCCGGGACCTATTCCCACTTTTATGATGTCGGCACCAGCCAGCAATAGTTCTTCAACCATTTCACCTGTTACAACATTGCCGGCGATGATCACTTTATCATGAAATTTTTTACGTGTTTGCTTCACAAACGCAACAAAATGCTCGGAATAACCATTGGCAACGTCAATGCAGATAAACCGAAGCTGAGGATTGGCATTTAAAATTTTGGTTATTGTATCAAAATCATACAACCCTGTGCCGGTACTGAGGGCAATATGATTTTCAATTCCTCTGGGTGCCTTTGTCATAAATTTATTCCATTCATCCACAGTATAGTGTTTATGAACAGCCGTGAATAACTTCCTTTCATAGAGTGCCAGTGCCATTTCAAATGTGCCTACAGTATCCATGTTGGCTGCCATCACCGGTATTCCTGCCCATTCGGCATCGGTATGCTTCAACCTGAATGTGCGCTCCAGTTTTACCTGCGACCTGCTGCTCAAAGTAGAGCGCTTGGGCCTGAACATCACATCTTTAAATCCTAACTTTATATCGTATTCTATTCTCATTTGTTTTTTGGTTTAATCCGGTAAAGTTAAGGGTTTTGGCGTTTTTATTTTATTTTATTTCCTCCCTTGAAATTTGAAATTTGAGATTTGGAATTTCTCTTTTTAATAAATCACGAACCTATCCCACTCCCCGGATAACATGTTAGTTATAAACATGTAAAGAGTAATTTCTATCCTATATTCTCCATAAAAATTTCTCGCAAAGCCGCAAAGCCGCAAAGCCGCTAAGTACAAGTAATTGATTGAAAATATTTGATAAATTAAAAAGTATTTACAGAATGCATCCCTTATATTAAACTGTTCCAATTCAAAACTTTGCGTCTTTGCGTCTTTGCGAGATGAATTATTCAGGCTATATTTGTCAGACAATTGCATCAAAATAACAAAATCATGAAACAGAGGCTTTACTTCCTGCTTACAGTAAGCTACTTATCCGCCTTTTCCGGATTTTCAGCCATAGCGCGCCTGGTGGATTACCAACAAGCTAAAACGGCGGCATCCAATAAATTAATCTCCCTTCAGAAATCTGAATGGTTCAATATTAATGACCATGAAAACCGGTTTATCGATTCTGGCGGAAATTCTTTGTTTTATATTTTTGAACTGAATCCCGCCGGCTATATGGCTGTAAGCGCTGATAACGATTTACCACCAGTGATTGCCTATTCCTTTACAAATGGCGCAGGTGTTCTGGATAATGAAGCCAATACACTTATCCGTATGCTCAAAGCAGATCTGACTTTGCGCTTACATAATATTCACAACCTGCCTCCGAATATAATTGAAGATCGGAGGAATGATTGGGAAGCTTTGCTGGCAAGTAATTCCTATAAAAAACCTTTGCAGCAATGGCCACCCGAAGGCTCCACGGCTACCGGCGGCTGGATAGAAACCAACTGGACGCAGGATGGAATTTACGATGATATGTGCCCTATGGATCCAATAACAAACCAAAGAAGTTTTGCAGGTTGCCCGGCAACTGCCATGGCGCAAATCCTGAATTATTACAAAACCACCAATGGCACTCAGTTTACTGATGAGGATGACTATTATCACCAGTATGCAGGAAGAAATTACTGGATCGACAATGATTATGCAGCAAGGGATTTTCCCTCCTTTCCTGAATTAAATGCCCATCTCGATACTGTTAATTCATGTTATGCCGGTAACGGCGTACTAAAAAACCCGGGCAAGGCAGCACTTACTTTTGCCTGTGGGGTAGCCGCCCACCAGGTTTATTCCTCCCAGGGTTCAGGCACATTTGGGGTTAGCCAGGCAGTTGACTCTTATCTGCGCTTCGGGTTTTCGGAGATTACTTTTCTTGGAAACACGAATCTCACGCTTTACGATGCCCTATCGCTGAACATGAAGGATGCGAGGCCTGCCCATCTCGCTATTGTTGATCCGGGATGGACTACGGGCCACAACGTTGTGGTGGACGGATACAACACTGATGATTACTTTCACCTCAATTTTGGCTGGGGTGGGGCTTACAACGGTTGGTATCTCCTGCCCGACGAAATACCTTACGGACTCACCGTTATTGAAGGCCTTATCGCGGATATTGCATTTCCACCAACGCATACCGGCATCAGTAATTCCCTACCCGAAAACCAGGATTTGCAGTTCAGCATTTATCCCAATCCAACTACTGACAGGTTGACTGTTGCTTTTACCGCAAACAAGGCAACAACCTTTAAGATTGATATTTATGATTTAATGGGCACGCTGCTCATTTCAATCCCCGGTAAGCAGGTTGGGGCAGGTTCAAATACTGAAACTATTGGTATTCCTGAGAAAGAAATACCAAAATTGGAAAAAGGATTGTATTTGTGCAAACTCCGTACTGATGAAAAAGTGATTACAAGGAGTTTTATTGTTCAATAATAGCTTGTTATTAGTCTGTTTATAATTCACATTTCGGCACTTCGACAAACTCAGTACTTAGGGTAAAAATAGCCTAAATATCCTTAACGCAGCGAACAGAAAAGCCAGCCACCTCACTGATGATGTTGTAACCAAAATCACCGTCATTGTAGTCCAGGTGCCGGTACCAGGCGATACTCGTATAGTGCTCAGAAGAACTCCACCAGAAGCCGTAGTTGCCAATGTAGTGGAATGTACCATCGTAGTAACGATAGCCACCTGGAAGGGCAGTAAAACCGCTCACATTCGTAGCGGCTTCATTTGGGCTATACCAATGCGTTGTTCCTGTTTCTTTCAATTTGCCACCGGCTATCTCATAACCCCCTAAATTATCAGTTAAAGTATTCCATTCAACAACGGTGGCTACATGCCAGCCGGAAGGAGCTAACTTGCGGCTATCGTTTAATGCGTACCAATTGTACAACCTGCCGTAAGTAGCAATCGCATCGCTGTTGCTTGTGTTATTGTAATTGCAGTATGCACCGGTGGTCAAATTGCCCCATATCATGCCGTCTGTTACTTCGGGTATTGCAGAGCCATCGCAGTATTTGGTAGTGCGCAGGTTTTCGGCCATCCATGTTTGCAGGCCAATGGTAATAGTTTTATATACATTTCCATCAATATCAGTTACTGTTCCATAGCTTAAGTTGGGATTAAAAATAATGACATTCCAGGATGAAACATTTACATTAATCTTCACCGTTTTACTTATGGAATTGTAGGCTGCGGCATCCGTGGGAGTAAAGACCACTTTTAAATCCTGGTTTGTACCTACATTAAGTATTGTTCCTGATGCAGGTGTGTAAATAAAGCTCCCAGGCACATTGGCAGTAGCATTTAATTGGGTGGCGCTTAACAATGTTCCATAACCGATGTCAGCAGGATTTGCCCAGGTTATTACTGGGTCTGTTTTTGATAAGGATGGTGTTGTGTCGTCTTTCTTGCAACTGCTTGCAAGCATTAATAAAACTAACATTAGCATTAACGTGTAAATGAAAATTCTGGTTTTGTTTTTCATGATAAATTGATTTGAAGGATGATACACATTTATTTGTTCGTTGCAATTTTCGGCTGCAATTGAATGTAAACTCGTCTCCAAATGGAACAATCACACAAAATAGAATCAAATATATGAAATAAATTCACATACCAAAAAGAGCCTAGGCATAGTCCCTGTTGCGCGAATACTGTGTCGGAGTTTTTTTTGAAATAGAGGCCACAATACTTATATAATTCAAAATATAAATTCAGCTGGCTAATAACCGACATATGTCATATGCTAAATATTACGTATTTTTGTTTATGGTATAAATATTAATCTAACTAATTTAAAAACACACTCCTATGAAAAAACTGACACTTCTTTCAAGCTTGCTATTTATCGCTATGCTGGCTTCTGCCCAATGGACAGAGGTACAGATAGGCAACAGCAATTCGCCAATTAGTTGTTTGTTTGCGGATAATACAAGCCTCGTTGTTGGCACAGCCGGCGACGGCCTGTTCAGAACATTGGATAATGGATCCAATTTTACTGACATCAGCGGAAATATTGGAAATAAAATCATTAACTGCCTTGCTGGAACCACACCTATTCTGCTTGTCGGCACACAAAACGGGGCGTTTTTAACAGTGGATCTTGCAAACTACATGGATTGTACTTCTACCGGTCTTTCAAGTACTGATGTCACTTTTTATGGCCTTGGGAGCAAACAAGCCGGTGGTAACTTTTATATCATTGGTACCAATGGCGGAGGAATTTTTACTTCTGCAAACCCAAGTGGGCCCTGGAGCGATGGAAATTCAGGCATCACCGGTAATGGTCTTTTTATCAACAGTCTGAATGGGTATCACGACCCTGCAAATGTTTCCTATGCTATACTGGCAACCAATGGAGGCGTGTATTTCTCCTATGATGATTGTGCAACCTGGACGCAGAAGAATAATGGGCTTACCGGTGATGCACTGGTTGTTACTGAAGCTTATGCACTAGGCGCTATCGCTCTTATTGCCACACATGCAGGTATGTACTATTCCCAGGATTTTGGTGATACATGGACTACATTAATTCCTGATCTGAAAATTAATAAAATGCTTGTGACCACGGGGGTGTCAAACCCGGTGTTTTTCATTTTTGGTGAAAGTAATTTATATTCAATGGATCTTCAAAACTGGCAAACTATCGCTCTGGATGGATATGCAGGCGGAGAAATAACAGAAGCTGCAGTTAATGCAGACTTTGTTTTTGTTGCAGGGGCAAATCAGGGCCGCGATGCAAATGCAGGTGGCGTTCTGTATAAAGCTCCGTATAACACAATTGTTGGTATTGACGAACATAAAGGTATGTTACATGCAGAACTTAGCCAAAATGAACCAAACCCTTTCAGCAAGGAAACAATAATTCATTATAATCTGAAAGCTGACGGCATGGTTGCGATCGGCGTGTTTGACTTGCAGGGCCGAAAAGTAAAAAATCTGATCAACAGGTTTCAATTAAAAGGGGAACACAATACGACATTTGATGCCGGCAATTTGCCGGAAGGTATTTATTATTACAAATTATCGGTTGGTAACGAAGTGGTTGCTACAAAAAAAATGGTTGTTGTAAAATAGAGAACAGACTATTTTAAAATCAGGTGAAATATATTTTTAAGTTCAGAATATAGCACCGAAGATTAAAATGCAGAAATTACAAACAGGGCAAGGCAACTAAACAATTTTGAAGTGGCATACAATATTGAGCTTGTAAAAGAGTTATTAACACATATCACAAAACTTCAGTGTAATTGCCTTGCCCTGTTAATTCAGGAATGAAATATATTTGATTATATTGAACAGGATAAATGCCTCATTACGTTCTTGCTAAAATCACTTAACCTTTATAAAACCAGATCATATTTGATAAATTGTACGCGAAATAACACTCTCAAAAAGTTATTTTATTGTTCTTAGAACAAAGACTGAACACCTGCTTTGTACTAAGAGATTTCATTCACAATTTAAACAAAACAGTATGAAAACGGACAAAATTCTAATAGGCCTGGCAGTATTCTCAGTTTTATTGATACTATCAATAATTTCATTTTCTGTAATTGCCGGATAAGAAAAGATATCCAGAATCTTTAAGATGTTACATTCCGTAAACCATGGAATTCAATTCTACATTCCTGGTCATTACCGAAACGTATCACACCTGCCAACTCTAAAACCTATAATCAATTTAGCGTAACCAATAGGATAGCATGCGGGAGTATTGCTGGCGGTTACTTAATCTGAAAGGTTTTAACACATACAATGGGTTGAAATCCAAACCTCTATTATAAATTATTTATTCTACAACTATAATATTAGTTGATTAACTAATATTATAGTTGTATATTTGCAATACAATTGAATGCTAAACGTACATTAAAGAACTGGGAAGACTATAATGAAGTCGAAATTCATTCCTATTTGTCTGATAGTTTTGTTCATGGCAGGCATGTTCTCATTACCGGCATGGAATAACCTGAGAGCCCAAACCAACGCTTTTTGTAAAAAAACCGGCAACTACATTGAAGTAGTAAAGCTCAAAGAGAATGTAATCATAGTAAAACTGGGATCTGATGTAATAACGGCCATAGCCACGCGCAAAGGTATTGTTGTAATTGATGCCGGAATTTCAAATTCGTTAACTTCAAATTATCGCAGTATAATTGAGAAGGAATTTAAAAGAAATGATTTCGCTTACCTCATAAATACACATTCGCATCCTGATCATACAGGTGGCAACCAAATGTTTTCTGATGCTATAATTATCGGTCACGAAAATTGCGCGATAGAAATGTCAGAATATTGGAAAGATCGTGAAAAGGTAAAGTCAGATTGGATAAAAACCATCAATCAATATACTCAAAACCTTGATACGCTAAATACTTACTCAAGAGACTATAAAGAATTAATGTGCCAGAAAATACGTTATGAGAGTGCTTATAATGATTTAGCTAACGGTTTCTGCATTACACCACCAACTTTAACCTTCAATGATAGCCTCACTATTGATATGGGTGATGCAAAACTGAATTTATATTTTTTCGGGAGAGCGCATTCGGGGAGTGACATTATTATTCATATTCCGGAATTGAAAATCCTGATGACCGGGGACCTATTCTCCCGCTACGGAAGGTTGAGTATGGCTGATAGCGAAAAAAGAGATACTGAAAGATGGTTAAAAGTTGTGAAATGGATTGAGAACCGCTGGACAAATATTGATCTGATTATCGGAGGACATGGACAAATAATGCATAAGGAAGATATTCAGGCATTCAATAAAAATATCAGGAAATATGCAGATAAGTAATGCGTTCCACTATATCAAAAGTGAGTTAATCCTATGAACAGACTTCTGGTAATAATCGTTTCATTGATTCTATTTATCCCGGACATAATCAATGCGCAGGACAAGGAACCGGAAAAAAAACTGAGTTCCTTTATGGAATCCTGCCAGTACAGCCAGGCGATTGCTCTTGCTGACCGTTATCTCGCTCAGGACAGTACCAATGTCAATCTGTACGTGCTTAAAGGAAGAGCTTTGGCAGCCTGTTTCCAATTTAAAGAGGCTATCGCAGCCCTGCTTAAAGCACAAAAATCAGACAGCACAAATATCAAAGTGCTCAATGAACTGGTTAATGTTTATAAACAAGCTGGTGATGACGGAAATGCCATTGCCACCAGCTTTAAAATTACACAGTTGGTTCCCGACAACCGGTATTTCAGCCTGCAACTTGCTAATCTGTTCTTTTCGGAAAACGAGTACAGGCAAGCTATACAAGTACTCTTGCCACTTTTTAAAGCTGATTCTGCGTATTATTATGTAGTAAAACAACTGGCACTGTCCTTTGATGAACTGAAGCGTTCCGATTCGGCGGAACTATTTTACAAACGGGCATTGGGAATCAATCCCTTCGACCCAATTGTGACCGGCAAACTCGCCAACCTGTACATCCGCCAGAAAAAAACAGACAAAGCCCTTGCCCTCACAGGAAATTACATTAAACAGGACTCAACTAACATCCCGATCCTCAAACAAAACGCGTACTGCAGCTATTTTATCTCTGATTTCCGTGCATCTGTAAAGCAATTCCGCAAATGCCAGGCGTTGGGCGACGCGTCGAAATTCACTTATAAGTTCCTGGGCCTGTCCTACTACCGCCAGGAAAAATATGATACAGCAGCACCTTTTTTCAGGGCAGCTTTTAGCAAAGATACCACCGATGCCGAAGTATGTTTCTATTATGGAGTATGTGAATCCCGCTCGTTTGGTATCGACACAAGCCTGGTTTATCTAAACAGGACGCTGCGTTTACTTATGCCTTCTGCCCCCTTCCTTTCAACCCTGTACACTGAGATCGCCAATGCTTATACCAGCTTTTCGCATCCTGATACGGCTATCGTTTTATTTCAAAAAGCTCTGGAAGCGAATCCCCGGAATAACACCCTCAGGTTCAAAATTGCCTACCAGTTCGACTTTTACCTTCATAAGCCAAATGAAGCCTTGCCGTATTACAGGGAATACCTGAAAATCGCCGAATTGCTTAAGGAATCAGGGGCTATCATGCCAACACCCGTTGCAGGTGTTGCACAAAATGAGAACGGTGATTTCGCCTACTCATACGGTGACTATGCCAAAAACAGGATTGAGAAAATCTCCGGGGCAAAAAAGAAGGTGGACAATTAACAGTATTTGCTTTTCTAAACAGGTGGGAAATACTTGCTGATCAATACATTTAGTTGTATTGTAATTCATACCTGAGTTTCGCTTTTCTTTGCCAATTAAGCTAATTGGTTAACTTTGCTGAAACGGTGAAATAGCTAATTTCGCTTTTGCAATCCATTATTCCTTCGCTGTTAACACCATATTATCCGGATGAAAAAGCTTATTTTAACTTTATCCTTTATAGCCATTTTGTCAACTGTTTTTGGCCAGAATGAAACCATTGTGCTTTATGCTGATGGCGTGCCCGGTTCAAAAGGCATTCAGATTGACGAAGAATCAAAAACCACAGATGGAATTACACGGGTAAAAAATGTTATGCAACCGGCTTTGTATGTATTTCAGCCCCGCAGCAAAACTTCTGATGCTGCTGTTGTTATATGCCCTGGCGGAGGATACAGCATTCTGGCAATTGATCATGAAGGATATGAAATTGCAAAGTGGTTTAATGAACGTGGTGTAACAGCCTTTGTACTAAAATACCGGCTGCCGCAGGAAAATCTGTTCTCTGATAAAGAGATCAGGCCTTTGCAGGATGCACAACAGGCAATCAGAATTGTGCGTAAAAATGCGGAGAAATATGGTGTCTCACCAGATAAAATCGGGATAATGGGTTTTTCTGCCGGAGGACACCTTGCAGCAACAGCCTCAACACATTTTGAAAAGCAAATTGGCGAAATAACAGACCCTGCAATAAGTGTAAGACCTGACTTTTCAATTTTGATTTATCCGGTAATTACTTTTAATGATTCAATAGTGCATTCAGGTTCAAGAGATAATCTGATTGGCAAGAATCCTCCGGCTGACAAAATTGAGTTTTTTTCAAACGAAAAGCACGTTTCAAAGGAAACCCCGCCTACATTCCTGATCAGTACTTCTGACGATTTCGTGGAACCTGAAAACAGCATCTTATACTTCCAGGCTTGCAGAAAAAACAATGTACCTGTCGAAATGCACATTTATGAAAAAGGCGGGCATGGTTATGCTCTTAAGAAAAAAGGGTTGGGACCGGTGGAAACATGGCCAGACCGGCTGCAAGACTGGATGAAAGAAAGAAAACTGATGAATTAATATCTGAAGAAGCCGTTGGTCAGGAAATTATTTCAACAACAGGCACAACAAGACAACCTATGATTTTAGCTATGTGTTTTTCTATTGTGACTATGTGCCTATTGTGGTTAGTAATAATACGTACTTATCGTTTCAATTATACTCACTTCATTCTTGAGATCGCTTCACTATGTTCAAATTATCTAATTTTGACTCATATTCTCAGGCTAATCCTAACGCATCGATTATGAAAAAATCAACATTTATTATCTTCATCCTTTTTTATACTTCATCCCTTATAGCACAAACTTTTCCCGACAGCCATACCGACGGGAAATACTATACCGTGAATGGTGCAAAAATATGGACAGTAAGTTTCGGAAAAGGTGATCCCCTCTTCCTGATCCCTGGTGGCCCCGGAAATTCACACTACTACATGCGGCAATTTGATTCACTGTCTACTGCAAATACATTGGTCTTTTTCGATGGTTTTGGCAGGGGGAAATCAGACACTGCAACCAATATAAAAGAATATTCGCTTGAGCGCGATATTGAGGATTTGGAAGGATTACGGAAAGCAATGGGATTCCCTTCAATCAGTATTCTTGGTCATTCCTATGGCGGACTTGTGGCGCAAGGCTATGCCATAAAATATCCTGAAAGAGTAAAGCACCTTATCCTTTCAAACACATTTCACAGCTACATAATGTGGCAGGAAAACGATGATAACAGCAACCACGAGATAAAAACAAATTATCCGGAAGTATGGGATAAACTCATGAAAATACGTGAGCAGGGCGCCGTGTCAAGTGATGCAGTTCATCAGGAAATATATGGTGAAGTGCCTTATGGATTTTTGTATGCTTACAATCCTGAGAAATTCACACGCAGCTCGGGAAAACCTTATCCGAATAATATGAACATGAAACTCTATTACCAGATGGTAGGTAAAGATGGTGATTTCCTTGCAGGTAATGATATCGGCAATTTCGATTTCAGGAAACAGCTTAGGGATCTTAAAATGTCTGTCCTCATTATTGGCGGGCGCTTCGACCGCGTTGCCGTTCCATGGATGATGGTTAAATATAAAGAATACTGTCCCCAGGCAAAATTTGTAATGTTTGAATATAGCGGGCATAACCCACAGGTAGAACAACCTGCCGAAACGATTGCACTGCTCAGAAATTTCTTAAAGAACTGAGAAAATTTCTAATAAAACAGCCTAACAGCCTAACAACCTAACAACCTAACAGCCTAATGTCTGGTCACCACCACTTCCTCATCCACAAACCCTACGGCTACCTCTGCCAGTTTGTGTGCGAATTAAAGAAGAAGAAACTGCTTGATGAGTTGTATGATTTCCCGGAAGGAACTATGGCTATCGGACGGCTGGACGAACACAGCGAAGGCCTGCTCCTGCTCACTACAGATGGCCTTGTGAGCGAATACATCCGTGGCAAAAAAACAGAGAAAGAATATTACGCGCAGGTTGATGGTTTGATTACTGGTGAAGCAGTTACGCAGCTACGGCAAGGCGTGGAAATAGGCATCAGGGATGTTAAATATATCACGAAACCATGCGTTGCTTTTCATCTTGATACTGCCCCTGATTTCCCTCCTCGTACCCGTAAAATACGCGACGATCGCCATGGCCCCACAAGTTGGATTTCCATAACACTCACCGAAGGTAAATTCAGACAGATACGGAAAATGACGGCAGCCGTTGGTTTCCCTACGTTAAGGTTGATCCGGGTGAGGATCGGGGATATTCATCTGGGCGATCTGAAACCGGGTGAAGTGAGGGAAGTGGAAAGTTTATGAAGATCATCAGACACAAAAGGTTTAACCGCAGAGTACGCAGAGAAAAAGAGCGCAGAGAAGGCGCAGAGCTGAATGTTTCCTTTGCGCCTCCTCCGCGCCTCCTCCGCGCCCTCTGCGGTTATTTTTTATTCTATTATACCCTTCAACATTTTATTTTCCGTTCATGACTATATACCGGAATAATTCGCAAATTTGCGTCAAATGTATTTTCACAAAAGCAATCCCATGGCAAGCCAACAAGATTATTTTCAATCCTTCCGCCAGGGAATTATCGGCAATGAACTGCGGTACGAAACACCCTATGGCATACAAACTCTGCTATATGCGGATTGGGTGGCAAGCGGACGCCTCTACAGACCTATTGAGCATCAACTGATTGATACTTTCGGCCCTTATGTTGGCAACACCCATACCGAAACCAGCGAAACAGGCCAACTCATGACCAAAGCCTACCATCACGCCCACAAACTCATCAAGAAGCATGTTAATGCCAACTCTGGTGATGTGCTTATAACAACCGGTTTTGGTATGACTTCTGCCCTGGTTAAGTTTCAGCGTATACTTAACCTGAAAGCCTGTGGCCGAAAATCGGTGCACGAATGTGTTCCTGCTGAGGATCGGCCGGTTGTTTTTATTACACACATGGAGCACCACTCCAACCAAACGTCGTGGTACTATACTATAGCCGATGTGGAAGTAATACCTCCGGGCGAAGGTTTGCTGGTAGATCCCGATCAGCTTCGTTTACTTCTTAAAAAGTATGCTGACCGCAAGATGAAGATTGGTTCGTTTACGGCATGCAGCAATGTTACCGGGATAGAAACGCCTTACCATGAACTGGCGCGTATTATGCACGAGGCCGGTGGTTATTGTTTTATTGATTTCGCCGCTTCTGCCCCTTATGTAAAAATGGATATGCACCCCGCCGACCCAATGGAAAAGCTGGATGCCATCTTCTTCTCCCCGCATAAATTCCTTGGTGGCCCCGGTTCATCAGGTGTTCTGATATTCGATTCGGCGCTTTACCACCGCGACGAACCCGACCAACCCGGTGGCGGAACAGTAGACTGGACCAACCCATGGGGCGAATTCAAATTTATTGATGATATCGAAATCCGCGAGGATGGTGGCACACCAGGATTCCTGCAGGCAATGAAAACAGCTCTTTGTCTCGAACTGAAGGACAGGATGGATGTGGAACAAATGGGCATCCGCGAACAGGAACTGGTAAACAGGGCATTTGACGGACTCCAAAAGATGGCAGGCATTCATATACTTGCCGATAATGTACGCGACCGCCTTGGAATATTGTCGTTTTATATTGATGACCTGCATTACAACCTTGCCGTTAAATTACTGAGCGACCGCTTTGGCATTCAGGTGCGTGGCGGTTGTGCCTGCGCGGGCACTTACGGCCATTTCCTGCTGGATGTGAGTTACGAAAAATCGAAGGAGATCACAGATCGCATTACCCACGGCGACATGTCCCAAAAGCCCGGATGGATCAGGCTCTCATTACATCCTACAATGACGGATGCTGAACTGGATTATACACTGGATGCTATTCAGCAAATAAGGGTTCACCATGCAGCCTGGGGGCTTGATTACGTTTATAACAAGCATACCAACGAATTTATCCATGCCAGCGAAGGCCGGATTAAGGATAATCTGGTGAAGGGCTGGTTTGAACTTCCCCGATAATAAATTAACCGCTGGCGCATTCTATGACTTGTGCCTGATAAATACGGCAGTTTGAAACTGCCATTAACAAAAGAACAATAAGAACCGGATATTCCTTAACAGGAAACGATGAGGGAGGTGAATGTTACAAACATTCTGTATTTTGCGGCACAAACCACAGGTATAAACCAGCAGAGGAATAGAAATACCCGGGTAAATAGCATTCCGCTTCGCCGGGTCTACATTTTAAAACACAACTACAAAAACCCATCACTAAAAATAATCTTCAACAAGAAAACCTTATGAAAAAAGCACTCCTTACACTTACAGCAATCAGCCTGCTATTTGCTGTTTCTTACGCACAAACCCCTGTTGCCGGTGGCAACGTAAACGGAACATGGACACTTGCCGGTTCGCCATATACTGTGATGGGCTCTATAATGGTTCCCGATGGACAAACATTAACTATTGAGCCAGGTGTAACCGTTATTTTCGAGGGCACATATAAACTGCGTGTATCCGGCCGGTTGCTTGCCATTGGCACTACTTCTGATTCAATAACTTTTACAGCTACCCATACCAGCAACGGATGGCGCTCCATACGCTTTGACAATACCCCGGTAACCAACGACACATCTAGAATAAGCTATTGCAAATTGGAATATGGCAAAGCAACCGGTACTTCGCCGGATGATAATGGCGGGGCATTCTATTTCAGAAATTTTTCGAAAGCCATTATTTCCAACTGCCTGATCACTAATTGCAAAGCTGATCAAGGTGGCGGTGGTATTTATCTCGAAAACAGCAATCCACCAATTATTAACAATACTATTTCAAACAATGACGGCTGGAATGTGGGGGGTGGTATTTTTTGCTACCTCAACAGCAACCCGCTTATCTTTCACAATACGATTACCGGAAATTCAACTTATGGAAACGGGGGAGCCGGCATTTGTTGCGTTAACAGCAACCCAACCATCACCAACAATACAATTTCCTATAATACCAATTCATATTCCAATGGTGGGGGGATATGGAGCAACGGCAGTTCTCCGGTAATCAGCAGCAATATAATTTCCAACAATTCGGCGCCCTCCGGAGGTGGCATATCATGCCACGCCGGCGAGCCAACAATCATCAATAATACGATTACAAATAATACAGCTAAGCAGGGAGGCGGCATTTTATGTAACGTAAGCACCAACCCGACTATTACAAACAATACCATAGCAAACAACCATGCGGATAATGGCGGGGCCCTCTATTTCCGGGCAACTTCAAGCCCCACAATCCGCAACACGCTATTGTGGGGCAATACTGCAGGCTCCTCCGGGCAACAGGTGAATATTGAGGATGAAGGCAGCGACCCCAATTTTTACTATTGCGATGTGCAGGGTGGTTCAGATGCTTTTGAAGTAAACTTTACAATTTATACTGGCACCTACCAGAACAATTTAGATACAGTACCGCTTTTTGTTGCAGCATCTGCCGGAAGTGGCAGCGGATTTGACGGAGTAATTGCTGATTGGTCGTTGCAGTCTGCTTCGCCTTGCATCAATGCAGGAGACACTGATGGCACTTATCCCACAACCGATATAGCCGGCAATCCACGCGTATTTGACGGTATCATAGATATCGGGGCGTATGAATTTCAAGGGTATGTAGGTATTTATTCCATTCCTGATCAGGATGCACTTATCCTGTACCCAAATCCCGTAGTTGATTACCTTGTTATTGAACATCTTCAAAAATCTATGCTGGAAATTTCAACTGTGGATGGACAGCTTATTAAAACTACTCCTGATGCCTGCATGAAGACAAAAATTTATACAGGAGATTTACCCGCTGGGGTTTATCTGCTTAAATCAATCACAGCCAATGGAATTACAGTTAAGAAATTTGTTAAGCGATAACCGCCATGGCTGAGCGGCATTTAGCTTCGTTGAGATCACTGCGTACCGTCAGTGACAACCTTGACAAAACGACACACGAACAGCAAACAGAAGAGGATGAAAAGATTATTGACAATAATTTCGCTTATAACACTTCTTACAAGCTGTGATTCGACAACTAAAAAGCCAAACAATATGGAAGACCAAAAGAATCAAACAGATAGCTCCACTTCACCTGCTGACACAACACCAAAAGTGACAGGAATTGGCGGCATTTTCTTTTTTTCCGACAATCCTAAGGAAACGAAAGAATGGTATGCCAAAAATTTAGGACTTAAAATCAATGAATGGGGTTCGACTTTTGAATCCAGAAACGCTGATAGACCTGACGAGATAAACACGCTTCAATGGAGTCCTTTCAAAAAAGGAGATGAATACTTTTCCCCATCCAAAAAAGATTTCATGATTAATTACCGTGTTCAGAATATTGAAGGACTTGTAATCAAACTCGCAGAAAATGGAGTCACAATACTTGACAGCATTGCAACTTACGACTATGGGAAATTTGTACATATTATGGACAAAGATGGCAACAAGATTGAACTATGGGAGCCTGTTGACGTTAGCCACTAACTGCATCTGGTCTTTAGCCTCCCGCTAGCTGAGGTCTTTCACCTGCATAATTTCAGCTTGGCAGAGCTCAATTGTTCGGATGCATTTTAAGCCTGATCAACAAAGCAGTTTGTGAATGCGAACAAATGACCCGATAGCGCATGTTTATAACGCGTTTCAATAAACAGATACGAGCGGCTAGCAATTCAAATCATGGAAATGGAAATAGAAATAAGTGAAATCAACGGAATCAAAATTGCCGAGATAATCTCGGACAGTGTTCTGATCACTAAAACCCAGGATGCGCTGGATATAATGGCTGAATCCAATTACCGGGAATCATGGAAAATTATACTTTATGCTAAAAACATACTGCCCGCTTTCTTCGATTTAAAGACCGGTATAGCCGGTGATATACTGCAAAAATTCTCAACGTATAATGTTCAGCTTGCAATAGTTGGCGACTTTTCAAAATATCCTGGCAGGAGCCTGAAGGATTTTATTTTTGAGAGCAACAGGCTTGGACGGATTAATTTCGTTAGTTCAACAAAGGAAGCAAAGGAAAGATTAAGCAGAAACTCACCTGGTCCTGTGAGCGGAGGATTTATTTAAATTCTTAACCTTAATAAGGAGGAATGCGCTACCGTTTTCAACTTTATTTATATTTGCAAGTGAGATATACTGAGCTGCTAAGTTCGCAAAATTGCAAACTCAGCTAGCCGAAGTATAAACAGCTAAAGCCTAAGTCTGCCCATTCTAACCCTCACTATCTATGATATCAAACACAATTGCCGATCCCAGACTATCGTCCAAAATAAGAGAGCTATGGAGAATAGTAGGTAATTCGCCTCTGTTGGTGATCAGTTTCAAGTACAAGGGTCAGCTACGGACAATCTATGCCAAAATAGAACACTTCAACATTACCGGAAGCATAAAGGACCGTATGGCGCTTTATGTTCTGCAGCGGGCTTATGAAACAGGGCAGATTAAACCCGGCGATACCATTGTGGAAGCAACCAGTGGTAATACAGGAATAGCTTTCGCGGCTATCGGCAAAGCTTTAGGCCATAATGTTAGCATTATCATGCCTGACTGGATGAGTAAGGAACGTGTTGATATTATCCGCAGCCTTGGAGCAACTGTGATTCCTGTTTCAAAAGAGAAGGGCGGCTTTTTAGGAAGTATCAGGATGACTGAAGAAATAGCCGCTACGCAACCTGATATATTTCTGCCACGTCAGTTTTCCAACCCTGCCAATGCTGAAGCACATGCAGCAACAACCGGTCCTGAACTTTGGTGGCAGCTTGATTCGCACAACATTGTGCCCGATGCATTTGTTGCAGGCATTGGAACAGGCGGCACTGTTATGGGTGTTGGTAATTATCTCAGAACAATGAATCCCAACGTAAAAATTCATCCCCTTGAGCCGGCCGAATCCCCTACCCTAACAACAGGCTGCAAAGTTGGCAACCACAGGATACAGGGCATATCGGATGAGTTTATCCCCGACCTTGTTAAACTTGACCAACTCGATCATGTCATTACCGTAAATGATGGAGATGCCATACTTATGGCGCAGCAATTAGCCGCTAAATTAGGGCTTGCGGTAGGAATCTCGTCAGGGGCTAACTTTATAGGGGCTGTTAAGGTTCAGAATGAGATGGGTAACCGTGCCAATGTAGTAACTGTGTTTTCCGACAGCAATAAGAAATACCTCAGTACTGCCCTCATGTGCGAAGAACCAATAAAAGAAGGCTACCTCACTCCCGATGTTGAATTAATTGACTTCTCTGTTTTTAAACGGGTGTGCATCACCTGCTGCGACAAAGAAAACTGCAGCGATAAGTTTCAGAAAGAACACTGTTGTCATCTGCGTTCATGAAATCCTTTTGCCTGCTATTTCTTCTTTAAAATAAGAAGTGTTATTTCCGGGCGTATCCCTACCCTACCGGGGAAACCTATAACTCCAAGCCCTGTGTTTACATAGAGAAACTGATCTTTACCATTGTTCAGCTTCTTTGAATACAAGCCTGCCCAATAAGTATAAATGTATTGGACCGGACTCCATCTAAATGAAGGTGTTAGTATCCCAAGTTGCATTCCGTGGGTATGGCCTGAAAGTGTGAGATCTACTTGTGGATACGACTGGCTGACTATGGATTGCCAATGCGTTGGGTCGTGCGACATGAGCAGGATGAAAGGAATTGAATTTGTGCCTTTTAATGCCTCTGTAAGATCCCCATGCTTTCTATAGCGGGCGTTAGCACTCCAGTTTTCGACACCGGCAATGGCAATGGATGCATTGCCCCTGTGAAGAATTACATTCCTGTTATTCATTAAATTCCACCCAAGTTGCCGGTAGAATGAGGCCAGTGAATCATTGTCAGCTTGTTTTTCCTTTGCCGATGGCCATTTCACGTAATCACCGTAATCATGGTTTCCCTTTATGGCATAAATACCGGAAGGCGCTGTTATCAGCTTCATATCATCCCTGAAAGGATAAGCTTCGGAAGTGCTGAAATTAACCAGGTCGCCGGTAAAAAGGACGGCATCAGGCTTAAGATTGTTGATCATTCCGATGGCTCTTTTCAGTGGCCGGTCAGTAATCCAGCTACCCAGGTGTATATCCGAAACCTGCACGATACGCATACCATCAAACTCCGCAGGAACATCCGATGATTCAATAGTAATTGTTTTAACTGTAAAATCGTAAGCCCAATAGACCATGCCGGTAAAAAGAAGTGCAAATGCAAGGCAGGATAGACTTAATCCGCCAATTAAAAACGGTTTCCAGCGATGGAAAAACAAATCTTTGTCCCTGCCTTTCCCTGATATAATTTTGACGACACCTTTGATCAACGCCAGTATATCAGCCAGAATCAGGAAGAAATACAGGTTAAACTTTGCGACATATCCAACAAGTGCCATGGCTGGCAGGTAAATTTTGAAAACCGAAGGCCAGAATCGGATAGACCAGATACCTGATCCCATTACGAAAAGCATCAGAAAAGCAAGTGGCAACCAGTAGAGGACAGAAACCAGGTTGTGCAATGTGTGCTTATCAGACCATAGATTTGTGCGCAGAACTTTCCAATAATAGAGGTCAAGAGCCAGCAACACCAGCAGGAAGGGCATACGCCCGGCATATTTTGGTAACGCAATTGCTCCGGCAACTCCAATTGCAAATACTATTACCACTGCCAGTAGAATTTTATAGCTCTTTCGCATATTTTTATACTTAGTGAAACATGATTGAGTTGCCACTCCTATTCTAGACAAAAGTAGTTCAAAATGAACTACCCCGCCGCAGAGCAACGGCGTATCAAAATCCAGAAGCCAGAATCCAAAAGAATTTTCAAATTCTGACTCCTGTATTCTGTATTCTCTTTAGACATAGAGTTAAAAAAAAAAGCAGGCTACCCATTTCTGAATAGCCCGCATTATTTCTGTTTAAAATTGCGAAGACTAACTGTTAGCTTTCACAAAATTTACTAGTCCTTTGGCTTTGAAAATACCAACCAGTTTATCAGGCAAAGGAGAGAAACCATATTCTTTTCCAGAAATATTAACCTTGCCGCTCTCGAAATTAATATCAACGGTATCACCTTGTTTATAGGCATCCACAGCCTCAGGAAGCAAGATAATTGGCAAGCCCTGGTTTACTGACGAACGGTAGAATATACGGTTCACACTCTTGCAAATCACAGCTTTGATCCCTGCAAAGGCAAGTCCAACAGAAGGATGCTCCCGCGATGAGCCACAACCAAAATTAGCACCAGCAACAATCACATCGCCCTCTTTCACCCTTTCGGCGAAGCTATCATCAAATCCCTTAAAAAGATGAGGCATGATCTTATCTGCTTCCGAACTTTTAACATTGTAAGTTAAGCTTCCGGCAAACATCTGGTCGGTATTGAGGTTGTCAACATCGGCATAGTTCCAGATCCCTGCTGAAAAACGATCGTCACCCTGCTGAATATCAACAGTCTTGCTTTGCTCAATAGTAAACGGATATATTTCTTCTTTTGTCGAATTCCGCGGATCTGCAATTTCACCTTTTAGCGCAGAATAAGCAACCACCGCAGGTGAAGCAAGGTAAATGGACGAATTCTTATTCCCCATCCGGCCTTTAAAATTACGATTGGCCGTCGAAATGATAGTGTAATTATCGGCAGGAATCCCTTGCCCTGTGCCCAGGCATGGCCCGCATGAAGGAGCAAGCACACTGGCACCTGCTTCCATGAATATACGCATGAGGCCTTCTTCCATCGCTTGCAGGTAAATTTCCTGTGACGCAGGAATAATAAGCAATTGGAAACCATCAGGAATCTTTTTGCCTTTAAGCACAACAGCCGCCTGACGCAGATCTTCAATACGACCGTTTGTGCAGGTCCCTATCATTGCCTGGTTGAGCTTTATGCCTTTAACCTGCGAGAGAGCTTTTACATTGTCCACATGATGAGGGGCAGCAACCACAGGGAAAAGTTGGTTCAGGTCAATCACGATCTCTTTAATGTACAAGGCATCTGCATCAGCCCATGTACCTTGAACTTTAGCTCCCAGAAAATCACAAAGGATATCATCCACAGGGAATACGGCATTTTTAGCTCCCATTTCCGATGCCAGGTTGGCAATGGTCATCCTGTCGGAAATAGAAAGGCTTTTTACACCTTCGCCATGGAATTCAATACTCATATAATCGGCACCACTGGATCCCATCATACCAATGATCCAAAGTGAAAGATCTTTCCCGTAAACGCCATCAGGAAGTTTCCCGTTAAGGGTAATTTTAATGGATTCGGGAACCCGGAACCAGGTTTCGCCTTGTTTCCATAAGCCGGCTGTTTCGGTGCGGTCAATTCCGGCAGCAAAAGAATTAAAGGCTCCGGCAGTGCAGGTATGGCTGTCGCTTCCAACAATGATCATATTAGGTTTTGCATACTCAGCCATTATCTGGTGACAAATACCCTTACCAACATCATGGAACTTTTTGACTCCTTGTTCTTTTACAACATCACGGATCTTCTGATAGTCGTTTGCAAGTTCTACACTGGTTGGCGGAGCGTTGTGATCGAGTACAATGAGCAACTGATCAGGATCCTTTACTTTTTCGCCACCCATTTTCTTAAACGTGTTGGCAATGCTGGCCGTATTATCATGTGTAAGGATAATATCGGGCCTTCTGAAGACAATGGCACCTGCTTCAGCACCAAGAATTTTTTCAGCAAATGTTTTTCCTTTCATAGTAATTGACTTTTATTAGGGTTATAACTTTATTATTGCTCGTATAGCTTAAAATGTAAAACCTATATCAAACCCGATTCTCGGAAATATTCCTTTGTAACCATATCCCATCAGGCTATTATCGAGAAAAGTGCTGGAGTTTCTGTCCATATTGGATGTACGAACACCACCCCCTACAAAAGCATCTAAAACGAACCGTTTGGCAAAAATCATATTTAAACCTGCAACAAGGCCGGCACCAAAGGAATTCACGAAATAACGGTTGTCCTGAGAACTCGGGTATAGATTATAAGGATCATAATAATTATGATCAGTAACATCAGTATACTGGTCGAAAGCAAAAGGTGCAAAATAGAGTTTGCGACAAACCTCGTCAGTCTTGTGCTGCAAAACGAAATAACGAAACTGAATTTCACCACGGTAACCACTCACACTCTCATTTTCAGAATCTTTATAGGTCAGCCCGGCAGAAAGGTTCAAAGATTTATCTTTACCAATCAACCTTTCATAGCTCATATGGAAAGTACTGCTAACAAAACGCAAAGGGTTAACCTTAATGCTGTTAAGGAAAGTAACCTGTTTTTCGCCCTGGTCCTGGGCAACAGCATACAGGAAAGTAATGCTCAGAATGAGCAACAGGTTAAATTTGCGCATAGCTGGCAGGTTTTAAATTAATACTAAAGCACTGAAATTTCATGACGAAATTAATAGAATTATACCATTCTGCAATCTATCTTAAAATAATTTTTCTGACTATACAACGGTACTTTTATCGGTATCATTGATAAATGGAAATAAATCCATATTAAAATTAAAATTTATTTGTGAGTGTGATTGATTTTTGTACTTTTGCACTCCCCGCTTGGAGAGGTGGGTGAGTGGCTGAAACCAACAGTTTGCTAAACTGTCGTACTCGATTAGGGTACCGGGGGTTCGAATCCCCCCTTCTCCGCAACCATTCGAATTCCAGAACGTTGGAATTTTAATTGAAATCAACTTCGGGGTATAGCGCAGTCCGGTTAGCGCACCTGGTTTGGGACCAGGGGGTCGTAAGTTCGAATCTTACTACCCCGACAACAAAAAAGCTGAACTCACAAGGTTTGGTTTTTTTTTGTCTCTGAATGAACCCTTTATGAGTTATCACGTTATATGCCTGTAAAAATTATGCTATACAAAACTAATGATCTACAGATCAACGTTTTTACTCTCCTAAAGCTATTACTCATCCTCAATAACTTATTAACTACATATGTACGAAGTGATTCTTTCCTTGCACTTTTTAAACCGACGGCTCATTCTAATCGCAGGATTCATTGTAATTGCCTTTGCCTTCCACGGATGGAAAACAAAAAAGGTTTTTAGTCTTCCCGACAATATACTTGGCATAATCTTTATAAGCGTATTGCATTTACAACTGATTCTTGGACTATTACTTTACTTTGTTTACAGTCCGAAAACAGCTTATGCACTCGCTCATTTAGCTGAAGCTATGCATAACAGCAAGCTAAGATATTTTGCCGTTGAACATTGGTTTATTATGATCCTGGCCGTTGGAATTGCACAGGCAGGAAGAATTCAGGTTAATAAAACTAAAGATTCCACTTTAAAGAACAGGCGTTCATTCATCTATTTTAGCATAGCATTATTATTGATACTGTTGATGGTGCCATTTGGAAATTCACAACAAGGGATGTCATTATTCCGATTTTAGGAGAAAATCCATACCTTTGCAGCAGCATATCCTTATTTAAGCATACTTATTTCGGTCTCGTAGCTCAGCTGGATAGAGCAGCAGCCTTCTAAGCTGCGGGTCGTGGGTTCGAATCCCGCCGGGATCACAATAATTATTTAAAAAGCCTGTAATTTAATGGATTACAG
>CAZEDO010000003.1:0-71169 GCA_964511085.1 uncultured Lentimicrobiaceae bacterium
GTAATCTGTGAATCTGTGGCAACCTTTTAATCCTTTAAATCTTAATCTGTGAATCAGTGGCAACCTTTAAATAATAATCTGTGAATCTGTGGCGGCCTTTCAATTGTAATCTGTGAATCTGTGGCAACCTTTTAATCCTTTAAATCTTAATCTGTGAATCAGTGGCAACCTTTAAATAATAATCTGTGAATCTGTGGCGGCCTTTTAATTGTAATCTGTGAATCTGTGGCGACCCTTAAACCTTAATCAGTGGCAACCTTTTTAAAAACATTTAAGCATGAAATATTCTGAGCAGCAATACCCACTTCAAGATGAATCGTATCAGATCATTGGATTATGCATGGAGGTTCATAGGATTTTGGGAAGAGGGTTACTTGAAATAGTTTATAAAGATGCTATTGAAAATGAATTTAACAGGCAAAATGTTCCTTATGAACGCGAGAAAAAATATGAAGTTAAATACAAAGATGTAATTCTACCTCATAATTTCTTTGCTGATTTTGTAGTCTTTGATCAGATTATTCTTGAGGTGAAAGCACAGAAAGGAATTGTGGATGAGCATTTCAGCTGGGTAATCAATTACCTGGCAATATCAAAGTGTCCTTTAGGATTGATAGTAAACTTTGGCGAAAACTCATTAGTTACAAAACGAATCATTTTGTAATCTGTAAATCAGTGGCAACCTTTAAATCATATTATTTAATCTGTGAATCAGTGGCAACCTTTTAATCCTTTAAATCTTAATCTGTGAATCTGTGGCAACCCTTTAATAATAATCTGTGAATCTGTGGCGGCCTTTCAATTGTAATCTGTGAATCTGTGGCGACCCCTGCTCGCTCGGATTTGTAATCCTTGCGTATCCCCTGCTGGCTGATGTTTGTTGCTGGCTGTAGCTTAGCTTCGTTGTGTTCACAAAGTCGGTTGCAAATCAGCCGTATCCATAAAGCTGTTTATACCTGTTAATCGAGGATAATCCCAGAATTTCAATTCTGTATAAGTTATTTACAAAAAAGAAATAACAGGAATGAAAGACAAGATAATTACACATCGCAGAGTATTCAATACGGAATTGTAACCAAACGATCGAACTATGAAAAGCTAAATTCGATTTAGCATGGCAGTTCTTTCACCGCTATGTTGACCTGGCAGTATAAAATTCCAGCATAAAAGCTTACTTCACAAACCAGTTCATCCAAAATATCCATACAAAAGTTATTTACTGGCACTTAGCACTTATGAGTTACTGTCCCCTACCCGCCTTGAGAACCACGCAACGGAAAAAGTGCAGAAAGCCACAACAGTCACTGAACTGACAGGCATAAGTATAGCAGCGATAACCGGCGACAGCATCCCCCTCACAGCAAACGACAAACCGATAACATTGTAGAAAAAGGATATAACAAAACTTGCCCTCACAACCCTTAAACTTGTAGTAGTAAACCGAATGAGTTTATACAGATTGGCAAACCTGGATGATTCCAGGATAGCGTCGCATGCTGGGGAAAAATGATAGATATCATCGGCAATTGAAATACCGACATTGCTTTCCATAAGCGCGCCGGCATCATTGAGCCCATCCCCTATCATCAGCACATGCCGGCCTTCTTTCCTTAGATTGGCCACATAAGCCAGTTTATCTGCCGGTGTCTGGCTGAAATGCATTTTATCGTTTGTAAAATAAGGTGCGAGGGAGAGCCGCTCTGAATCATTGTCACCAGAAAGCAAGTGGAGGTCATACTTAGAGGATAAGTCTTTCATCAGTTTATCCAGCCCGTTACGGTAATGGTTCCTGATAACGAAATAGCCACGAACTTTATGATCAATAGAAATGTGGACTTCCGTAGCCAGAATATCAGCGCTGGCATCTCTACCTGTTACGAACTTACGCGAACCAATCAGGATTTGCCTTCCTTCAGCTTCTCCGGATATTCCCATGGAAGGAATCTCCCTAAAATTTCTTACATCATACAGTTTCTCAAGGGGTAAAGCTTCTGTAACAGCTATAGAAACAGGATGTGTAGAGTTCCGACTCAGCGATCTGATCAATCCCTGCTCTTCGGCCGAAAGTGTTTCCCCAATGAATTCCACTTCAAGCGACTTACCATAAGTGATGGTCCCTGTCTTATCAAAAACCACAGTATCAGTCTTATAAAGCTTTTCCACCACATCCATATTCTTCACATAAAGCCCCTTACGCCCAAAGAAACGCATCGTACTTCCCAAGGTAAAAGGGACAGTTAATGCCAGAGCACATGGGCAGGCGATTATAAGCACTGAAGTGAATGCTTTTATAGCCAGATTTGGATCCGTAAACATCCAGTAAGTTCCGGCAGCGAAACCAATCATCAGGATAATTATCGTGAAATAATGGCTGACATTGTTTATTACTTTTTCAAGATTCTTGCTTTCATTGTCATGCATCTTGTCCTCATTCCAAAGCTGTGTAAGGTAGCTTTGCTCAACAGATTTCTCAATAAGTAATGTCACCCTGCTGCCTGTTTGCCGCCCGCCGGCGAAAACGTGCTCGCCAATATTCCGGGCCATTGGTGCAGCTTCGCCTGTAACAAAGCTGTAATCAATCAAAGCCTGCCCTTTAGTTATAACTGCATCAGCAGGTATCAACTCCTGATTTCGAATTTGTATTATATCGCCCGGGATAATATCCTTAAGAGGCACAATAATTTCCACATCGCCATCCATTTTGGTTACAGCCATTGGAAAGTAAGATTTATAATCCCTTTCAAACGAAAGCGCCTGGTAAGTTTTACCCTGAAACCAGCGGCCGATGAGCATAAAGAATAGTAGTCCGGCAAGCGAATCAAAATACCCTGGCCCGGTATGCGTAAATACAATTACACTGCTGTAAATAAACATAGTGATAATCCCCAGTGCTATCGGAAAATCGATGCTTACAATTTTCTTCCGGATACTTTTATATGCACCGGTGAAATAGTCAGTGCTGCAATAAAACACAACTGGTAACGACAGGATAAACACGAGAACACCAAATAATCTTCGGAGAGTGGTTTCCTGTATCACTCCGCCTGGCATGTACTCAGGGAAGCTTAAAAGCATAATATTGCCAAAGCAGAACCCGGCAATGCCAATCTTAAGAATCAGGCGGTTATCTATTTTGGAACGGCTATCGTCCCGTTTTTTGTCTGCGGTTATTTCAGGAATATAATGGATTGAATAGAGTAATTCCGCCAATTGCCTGAGCGAGAATTCAGGTTCGCGAAAAGTGATATATACTTCTTTTCTGACAAAGTTTACAAACGAATACAGGATTGATGAGTTAAGCCTGTGAAGATTTTCCAGCAGCCAGATACATGAACTGCAATGAATTGAAGGAATAAAGAAAGTAACTTTACTTATTCCCCCATCAGAAAAATCAACCAACTGCTCACGGAATTCAGGCAGGTCGAGAAAAGCATATCGCCTGCCTGCAGTTTCAGTCTCAACCTTGATTCCCTGCATTGGGGCAATTTCGTAATATTGCCCAAGGTTCTTTTCATCCAAAATACTGTAAACAGTCACACAACCCTGGCAGCAGAAATGTTTCTCAGCCGAAATTACAGGGCTTCTGCCACATTCTTCTCCACAATGAATACAAGGATCTTTTGCCATACTGTTTTTTGGAAAGGGCTAAAATTATTGAATAATCACTTACCAATGTAATTCTCTGAATTTGATTCTGCAGGATTGTAAAAGCTAATGACCATGCAGTTATTAGGTTGATTTAAATTGCATTCAGAGAACATATCTAAGGATAATATGATAAACAAGCTTCATTTTCGCCAAGCATATAAATTGAATATATAATTGACATACATCGAAATATACAATTTATTATTTCGGATTTCAATAAGTATATTTCTCCATTTGATCATATTTTAACCAGTCGTGATATTTACTATATTTACATCCTACTATTTTAGTATTACTGAATAAGCTTACAATATAAACAGTGTATTTACTCAGTAATCATATCTTAATAATCACATGAAGTAATTCCATTTAAACACTGGTGTTAAATATATTATATAATTAATAATAGACAATGATTCTTATCACTTTATGATATTTAGCAATTTTGAGTATCTTCTCTTGTTAATTATATTTATTACTTAATAAATTGATATTTAAAATATTATTTATTATAATACAATTGAGACATAAGACATTCCAAATATATTTCGCCTAAATATAATTTCCGAAAATTGACAACAATTTTTCACCTAAGAGAAAAAAGTCTCAGGAAAACTATGGTCATTCATCTATCTTGAATTTTAATTTATTTGGTCATCAGCATTGAAGTAACTGATTAAGATCTCACCTTAATACCAGGAGAAAAATTACAATGAGGGAATCTAAAGGCCGTAAAATAAAAAACTGACTTTAGCAGTAATCAGAAAAGTCGGAAATATAGAAATGCGAAAAAGCTGCAAATACTAATCGCCAAAACTTATGCCAATTCCACGGGCAGTTTGCATCAGAGAAGTTTCTGATTCAACCAGATTGGGCTCCTGAATTGCATCCTGCAATGTAACCGAAGTAATGTAAGGGTGCCGATAGGAAACCATGCGGCCAAACTCGCCATTCATAACCATTTCGAAAGCCTTGACACCAAACTGGGAAGCAAGAACCCTATCGTAGGCAATAGGGATACCTCCACGTTGCAAATGCCCTAATATAGTAACACGCATATCGTGTTCACAACCCAATTCTTTCAAATCGTTCGCCAATTTATAAGCTACTCCGCCAAGACGTTTATGTGCATAACCGATTTCCCCACTCTGTGAAGCCACCACTTCGCCATGCACTGTATGGGCACCTTCTGATATAACTATGTTCACGAAGCCTCTGTCCTTGAAAAAGCGGGATTCTATCTTTTCGAGCACTTTTCGGGTATCGTATGGAATTTCAGGAATGAGACATATCTCAGCTCCTCCTGCTACGGCAGCATTCAAAGCGATCCAACCGGCATCACGCCCCATCACCTCAAGTATCATAACACGGTTATGGCTGGCTGCTGTTGTCACAAGTTTGTCCACTGCTTCTGTAGCTATTTGAATGGCAGTCTGGAATCCAAAAGTAGAATCAGTTGCAGATAAATCGTTGTCAATTGTTTTTGGAACACCAATAATATTCAGGCCTTTCTCAAAAAGCGCCTGTGAAATCCGCTGTGAACCATCTCCACCAATGCTAATAACTGCATCTATACCCAGGTATTGTATTTTCCGGATCATTTCATCGGAACGATCAACGCTTGACCATGTACCGTCGTTGTTACGCACAGGCCAGGCAAAAGGGCCTCCTTTATTTGTAGTTTGTATAATAGTGCCTCCCTGGTAATGGATTCCCCTTACTGCTTTTTCGTCGAGAACTATTATTTCGGAAGGCTCGCGTAGAATACCATTAAAAGCTTCGATACTTCCAAGCACTTCCCATTCTTTACTTTTAGCAGCGCGTTTTACGATGGCACGGATTACTGCGTTGAGGCCCGGGCAATCGCCACCTCCTGTAATTACTAATACTCTCTTCATGCTATTTTACTAAAACTATATTAATCAATGCTTTACAATCAATAATAAAATTTTGATTTTTTTTGCAAAGGTATAATAATAATAACCTGTTATCAGCCATTACTGAAAAGGTTTCCCGGGCAAACGCAATATGATTTGAACAAGGTTAGTATTTTGTGAACAATGCTGGAAACAGTTTATGCGCAAAACAATTTTGAAATCAATAAAGCAGTTGTATTATCGGTTGTAATAGGCAACTACTAATTATGACCAGGCCATTCAAACAATAGCTATTGCAGATGCAGGGTACAAATGAAAAAAGCTCCGTTAAAACGGAGCTTTTTCTATTTCTGCTTAAAGAGAAATTTATTTAACGCTCTTTGTAAGCTCTGTACCTGCTTTGAATTTCACAACTTTCTTAGCAGCAATTTTAATTTCCTTACCAGTTTGTGGATTTCTTCCCTTCCTTGCGGCACGTTTTGCAACTGAGAAAGAACCGAAACCAACTAATGCAACTCTATCACCTTTTTTGAGGGCTTTGTGAGTAGCACCTACAAAAGCATCTAATGCCCTTTTAGCATCAGCTTTTGTCATCCCGGCTTCAGCAGCCATTGCTTCAATTAATTCTGCTTTGTTCATCTTTTTAAGTTTTTAAATTAGTAATTAATTGGATAATTGTAGCAAAGATAAGCTATAAGTAGCAAAAAGCAAGAAAAATCTTCTGTAACCCCCGAAAATGTTGACAAAATGATATTTTTGTTAATAACTATGCCTTGTTTTAGTCACTTATAGCCGTTTTTGTTCCCAGAATCTCTATCATACTGCATGTTTGCCACATGCTATTAATATGTGTTCCCCGAATAAATTCAGACACCTGCATTCGTTTCTTTCCCTCAGCCTGCATCTCATCTATATGTACAAAACCATTACCTGCTGCGATTTTCAGATACGTTTTACCATCTGTAAACAATTTACCAGGTTGTGTAGTATCTCCGTCTTCAACATGCGTAGCAAATACTTTTACCTGGAAAACATGGCCATCGGGTTTTTTGAAATACGTAAATGCACCTGGGAATGGGCTTAGACCTCTTACCTGATTATAAACTTCAAGGGAATTTCTTTTCCAATCTATCTGGCAATCTGACTTAAATAACTTAGGGGCAGTTTTAAGCTCCGTAGATTCATTATCTATACTTTCCTGAGCCGTGAGGACAAAACTGGAATCTGCGATAGCCTGAGCAGTTTTAACCACCAGGGATGCCCCTATATGCATCAACCGGTCGTGCAGTTGGCCTGCATTATCTTCAAAATGAATCGGAGCAGTCTCGCTGAAAATGATTTTACCAGTGTCAATAGTATCAGTCAGAAAAAATGTAGTAACACCTGTTTCTGTTTCTCCGTTCATAATCGCCCGGTTTATCGGAGCGGCTCCCCTGTATTGAGGTAGTAGCGAGGCATGCAGGTTAAAAGTGCCATATTCGGGCATCTGCCATACTATGGATGGCAGTTTCCTGAATGCTACAACTACCTGTAGGTTGGCCTGGAAGGATTGTAATTGCCCGATAAAATCCCCGGACTTTAAATTGGGCGGCTGTAGTAAGGGAAGATTATTATCAAGGGCGTACCGGGCAACAGCAGTTTTCCGCAATTTCATGCCTCTCCCCGCTGGTTTATCCGGAGCCGATATTACCGCTACCACGTTGAAGCCATGCCTGCGCAGTTCATGCAGTGGAGCCACTGCAAATTCAGGTGTCCCCATGTAAATAATTCTTAAGTCCGGCATCATTTTTTGTTTTATAAAACAAAAATACCTGAATTTTCATTCAGGTATCTTGTATATATTAACTTAAAGAAGAGCTTATTTCCCTTCTTTGCTCATTCCCTCGGCCCTTGCGATGTACTTTTCTATATCGCGGCTTTCCATGCTCTTTGGGAACTCTTTTTGAATCCTTTTATAAGTTTCGGTAGCTTTTGTATAATTACCGGATATTTCAAGCGCCCATCCTGCTTTGAGAAGGAATTGGGGCGATGTAAGGTCATTTGTTTTCTGATCAGCTGCTTCAAGATAGTAGTCAATGGCTTTCTTGGTATCCTTCAGTTCCATGTAAGCATCACCAATTGCACCTGTGGCCATGGGTCCAATAAATTCATCATCACCGCTGAACTTCTTCAAATGCGTGATAGCAGTATTAAATTCGCCTTTTTTAAGGTAAATAATGCCAGCGTAATAGTGTGATAGGTTTGCAGCAGTTGTCATGCTGTAATCGTCGATGATGTTAAGGAAACCCAGATAATTACCATCACCGTTCAATGCCTGCTTGATCGAATCCTGTTCAAAGTATTTCTGAGCCATGAACATCTGCGATTGTGCTTCCTTTTCTCTGGGGGCTATGTAAAATCTCTGAAATCCAAAGTAACCAAGCACCACCAGCACAAGGGCACCAATAATAATAGTAAGCAACTTTTGGTTTTTCTCAATAAAAAGTTCCGTTTTTCCAAGTGCTTCTTCAACAACTTGAATTTTTTCCTCAGTATTATCCGTCTTTTTTGCCATATTAAGTTTAATTTTGAAGTGCAAAAGTATATTTTTTTCCAAACATTCACTACAGGAATCTGTAATTTTGCCTTTTCACATTCTATTTAACTGAATGTCAACATAATACTCAATATAACTGCCTTAAAATTCAAAAATGATCCATTATAAAATGAAGATACTTCGCCTACTCCTTACTTTATCACTTTTATTGATATCATTTTTCCAATTACAGGCAGGATGGTTGCTGACAGGAAAAAATATCGACACGGAAGGAAGAGCAATTCCTGAAAAGATATTTATAGAGCAGTATAAAGTGAAAATTGAACAGCCCGAGTATATTGCTATATTCGACATGAAAACTTTGCGGATAATCCTTGTGGATCCTATAAAACTGACTTTTTACCAGGGCAGTCTTTCTGAATATATGGATAGTGTTAAAGCCTTTAAAAAAGAAGCGTTGAAGGTGGCCACCGCAGATATGCCTTCTGAGCAGGCAAATACCTATAACATGACCTACCTTGATCAAATTGAAAGTTTTTTCGAAATTCCCAAAGTAGCTCCCGGAAGCTTAGTTATTAATAAAACTGATGTTACATTTAAGATGGTAGGATGGCAGACTGAAAAATATGAAATTTCCTTAAATGGCATTTTAAGAGAGAGAGTCTGGCTTGCACCCGGAATGAAAGCGGGTGAAGGATTTGATTGGAAGTTATATTTCAGGTTCCTGAAAGCAGCCGCATTGGAAGACCAGTCGCTAATTTATATGAATACTCCGGAATATCTGGATTTGCTTAACACTGGTTTCCCTCTTCGTAAAATGGTAATCACCAACGGAGTTCAAACAGAATTCCAGGTAAACAGGTTGGAGGAAAAAACTATACCGGATTACGAATTTTACACCCCGTCATTATGCAAGGAACTTACTATAGCCGGATGGTTGAAGCAACATGTTGCAAGTGAAGATATCTATGACGATTATGAGTAAACCGGAAGAAAAGGTTAAAAAGGAATCGAACAAGAGGAATCCTGTTGAAATGATGAGCATCAAAAACAGTGAACTGCCTCTATTTTATTCCTATCCTAAAGAGTTGCAGGAAGAATTGGTGGCTCATTTTTCCGGTTTTATGACAGACCGCCGCAACGATTTGTTCCGCAACATTGCCGGAAAACGTACACGCTATATCACAGTTGTTCTGGAAGATATTTTTCAATCGCACAATGCCAGCGCGGTCATACGTAGCTGCGAGTGTTTTGGCATTCAGGATGTTCATTTTATAGAGAACAACTTCAAATATGAACTTAACCCTGATATAGCACTTGGTTCGTGGAAGTGGCTAACACTAAACCGACATGCCGGTAACAATGACAATACTGCTGCATGCCTTGGCAGGTTAAAATCGGATGGCTACAGGATCATTGCTACCTCACCGCATAAACATGATACTACGGCAAAAAAACTGGATCTGGAAAAGGGGAAAGTCGCGATTTTATTTGGAACTGAACTTGATGGGTTATCTGAAAATGCACTTGCAATGGCTGATGAATATCTCAGGATTCCCATGGTTGGTTTTACCGAGAGCTTAAATATTTCGGTATCTGCAGCTTTAGTAATACACCAATTAACGGATCGGTTGAGGGATTCTTCGATAAAATGGCAGCTGGAAGAAGATGAAATATCTACTCTATTATTGCAATGGATGCGAAACTCGATAAAAATGAGTAAGTCAATTGAGAAGAAATTTGTAGAAAATTCTTTTTTTTAACAAACTTATACTATTCCGTAATTAATTTTTGTTATTTTTACAAAACTTATTTCAATCCAAACTACAAAACATAGAATCATGGGAAAAGGAGATAAAAAATCGAAGCGTGGAAAAATCATTCTTGGTTCCTTTGGTGTTCGCCGCCCACATAGGCCTAAAGCACTAACACCCGCCATTATAGCTAAAGTAAAAGTTGAAAAAATAAAGGTTGAAAAAGCGAAACCAATCAAGCCAAAAGAAGAAGAGGTAGTTGAAGTTGTTACAGAAGTTGTTGTAAATGAAGTTTTTACAAAAACAGAAGAAAACCCGGCTGCTCCTGATAAAAAAGTAGTACAGCCTAAAAAAACAGTTAAAGAATCAATTACTGAACCAGTTAAAGCAATTGCTTCCGCCGAAGCTCTTGAAGAACCTCCGGCAAGCGAAAAGAAAACCACTAAACCAAAATCACCCAGGAAAGATTCTGCAAAAACTGCCAAATCTACTGAAAAACCCATCGGATAAACCTGGCTTTTATGCTGCCTGGCAGCAAATGAATTGCGCGTGAAAAAAATAGTAAAGGTTAACCCTTTACTATTTTTTTATATACTTCTCCCCTATCCTCAAAATTCCTGAACATATCATAACTAGCTGCTGCCGGTGATAACAGACATATTTTACCTTTTTCTGTTTGCTCGCGCGCAATGTCAATTACCTGCTGATAATCAGCGGCAACAAACATTTTTACACCTGAATTTATTTCTGATAATTCCTTAAATATCCTTTTTCCTGCATCACCAACAAAAATAATGTTACTGATTGATGAATCCCTGAGATATCCAACAAGCGGACTATAATCAATGCCTCGGTCGAATCCTCCTAATATCAATGTATCCACATCAAGTAGGGTTTTAATTGCCTCAATTGTTGCCTCAGGTATTGTTGCTATGGAATCGTTGTAGTATTGTATTCCATTATAAATCCCGACAAATTCAATACGATGTGGCAAACCCTGAAACGAACTGATACCATTAGAAATATCCCGCTCAGAAACTCCGGCAAGACTGCACGCTGCTGCTGCTGCCATTCCGTTCATAAGGTTGTGATCGCCTGGAATATTGCTTGGATTATCCTTGTGAAAAAGATTACTGCTAAAACCCGGTGTATTTATCTGGATTTCTCCTCTAATATTAACAGTAATTCCTTGCTTCAATGGAACTTTGAGAGAATAAGGTAATAAATGGGACTGAGGTTTTGCGCGTTTTAGCCAATTCTGGATTCCGGGATTTTCAACATTGTATATAAAATAATCATCCTCCTTCTGAGCAGCAGCTATGTTCCACTTCGCATGATGATATGCTTCCACAGAAGTGTAATGATCAAGATGTTCCTGAAAAAGATTAAGTAGTATGCTAATATGCGGTGCCTTGGTGATAAACTCCAACTGGTGCGACGAAAGTTCAAACACAACGATTGTAGATTCGCCCAGATCATGCACAATTTCAAATGGAGGAAGTCCAATATTTCCGACTAATACAGCTTCATAACCAGCTGAATTCAGTATGTGACAGATCAGGCTGGTTGTAGTGCTCTTGCCTTTAGTTCCTGTAACACCAATCACTTGATGTGCATACGCATGAAGAAACAAATCAGTTTGAGATGTTATCTTATCAGTACACATTAAATCAGGGAACTCCTGAAGAGATATTCCGGGAGTCTTTATGATAAGATCGTAAACTTCAATCCCCTTCATGTAATGTTCGCCAAGATTAAAAGACAGGAAATTATCTGCCGGATTAATTTGTGCTGATACATCACTTCGTAAATCAGCAATAGTAAGATGCAGTTTTGGGAAATACTCCCTTATCAGTTTATAAGTAGATTGCCCTTCGCGCCCAAAGCCGAGTATCAGTATCTCTTTATCATCGAAAAACCTGGCAAGAAATTCTTTCATTTCAGCGCCTTTTTAAGAATGGATAAAAACTGTACCGGAAGAAAATGTACATCGTTAAATGAATTCAACAGATTTTGCGACAATGGTGTATTCTCTGCTTCAACTTGCATACTTTCTTTATAGTGTTGTAGTAAAACCGGCAACTGTAGGCCGGCACGTTCTTCAATAATCATTCTCAAAGCAAAGTTTACTTCATCAACAGTACCCACACATTCAAAAGGCTTAACTTCATCTAAGCCGGTCAATTGCCTCATAAAAGGCCATAGCGAGTCATCCGTAAAAATATCTTTCCCAAAAACATCCTTCATACTGTCATTTGAAATAAAAGGCGAAAGAATAATAAATGCGAACAGGCATTTTGGGCAATTGCCACACCAGATATCGGTCTTGCTGCCAACATTGCAACTTTTAAAAACTGGAAAATAAGCTGGAAATTGAGAAAACAACCTGCCAATCTGCAATTCGTTGAGCGGCCTGAGGAAGCTGAAATAATTAAAATCAGGGGACAAGTATTTCGCTGAATATTTCCGGAAATCGGCTTCAAAAGCAATTGATTTGGAATACTGGTGATTAATCTCAGTATCCTCAATAGTTGCTTCATTAGCGCTCGATTCGTTAGAGAGCGCTATATAACGGTAGCCGGTGAGTGCCGAAGCTAATAACGACTGGAAAGCAAGCAAAGCTGAAAAAGGTGTATGGCCATTTAAAAAGTCCTGTTTGTTTAACTCCAGCAGCAATGGGTCAATAGTGCGGGTGATCTCAATAATGCGATCATTCGGAAAACCGGCCTGTTTTGCTGTGAGAATACTTGCCCCACGTGGATTTAATATGAGGGCAAGTGTATCGAAATGCCGGGAGAGTAATTCCAATGTAACAACTGAATCCTTGCCCCCTCCAATGGGAATTATCAATTTATCGCAGAGGTCAATTTTAAATGGTGCAAGTTGAAGTCCGGGAACCGATTCGATCTGCATGAATGAATCACGGTCCGTTTCAATTGAATTGAGATAAAAAAACTCGCCTAATCCCTGGAAATAAACTTCCTTCCACCAATCAACCTGACCTTTATCCAAAGTGTGCGGTTTTACGATAACTGTGGGGGGGCACGCAACTTTCCAATAGCTTATCAACTCTACAAGACCAATATGGAAAATCAGGTTCTGAAACCGGACATCTGTCACTATTTCATTCATGCGATCCGGTAAATAGAAATCCCTGACAGGTATTCTAAATATAGGATTGAAATGAAATTTATCTGCCAGGTTGAAGTGAAAAATAGCTTCCAGGCCAATATCAGTAACATTTATTTCGTATGATTCGTAGATAAAAAAAGGGAATTCCTTGCGTAATTGTTCATAGCGCTGGCGCTTATTAATCTGAGGCATTCAAGTATGGTATAAAATTTGCAAATAAATTTTGTGCTTACTGTATTCAAAAGTAATATTTTGGAAGATTGCAAGGCAAGAATTTTTAAAATTCAGTAACAATGACAACATTAAAACTAAAGCCAGCCAAAGGCATTCTACTCATTTCCGAGCCAGTGCTCAACGATTTCTACTTCAGTAAATCGCTGGTACTTTTAGCTGATCACAGCGACGAAGGATCATTTGGCCTGATCATTAATAAACCCACTGATCTTGTATTGAGCGATATCTCCGATGAATTTTCAGGAATTGACACTCACCTTTTTATAGGAGGCCCCGTTAAAACCGACAGTATCTATTTTATTCATACACGAGGCGATTTAGTTGGTGGAAGTTCCCGAATAATGGAGGGACTATTTTGGGGAGGCCATTCTGATGAATTGAAAAAACTAATCCTTAACAAAAAGATATCAACTAACGAAATCAGGTTTTTTATCGGTTATTCGGGATGGCAGCCTGGACAACTGGAAAATGAATTTAAAGAGGAAGCCTGGATCGCAGCAACCACAAATCCACGGCAGATACTAAAAAGCGAACCTACGTCAATGTGGAGGAATATATTAAAAACAATGGGTAAAGAATATGCGATGTGGGTTAATTATCCTACCGACCCCACGCTTAATTAAAAAAATGAGCTGAATTTTTGGGCAATACTATCAAACATGTGCAATGCCAGTAGTGGCTTAAGTGCAATTGTAAATATTATCCCAAATACCGCACCCCATAAATGAGCGTCATGGCCAACATTGTCAACTGATTTTCCTGACATATATGCAGAATAAAACAGATAGAGTGCCCCAAATATAATAGCCGGCACACTAAAAGGAATAAATAATATGCCAATAGGAGCTAAAGGATTGAATATAATACTTGCAAATACTACGGCAGACACAGCTCCCGAAGCCCCTACCGCCGAATAAGCCGGGTTATCCTTATATTTTCCGTAAGCTGGTGTAACTGACAGTACTATACCACCCAAATAAAGCAAAAAGAAGTACAGATATCCTTTTAGTCCGAAAATACCGGTATAGAAATACTCCACCACACTACCAAATGAATATAAAACAAACATATTCACAAAAAGGTGAACAAAATCGGCATGTACAAGTGCATAAGAGAAAAACCTGTACCCTTCGTGGTTATATTTTATTCCGAAAGGCAGGTAAGTAAGCTTGTTAAATAGCACGCTATTATTAAAGGCTATTAACGATACAATTACTGTAATTGCAATCAGGAAAAAGGTCATAAAGCCGTTTTACCGCTATTTACTAACTTTCGTGTAATCGATTTCCGATCCAAAAGCACTGTGCGGAATCAAATAAACAACCAGTACAATTATAGCAGCAGCAACCGGCCAAACCCGGTTTTGAGGATCCTTACGGAGTTTTAGCGCAGCCAATACCCATACAATAACCATGATAATGGTTTTATTGTCGGTAAGGTCGTGGCCAAATGGCCAACCCGACCAATAAACACCAAAAGCATATTTCTGCACAATCGGACCTAAAATCAATCCGCCAGGAATGAGGAACATGATAGTAAGCAATGAATATTTATAAGTTTGTGTACCTCTTATCAATGCTTCAATAGCAGTTCGTGAACTAAAAAGCAAGCCCAGGAACATTAACAAAATATGTGGTATTAAAATGGGTAAAGGCACCCGGCCTTTGAAGCGCATGACTACAGGATTGCCATTTTTACCTGATATCTTAACTTGTTCATTGCCAGACTGCAATGTAATCTCATACATCATTTTACCGGCAGCCGCTAATTTGGGCATCATAAATACTAACCTTTCACCCGATCGGATCATTGGAGCCATTGTTAATGAATCGTGGCTCTTATAACGCTTATATTCAATGGTTCCAGCAACAGATTGATCCGGAACATCAAGGCTGATCTCGGCATCAGTCTCATTTTCTGCAGTACGGATAAGTTTATACTTTATGATTTGTTTGTTAAGTGTCACCCTTCCTTTTACAGGATAAGTGGGGCCAGTCATTTTTTGATACTCAGCAACTGCTATTGTAAATATTACTGCGAATATCCAGTAAAGAACTGATTTGCTCGGAAGTTTCATCAATAGTGTCGGAAGTTTCATCAATATTGTTTTAGTGAAATGAAGGCTGCAAATTTAAGCTGATTTTTTTAGAATATTCAAAAAACAACATACACTATTACTTTGGTGTATATGCTTCAAAACCTAAACAACAAAAAATAGAAGCATACAATGTAATAATCGCTAAAGCTTTCCGTTTTAAATTGAAGTAACAAATTTATTAGTTTTACATTGGAAAGGCATTATCCTTTGCCAATTATATTGAGCCTTACATCTATTAATGAAAAGAGCTTTAAGAAGAATTTATAGCCTGATATTCTTTGTCTTATTAATTTCTGTTGCTTCGGCTCAGGAGATGTTGGGAATTGTTAATTCTAATTATTCAGGTATTCATTCAGCTTTAATAAACCCAAGCGGGCTCACAAATTCAAAATATTATTTAGATGTCAATTTTTTATCCCTGGGGGTTTCAATCGAGAATAATTATGTTTACATAGCCAATTCTGATTACAGGTTTTCACAATTACTTTCATCAAATCCTCAGTTGCCGACACACCCTCCTGATAATCAATCTACTTTCGATTATTACAACAAAGACCTGAAGAAAGCATTTGCAAACATAAGGGTAATGGGACCTTCTGTTATGCTCTGTTTTGGCGATCATGCCTTTGGATTGACAACCGGTTTTCGCACAGTTGTTTCGGGACGAAATATCCCTTACGAAATAGCCAAGTTCGGTTATTCAAGCCTGGATTTTAAACCTCAGCACCGCATTAATTACAAGGATTACAAGAACTTTAATATTGCAGCAATGAGTTGGGCCGAAATCGGATTCAGTTATGCCTATGTCTTCAAGAAGTTATACAATGATAATTGGTCAGCCGGAATAAGCGTAAAAAAGCTTATGGGTGTTGGTGGTGGCTATGTCAATGTTAGCAATATCGACTACATGTTAATGAACAAGGATACGGCAATAGTTAATAATATGAATGCTGAAGCTGGATTTTCACTTCCTGTTGACAACCAAACGAATGACATTATCAAGTCTCCGGTTTTCCGCGGAGGCGGTTTTGGGTTTGACATTGGTATCACTTACAAACAAACTTTAAAAGGTCAGCAAAACATAAGCTTTTCTAAGATTTGCGCGCGACCTTTCACACCTTACAAGTATAAAATCGGGGTTTCGATAATCGACATAGGAAGAATCAGTTTTAAGAAAAATGCCCGGAAACTTATCTTTAACGATGCAAGCACCTACTGGCCGGATCTGCGAAGTTTCAACTACCAGAATGTTGATTCTGCGATAAGTAAGATAAGCCAGCGTTTTTATGGTAATCCTGATGAATTGGTTCAGGGAGACAAGATAACTATTGGCTTGCCAACGGCATTGAGCGTGCAATTTGATTTGCATTATACAGGAAATTGGTATTTGAATGGTACATTGATCTACCCCTTGCGAATGTATAAGGCCAGCCTTATGCGCCCTGCCCAGTTTGCCCTGACTCCTCGTTTTGAGACAGATCTTTTCGAAATTGACTTCCCTGTCTCTCTTTATGACTTCGCAAAGCCAAGGATAGGAATTTGCGCCCGTATTGGATTTTTAACGGTTGGCACTGATAAACTGGGAGGCTTTTTTCACTTCAATGACTTTACAGGCCTGGATTTTTACTTTGCTGTTAAACTCAGCTTCATTAAAGGACATTGCAAAAACTCAGGGGGCGACACCAATTGCGCCCAAAGCGAATACAAAAAGTTTATCAAGAAAAAATAGGTTTCCCACTTTTGCCCTTTCTTAAGGAAATTTGCACAAAGTATTATAAGGATTAAGATGCCTTTACATCAAGTGCATCGCGAAGGCCATTTCCGATAAGCATGAATGCAAGTACCATAATCATTATAGCAAGGCCTGGAAGAATAGCAAGGTATGCTGAATCGAGAATGATGTAGCCATAATTATCTTTAATCATTGTACCCCACGAAGGCATTGGAGGTTGGACTCCTACACCAAGAAAACTCAAGCCAGCTTCTATAAGGATGGCTGACGCAAAATTTGCTGCTGAAATTACTATAACCGGGGCTAATGTATTGGGAAGAATATGCCTGAATATGAGGCGCGGGTTAGAGAATCCAAGTGCTTTGCCTGCTTCCACATATTCTTTTTCGCGGATGCTAAGAAATTGTCCGCGAACAACCCGCGCCACTTCAACCCACATAGTCAGACCTACAGCAATAAAAACCTGCCAAAAACCTTTTCCTAATGCAAATGTTATTGCTATTACCAATAAGAGCGTGGGAATTGACCATACCACATTAATCAGCCACATAATCAGGGCATCGGTACGGCCACCAAAAAATCCCGCAATTGAGCCTAGAAGCAGGCCTATCAGCAGGGAAATGGCAACTGAGATGAAACCCACCGACAAACTCACCCGTGCACCAATCATAAGCTGGCTTAAAACATCGCGGCCGTAGCGGTCAGTTCCCAGCCAATAATGTCGTGTTTTTATATTTTGCTTCACTACTTTATTCTGCAATGCAGCAATAGCAAGAGATTGCTTTCCTGAACCTGCTACTTTAACAAATTCCCCTGGAGACTTCATGCCTTTAACAGAAATCTTTACACCATAAAGTACCTCGGAGAGATTGAACCGCAATTCAGGCCCATCATACCTATTACCACCTGTGTAAGCCTTTACAACAATTTTATCATTTTCAAAATGATATGATATTATTGGAACTGAACGGTAATTGCTCTTTTCGCCCCAGAACATACGTAAAGGCCACGCCGCCGACGAAGGTGTTTCAGAACGGTTCAGCAAAAGCATCTTTATCGAAAAACCTGGTTTTCGACAGGAAAGTTCGAGGATTTGCCCATTGGCAAAAGGTGTTTGATCAGGAGTAATAAGATAACCAAGAATTGCAACCAGTACCGCCAAAATAACCACAGCAGCAGAAATGATAACAAATTTATCTTTGAGTAAACGCTTTAACGCCAACCTGGAAAGCGATCCTTCGCTTATATATTGCTTGTTTCGGAAGAGCCCCACTCTGATTAATATGACTTATCGCCACCAAATAATCCACCGATAATACTTCCTCCGATGCCACCGATGCCAGTACTCTCGTCACGATTACCAAACCTTGATGCAGCAACTATCCGATCAGCAAGGCGGCTAAGTGGAAGGCTCTGGAGATAAACTGTTCCTGGCCCTGCGAGCCTTGCCAAAAAAAGGCCTTCGCCTCCAAACATAGCATTTTTAAATCCACCGACAAACTGGATATCATAATCCACAGTAGGTGCGAAAGCAACGATACACCCGGTATCAACCCGCAATGTTTCCTGCTCGCCTAATTCGCGGCGGATAATGGTACCACCGGCATGCACAAAAGCACGGCCATTGCCACTAAGGCGTTGCAAAATAAAACCCTCTCCCCCAAAAAGGCCGGCTCCCATCCGCTTTGTAAAAGCAATATCAATATCCACACCTTGTGCGGCACAGAGGAAAGAATCTTTCTGGCAAATGAAAGTTCCTCCCATCTGATCCAGTTCAAGAGGTATTATTTTTCCAGGATACGGTGCACCAAAGGCAACATGTTTCTTTCCAGCCGCGGTGTTAAGAAAAGTTGTAATAAAGAATCCATCGCCGGTGAGCATACGTTTGAATCCTTTGAACAAGCCCCCACCGGTACCCGTCTGCATTTCGATACCTTCTTCCATATACATCATTGCCCCAACTTCGGCACGAACGCCTTCACCGGGATCAAGCTCAATCTCAACAATCTGCATATCGTCGCCCAGAATAGTATAATCAATTACATCAGCCATATCTATTTATTATTGGTATTAGCAAAACTATGGAATATTTCATTAACCTGCAATGCAATTTGACAACGATTTACTTCCGTAAAGCCTGAAAACGCATAAAGCTTGCATATTTTTTACTTTTGCATTTAAGAAATTTAACCTACTTTTGCCGATGAATTACACGGTGGTTGTAGCTCAGTCGGTTAGAGCGGTAGATTGTGGTTCTACAGGTCGTGGGTTCGAGACCCATCATCCACCCAACAAAAACTCCCATTTACTTTCGTATTTGGGAGTTTTTATTATCGAATCCTTCAGGCTTGGGAGAATAATATTTCTGTATCGTTGCTCCGCAAGCAATAAAAAGCTAGTATAAATCCAAAAAGGATTGCTTTAAAACATTTATGGAGTTATTGCCCCGGCAGCCAAATTTGTATTGTTTTCAACGATCGCCATATCACTGCCGTCAATCACACCATCTCCATTGCAATCATCAGGCAGATAACCTGAAGCGGCATTATTTGTATCGTTTTCAATAACTGACATGTCTCCGCCGTCAACAATCCCGTCCTGATTTACATCACCACAAATAATTGCATAACCATTATCAGCCATGAGCAAAAGGTTGCCAGCATAAATATCATCAGGTGTGCCAAATGACTGGTAAATAAGAGAGCCTGCAAATGAAACAGCAGTCGAGCTCACCGTTTCGAGGTGGCTGTGATTTTTTATAGTAACGTAATAGTTACCATTCAAAGAAGCATCAATTGTTAAAGATGCTGTTCCCGTTGTACTAAGTTCCACATCCGTGTAAGCTGGTGCAGCGAGCGTAGCATACGTGGTTGCATCATGCAACTCAACTGTAATATGATCGGCAACACCGGCTGGCCAGTGAGGTCCATTTTCGTCTAAAGCCTGATTCAAAGTTCCACTACCTGCATACAGCCCCTGAAGAAATACAGAAGTAAGGTTCAGAGTTTTGGATGTTACTGAATACTGCGTCAGGCTAACATCATCAATATAGAATAAGCCTGTTGAATTATCACCGGTGGTTGCAGTGGCCCTGAACCGGAAATAGATTTGAGGATTATTGTCATTTATTGGTAAAACAACCTGATGCCATTGTGTAATTGATGCATACAGAGGAATTGGATCTTGCTCAACCAGGGACCAGTTTGTATTATCATATGATTTCTCGATAAACAAATGGAGATTACTTGCCAGGTTTTTATCCAATACTTTAACAAAAAATTCCAACGTTCCGGCACCATTATATGCAGGTGATGTAAGTGTACCTCCATCAGAGGGAGAAAGCCACTTAAACTTAGGTGTCAGATAAATAGTGGAACCATAGAATCCCATACCATTAGTAGATGAACTTCCTACATTGGTAGTATTTGACCATCCGGCAGGTGGCATAATATCAAATCCTTGTTTAAAAATGTAAACATTTGTACCTGGCTCCTTGCTGAAAGTCACATGGTATGTAGAAGTTGTAATTCCATCCTGGGCTGTACAAATGATAGTAGCAGTTCTCTCTGCAATTGAACCGGTTAAGTTTACTGGTTGCGTAACAACATATGTAGCAGGTGGACAACCTGATGCCGGGATAACAAAATCAGGTTCTGCATCCACAATTAGCGAATTGGTTTCAATGGGAACAACGATGGAATAATCGAAAGTAGCCAACTCAAACCCTTTAACCCGGATATTTTGTTTCAATGGGTCTAACCCATTTGGAAGCCATTTGATATAAGTGAGAGCTGAATTAGCACTTGGTAGTGCAAAAGTGAAATTAATAGTGTAAGTATGATTTGTTGAGCCGTCCTGGGCAGTAACAAGCACGGTTGTTGAACCTGGCAATAATGCTGCAGGTGTAACAACGGCTGTTGCAAGAGGGAAGTTAGTGGTTGCTGTAACTACTGGAACTGTTGGCAATCCATAAGGTACTACAAAAGAATAAATATATGTTGAAGGTAAGAACCCTGCAACAGTTGTACCATTCACTTTCAAATCACTTAAAGTAGCATCATTGCTTAAAGTAGCCGGAATAGTTGTAAAAGTTGAACTTTGCAACACAGATTCGTTTCCGGCGCCATCTTTTACCGGGCCAATAGCCAGATAGTATTGCTGTGCATTCAGCAAGCCGGCTCCCGGAGTAACAGTAATAATTGTTTTTGTTGCATCAATAGTTGCTGTGAAAGGAACAGGAGTACCAGAAGCATTGGTGGTTTTTAACGTTACCAGTGAAGCCAGATCGCTATTTGTCAAATCTGATCCATCGGTTTTCCTTACAGGCTCGTTGAATGTGATAGTTGGGATTACAGAAAGCAGAACATTTATTGATCCATTAGCCGGAACAAAAGCACCAACCGGAGCCACAATATCCTGTGTAACAGCATCAGCCCAGGTAAGGCCATCCCTTATGCCATCCACAGTCACCACAGGTGAGTATGCTCCACCCTGCCGGAGTTGGACACATCGTTGTCCTATTCCATCAGATCCGACATCAGTGGCAGAAGCATTAGGCGCTGGTTCCGTTACAGGAAAAGGATTTGCCGGATCAAAAACAAAAACGTCAACCACATCATTAAAAGTTCCGGTAATAAAAGTATATTTGAGAACAACAAGGTATGTTGTGTTAAGACTATAATATTGAGATGTCCATATGATTGGAGCTGTACTACTTCTGGCGCTCTTGGTAACTCCAAAATAAATCTGACCTGATAGTAATGAATCCTTAGCATATAACCTTCCTTTAAAAACTGTGAGTGAGGCACCGGTCGTTTCTTTAAAACTGAGGAAATAATCACCACCTTTGGTAGCAGAAGTAACATTTACCAACGCGGAAATATATACACTGCCTGAAGAAATGGTACTGGCACCTGTAAAATTTCTGAAAAGATCCTGACCACCAGCGATATTACCGAATGTTGCGGCTAATCCAATACCTGAGGCCTGGTATCCGGAATAAAATAATCCTGACGAATTTACCTGTATGGGATTAGTGTTATCAGTGCCTTGCAGAGTCCACAAAGTAGAACCACCTTGCCCGACAAGGTTTCCAGATGGATAACTGAAGTTCTCATTGATCTGAATTATCTGTCCCCAGCCTTTGCCTGCAAATAGCAACAGCATTAATATCATAATAGCAGGAAGAAACAGGAAGTTGAATTTAACCATAAAAAAGTTTTGTGGCTTTGTGGGAAATTGAGTATTATTTTCCATAGGATTACATTTTGGGCGTCAGCCATTAATTAATAAATATTTTTTCAGTGTAAATGTATAAACGCACCTACTCATTGGGGTTTCTGAATTGATCTATTCGGTTTCCAAATTGACCAATCAACAAGAATATGCTTTGAAAGTGTTATAGTTTAAGAGCAGGTGTATTTTTATGGGGGGGGGATATAGCTGGTGCATTAGCAGCATTATGGTAAAGCAACAGAAACAGCTGCTGCTGCATTATTTTCCACAATAGACATATCGCTGGAATCAACCAGGCCATCTCCATTGACATCTTCAGCTAAATAACCACTTGAAGCAATAGCGGATAAATTTTCAACAATTGACATATCACCTGAGTCAACTATTCCATCCTGGTTTGCATCGCCTCCAAATATTGCATATCCACCACTTCCCATTTGAACTAGATTGCTGCCAAATGCTTTTATTGGATTATCAAAGCTATAAGTTATATTGCTACCAGAAAATGATATTATAGAAGAAGAAACTGTAGCTATGCTGTTGCGATGCCTGATAGCCACATAATATAAACTATTGTATATACCTGGCAAAGTGAGTGTTGCAGATCCATCAGTATTCAAGTCAATATTATAAGCAGTGTAAATAATGTTATTGTACAAGGATCCGTCATGCAGTTCTATAGTGATCTGATCAGCAATGGCACCTGCGAATTGATCGCCTGAAACACCCTGTGCTTTTCTCATGTAGCCAGGGCTATAATACAATCCTTCAAGGAAAAGGTTTAGGTTGAATGTTTTGTTTGAAGTTAAGGTTTGAGCAGCTTCGTTTGAATAAGCTGAACTCCCGGAAGCATTATAAGCTACAACACGGTAAGTATACAGAATTGAAGCAGAGAGTCCGGTATTACTGTAGTTTGTTATGTTTGCGCTTACTGTTCCTATTTCAGTAAATGCTCCGGCGTCAGCTTTGCGCTCAATCCTGAATCCTGTTTCATTTGATGAGTTGTCAGCCCACATAAGATTAATCTGGCCTGGTGGTACTGCTGTAGCGGTAAGACTGGAGGGTGCTGCCGGAGGCAGTGTATATTCATTTGCACCAATATCGGCGGCAGCGGTATAAAGAGCATTTCCCCAATAATCTCTGCCTCCATTATTTGAAATTGTTTTACCGGTGTTTATACATGATGATCCGGACTGGAGTTTGTATCCACTTACTGTATTAAGACCAAATCCACCGCTTCCGGGACTCACCAGCTTTGGATCGGTGGTCACTTTATGAGCATCAGATGGTTCCGTTGAAGGATGAATTCCGTAAAAACAATTGTAATCAATAGACCTTGTATATCCTGTAGTCCAATCGTAGCTGGCCGTGGGACTGAGATTATAAATCAGGTTGTTGTTGAATGTATATATCCTTGATCCGGCACCACCAACATTGCGTTCAGAAATGATTAAAGGTGAAAGATTTGATGGTATATAAACAGTGTTATTGTATATACGAACGGAAGTAACAGGATAATTGATGCAAAAAATTACCCCTTGGTCATTCTGACTAATGTTATATCGGCAAACCACATTCACATCTGCCTGAACGGTACAAGTCCAGAAAAGACCGTGGGCATTATCGTGGCTGTAACTATACTGCCAGTATGTATTTGGCGAACGCAGGTCGGCATCATATAAACTGCCGTCAGCATCAGGCGAATTATTATCGTATCCTTCATTGTACTGAAAAACAGTTCCTGAACAGGCTGCTGAAAATATTGTATTTCCTGTGATTCCGTTTGCTGTATTATAACATACATTGTTTTCAATAACTCCTCCTTCAAACAGACGGATTATCATCGCATTTTTGGAAATATTGGAGATCGTATTATTGCGGATTACTGCATTGGTGATCTTCATTGAGTTCCATTCTGCAGAATAAGGATCAAATCCATCATCCGTTACACACTCAGTAATTATTCCCTGATTCTCGCACGAAGAAATCACACAATTTTCGATAAGGATATCATTAAAATGAGTTTCCTGTGAAGCAACTGAAACAATTGCAAAACCAATTCCACCTGTACGCTTGTCTGTACGTTCTTGACCAACAGAGCCTTTAATGTTATGAATATACAGATTCTTCAAATAAATATGATTGGCAGTACCAAAATTCTCTGCTTCAATCCGCACACCTCTGCGATCGCCTGCAGCAGCAGCATTATTCGTAATTTCCAGGTTATTGACTTCCCAGTATTGCTGATTATAAAGGTAAACCACTCCTGTTCCGGTCATACCATTTCCATCGATTATTGGTTTATTTCCTTCACCATACATATCGATAATAATTGGGCTTCCTGAAATTCCAGAGCCTTTTGGATATAACTTTCCGGTCCAGACTCCTCCAGCCTTAAATAAAATCCTGTTATTAGCAGTAAAAGTTGTTGCATTTACTTTAGTAAGTGTTTTCCATGCGGTAGCAGAAGACAAACCGTTGTTTGCATCATTCCCTCCGGTAAAATCAATAAAATATGTAATTATTTCTATACTTTGAGTTGTAGCTGAAGCTTCGTTTGAATAAGCAGAGTTACCTGTTACATTATAGGCTAAAACACGGAAAGTATATAGCGTAGATGGAACAAGTCCGGTGTTGCTATAGCTTATTATGTTTGGCCCAACGATAGCTATTTGCGCAAATGTACCAGTTCCTGTCTTTCTCTCAATAATGAAACCGGCTTCATTACTGGCATGATCGGTCCAGAAAAGTTGAATTTCACTTGAAGAGATACTATTGGCAGTAAGATTGTCGGGCGAAATTGGTAATGTTGGGGCACCCAATGTTGTAGCGGAAGATTCGTTTGAATATGCCGAGTTCCCGAAAGTATTGAAAGCAAATACACGGTATGTATATAAAGTAGATTCATTAAGCCCCGTATTACTATAACTATTAACATTCGCACCTACAGATGCAATTTCGGTATAAGTACCTGATCCTGTCTTACGCTCAATTTTATAGCCGTCTTCATTGTTGGCATTATCTGTCCATGTTAAATCTATCTGGTTTGAAGCTATTGTATTTGCTGCCAAATTAGTTGGGGCGTCAGGAACAACTGGGTTTGAAACGATTACAAGTTCAGGCCGGTTGGCCACTGCTTCTTTACTGCTGAAAGTGATAGTTGGCGTGGTGACTGTAGCCGAATAAACAACAATGCTTATTATTTTATCGTTTCCGGAGAACTGGCTTTGAACGTAGGTAGTTATATCCCATTCATAATATCCAGGTGATGCTAACAATGGGGTAGTAGCAATTATTGTTCCTTCTGCAGGTGCGTTGCTCCATGTTAATCCAGTTTCCGTCCATCCATCAGCTACCTGATGAATGTTCATAGAAACAGCTGTAGAGGTTGTAGCATATAATCTTATTATAGCGCTGGAAACCACGGTTACACCTGATGTTGTTAAATCAAATTTTAGATATGCCTTACGAAAATTAACCGACGTAGCTTTTTTTACTATCAAATCCACTGCAGTTCCATAGTTTGTTGTGGCATTCGCATCATAAATGTACGAATCGGCAGTTGGGTTATAAGTTGCCGCCAAAGCAACCTTTCCTGGAATTAGCAAGGCTATTATTATGAAAAAAGAAGAGAAAAATGTTGTTTTTGATATGAATCGTTTCATTTAGTCGCTGTATAAAGTTAATTAAAAATTGACATTACCAATTCAAAAATTTATCTGTCTATAGATATCTGAATTTAATTGAACATTAGATTTCAGAACCAAGTTGTGTATATAATCTAAATATAATTTGTCGAGAAACGACGCCCTGATAGTTCTTTTACAATCATTAAAACTCCTGTAGCCTAATAATCTCTTCTCTTTTACCTGAAAGATATATAATGCATCAGGATACTCTTTTACAGGGCTCCGTTCATTTATGAGCATCTTATTCGCTGCTTCTTTTACCAGTGATTTAACTGCATTGTCTTCTTCCTGCGAATAAACAGAATCGTTGTAAATGATATCTTCAACAGTTAACAAAACTGCCTGATTTTTTTTATATTTTTCTTTAATTTCGGCAATATAGGATTCGTTCGTAAAAATGCTATCTGCAATATCAGTAAGCATTAGGGCTACATCTTTTCTTAATTTACTATCCTCTTCAAAGTTATTTTCAGGTTTGATTTTCATACCTATCAGGCGAATTTTCATGTAATAACCCCTGCGATAAAGGCGATTCTTATCAATCTCATAAACTTGCTTTAGTTTTTCATCTGAAATGCTGAAAACTTTTTCGTCTAACACGTTTTTCAGTTGGTTTACCATGTTAGTGAAAAGATAATTGTAATATACATCTTCGCTGTACTGAACCGGCCCGTAAATTACTTTATTCAACTTCCTGGCTTCAAGCCTTCTATTGTTTTCCTTTTGGAGTAACCTAAGAAATTCCATGTAGCTGATATCCGATACTATACCCCATTTTTTTGCGCTGATTTGCTGAATTTTGATCTGTTCCAACGTATCAAGGGTTTCCTTTTTCAATATATCAGATGGTGTTTTACCGTCATAGGCTTTGCTCCAAAATTCATTATTGTATTCGGAACCATAGTTGATCCGGAAATACCGGATTACTTGCGAACGCCTTTTTTCAGCGCATTTCATAAATTCTCTTACAATTATTGGCTCACCATTAACAAAGGCTACTACAGAAGTATCTGCAAGCATTGTCTGGGCTATGCATGGGTAACCAGAAACTATGACAAACATGATCAAAATACATATTCTTCTCAAACATAAATGCATTTCAGATTTATTAAAGCTCAATAACAACACAAACATCCTTATAAGATTCTTTGATGAATTAACAAATGTAATTAAGAATGTGCATCATAAAGTTATTGATTAGTCAACTCAGGTATCTTGAACGATCATTTACCTTACTAATTATTTGAAAACTATTTGTCAAAGCAATAGAATTCCAGGTAATACTAATTTATGGAGTGGAAGATGCAACAGCAGATGCAGCATTGTTTTCAACAATCGACATGTCACCGCCATCTATAAGGCCGTCTCCATTAGCATCTTCAGCTAAATATCCATTTGAAGCAACAGCAGAAGAGTTCTCAACAGGTGCCATATCGCCGGAGTCAACTATTCCATCCTGGTTTATGTCTCCTCCATATATAGCATATACACTACCATCCCTAAGGAGGAGGTTGCTGCCAAAGGCTTTTTCAGGTGAATCAAATGCAAATCCGATTACTCCATTAGCAAAGGAAACAGGAAAAGCACAAGTTGTTGTAATACTGTTTCGATGCTTTACAGTAATATAATAAGAACTTCCCAGGGTAGCGGGAACTACAATTGAAGCATTTCCAACTGTGCTAAGATCCACATTATTGAAAGAATACACCTTTGTAGCATAGTTTGCAGCGTTATGCAATTCAACTGATATCTGATCGGCAATATCGCCTGGAAATTGATCACCCATATCACCCTGTGCTTTTAACATCGTGCTATTTCCATTGTAAAGTCCCTCCAGAAATAATGCTAAATTTAGAGTCCTGTTAGCGACAGCATCATTTGAATATTCAGAATTGCCAGCAACATTATAAGCGCAAACACGATATGTATAGGATTTTGGTTTGGCATTAACTTTACTCCATTCCTGGGCAAAAAAAGATGCCAACCATGCCGAAATCTCCGTTTCGTGCCCAAGACAGCTATGAGTAGCACCAGGAATGATATGTAGTTCGTTTGTAACACCAACAGCATCAAGTGCATTGTGCAAATCAATACTATTCTGTGGAAGAATTGTTACATCTGCATCACCATGAACCAATATAGAAGGCACATCTGTTGATTGAAGGTAATTAGCAGTTGAATAAGGAGGTGAAGGATAAACCCATCCCCTCATTTCAGGTTCAAGTCCTCCCCAAAGAGTAGCATTAGCAACAATTCCAGTCTTGTTCCAAAGAGTTGTCAGGTACTGATTTTCTGGCGGAGATATTGCTGTTGGGTCTGGACCATCGAACTGGCATACTGTTTGAGCGGTTCTGCCACCTGCTGAACCACCAGCTATAAAGATAAGGTTTGGATCAATATGATATGTTGCTGCGTTTGCTTTTATCCAGCTAATGGCTGCGTTTGCATCCCTTGCTGCATCCTGAAGGGCTGGAAACTCGGAAGCCTGAGTGGGCATATCGGCTGCTAAACGCAGTCTGTAGTCGATGGACATGCAAACGTATCCGCGCTTTGCAAACCTTGTACTGTAATCCACAATATAACCCTGGGTCCTGTATGAATCTGTTCTGAATCCTCCACCATGAATCCAAATAATCACCGGACGGGCTTGCGTGGCATCACCAGTTGGTTGATATATATCCAGCAGGAGCTCAGTTGGAACTCCTTTGTAATTAATTACATCGGCAAATTTTACTCCCGAAGTAACTGTTATAGCAGCAAACCGGTCAGCCGGGATAAAAGCACCAGGGTCAAGTCCTGGCATTGAATTACCAGAAGTAGTCACATCTGCTCCAGTGGTAGCTACTTGAGTAAAAAGTCCGTTGTCAGGTTTGCGCTCTATCCGAAATCCTGCTTCAGTTGAATTATTATCCGACCAGCTAAGATTGATCTGAGTTGCTGAGGATGGAATAGCTGATAAACTATATGGAGCTCCCAGTGCCACTGAGAAATTCACCCTGTAAGTATTCGTGGATATTCCATCGGGTGCAGTTACAAGAACAGTTGTTGTGCCTGGCATACTTGTAGCATTTGAAACAAGTATAGTTGAAGCAGGTTGAGTTGCTGTTGCTGTAACTATTGGCACTGTTGAAGTTCCGGCAGGTAATATCACATTATATGAGTAGGTGGTTGGGGAGAATCCTGATATTGTAGTACTACCGACTTTCAAGTCACTAAGTGAGGCATCTGCCGTAGAATTCATGGTAAGGCTGATATCATCTATGTAAAACAAACCTTGTGAAGTTGTACCTGTATTTGCTGTTCCACGTAAACTCAACATTATACCGGAACTGTTATCATTCACAGGAATAATTACCTGGTGCCATATTGTAGTACTCCCATCCATTGGCATTGGATCGGTGCTGATGGTTGTCCAGCTTGAACCACCGTCAGTTGATTTCTCAACATAAAGATGCAGTTGGTGCAAAGGATCGGCATCCAGTACCCTCACATAAAATTCCAAAATCCCGGCTGTATTGCATGAAGGAGAAATTAATGTTCCTCCATCGAGAGGTGCTGTCCATTTAAATTTTGGACATGATAATCCTGGTGAAAAGAGGCCAACTCCATTTGAAGCGGAATTGCTTATATTTCCAGTAAAAGACCAACTTGCAGGTGGAAAAGCGGCAAATCCCTCCTTGAAATGATAAGCCATTCCTGAAGATATATTAAATACAACTGAATAAGTTTTAGTAGTAACTCCGTCCTGTGCTGTTACTACAACGGTTCCTGTTCTTTGGGCCAATGTTCCTATAAGGTTTGCAGGTGGTACAAATCCCAAAGTTGCACCGGGTTGGGCTGTAGTAGCTACCAACGTCAACGAAGATACTTCATCTGGCAGTTCTGTTGTATAATTTAATACAGAAGAAGAAAAGCCGGTGACCATAACACTTTGGCTTCCTCCTGAAGGCAACCACCTGAGGTTACTCAGATTGGCATCGTTTGAAGGAGCTGCCAATGTAAACGCAACGGTATAGGTTAATTGGGTTATTCCATCCTGTGCTGTAACAAGCAAGCTTGTGGAACCTGGCAATGAAACAGCTGGAGTAATAGCAACATTAGCCAATCCGAACGTCGGAGTAGCTGTAACTGTTGGTACAATTGTCGTACCAAAAGGTAGTTCAACTGAATAAGTATAAATCGCGGATGCAAAACCTGCAACGGTAGCTCCGTCTATTTTAAGATCATTCAAACTGGCATCAGTACTGATGGTATTGGAAAGTGTTGTAAAAGTTGAAGATTGGGTTCCTGATAAATTCCCGGCTCCATCCTTTACCGGCCCTGTTGCAATGTAGTAGGATTGGGAGTAATCTAGTTCAGAGGAAGGAATCAGGGTTATAATTGTTTTAGAATCATTGATTGAAGCACTAAATGGTACATCTGTTCCAGCAGCATCCGTGGTTTTGAAAACAACAAGCGATGCCAGATCCGCATTTGTAAGAGGAGTTCCATCAGCTTTAATTACAGGCGCATCGAAAGTTATTGTTGGCATTACGTTCCTTAGTACATCTATTGCTCCGTTTGCAGGCACGAACGTAGCAACTGGTGCCACATTATCAAATGCAACAGCATCTGTCCATGTAGTTGCAACTCTTAATCCATCAATCATAGCTGATGGACCATTAGCCCTTTGAGTAAGCATTACGGAACGCATCCCGGCCGCGTCAGTAGTCGTAATGTCTGCATAGGAAATTGAAGGAGTTGGTTCAGGCATGCCAGGAACCGGATTAATGAAAAGGTCAACATTATCATTTGTTGTGCCAATGACAAATGTGTACTTATAAACTAACAAATAAGTTGTATTGAGCTGATAATTGAAGGCAGTCCAGCCTGATGTTGGTGAAGTTGGAGGAGTAGTTCCTTTTGCAATCCCGAATGAAATTCCACTTGCACCATCACTTTTAATATAGACCCTGGCCCTCACTACACTAGCTGTTCCCGATGTACTTGCATCAATTTTATTTGCCAGAAAATACTCTCCTGCAACAGTAGCGCTGGTAATTTTAACCATGCACGCAACATAAACACTACCGGTGGTCAAAGCAGATGGAACAAATTGTTTAAAAGGATCCATCCCATCAGCTGGCCCCACCAACTGGGCCGAATTTCCAATTCCTGAACTGGCATACCCGGTATAGAATAAACCTTCACTTGCAACATTTAAAGGCACTGTTCCAGTCCCCTGAAGTGTGTAGCCTGGCGTTGGTACTGCTGTAAGTGAGACTCCTGCCGGATAAGCGAAATTATCAACCAAGAGTTGTGCAGAGCTAACCTCTGCAGATAGCATTATTACCAGAAGAGCAATTGTTCGAATAGAAAGCAGGATTGCCCCGGCCATGTCTTTCACTTTTGTATAAGAAGGTTTCATATATCAGTTTTTAAAGATTTCCTATTTGATTTGATAAGTTTCACGAAGCTAAAATAGATCAGAGTACTCTATGGCGGGTTTCGGAATTGTTCAATTCGGTTTCTTTATTGCCCAATCAACCAGTGATGATTATTTTTATCAAAAAAAGCATTTACTAATGGAAGACCACCGGTAAATGCTTTTCATTTTAAGCTAATAGCTTTATGCTTATATAAGTTACTACATACTAATAACCAAGGCTTTCGTCATTCTTCAGCTACTCAGTAATTGAAGCTACCCGGCGTGTGTGGTAAAACTTATACACTCCAAATAGCAAAGCCAATAACAAGAGCATGCTTAAACCGCCTTCAATGGGAGCACCGCCGCCAATGGGTCCTCCGGTAACAGCTCCACCACCTGATTGAATTCCAGGACCTGGCTGCGCCTGTGCCATAATGCATGCCAATACGAATAATGAACAGAGGGCTATAATTTTAGATGTCTTTTTCATGATTTTAAATATTTATTAGTTTACGAATACTTTTCCTGTGGCAATACCCTTTATAGTAATCACTTTCACAAGCAGGCAGCCAGTGTAGTTCACCATATCCGTTTTTTCAATCTGGTTGCCGGTCATCCGGGTACTACTCAAAAGGCGGCCGGTGATATCATACACTTCGATTGTGCCTTGCAGGCCATTAGGGTTTCTCACATACAGTATATGCATATTGCTGTAAATACTAAACATACCGGTGTCTGTTTCGCCAATACCACTGGTATTTTTGAAATGAAGGTTAAAGCGGTGCTCGGTATCGGCGGGAGCTGCGCTGAAACTGTACACAGGATTCTGCCGGAGATCCTGAGTTGTACTGGTTTTTACGTCTTCAAGCAGAAGTGGGGTGGCAGTATTAAAATTCTCAATACCTGATACCGTAAGGGTGTAAGTAGTTTCAGCACCAGCTTTGAAACCCAGGGAAACATCTGAATTAGCCTCCATTGAAGGCAGCGAATTTACTGTAAGAATGTTATCGGCAATGATAGAATACAACTGAGGTGCTTCTGTTATTCCAAAAAGCTTATAGGCATCGTAATCGCTATCGAAGCCTACAGTTGAAGATTGATTGAACGCTACAACAGCCTTATCTTCATATCCATTCCCAGTCACTTTTAGGAACATCAGATTATCGGAGGTTTCAGCTTTTTTATAAAACGAACTGCTGTGTACGCGCGAAGCCTGAGGAACCAGGAGTTCTGCATTCGCTGCATTTGCTTTTACAAAGAAACCCTGCATGGCTGGTACTACATTGTCTGTTAATGTACCATATCCTGATGGAGTTGTGGGGCCACATACATATTGATTGCCATCCCAAACATAAACATATCCATCAAGATTTGTCTTTGTCCAGATGCCCAGATCAAGATCTACGGCCGAAGGGAAAGGATTGCCTATAAAATGCCAGCCAGGGCCGTAACCAGGCGCGCCGGTTGTGTAACTGAGACTTGAATATGTTTGATCGCCACTGTTAATTGTGCCTGTAAAATCAAGAATATGAGACCCTGATGGGAATTTAACAGAATAACCCGTTTTTGGGTTTAATGTATTTACATCAACCAGGCGGTTCCATGCACCAGTGTTTTCGATATACTCATCAACATAAGCACCATCAAAAAGTGGAGAAGCCATGAAACTATTGCTGGTTGGCAGGCAGAAAAGATGCCAGGTATTGGGACCTGCTGTAAAGTTACGCTCAACTGTAACATCGCCGCTAACAGTGCCACCGGTGATCAAGGAAGCACCTGATGCAACCTTAAATGCACCTGATGTTATCGTGAGATTAAACAATGTTGCCTGGCTGCTGAGGGTAATCCCGGCTGTGTTGTTGATTATTAGTGAACCTAAAGCACCAAAATCCATAAACCCGGTTCCACTGATAGTTTGTGCTATGGAACCATTTAGGGTGAGGTTTGTTGTTTTAGTCGCTTTACCGAATGTAAGTATCGCCGGAGTATTAACAATAATATTTCCCTTAATTGTCATCGGCGCTGTGAAATCCCAGTTTACTGTTCCACTTGTAACTGTATAATTATCACAAGTAAAAGGGCTACTCCCTTGATTATTCTGAGTTGTGAGTGGAGAATCGTTTTCAAAGTTAGCATAAGTCCTTCCACTATACGAAGGTCCACCTGATGCAGCTGTGAATTTGTATAAACTGCCGGTTTCAAATGTCAAAACTGAATTAGGTTGACCCGCACCAAAAGGATTACTTCCTGCATCCTGTATATACGTTGAGCCCGATTGGAATTTTACCGAATTCAAACTTGTTGTTCCAAATACACTTCCGGTAAAACCTGTTGTAGCTTTGAAAATACTACCACTGGCAAAAACCAGGCTGTTTGCATCTGCCGATTTTACCACATGAGCTGCTCCGCTTACCGTCATCGAGCTACTAATTAGCCCATTTGTTCCTGCATTTAACGACAACGATAATGCAAAGGTACCGGATATATTCAATTCCGAACTACTTCCGCTCACAGTCAGATCATCTCCTGCGGTTCCGGCAATAGTTATTATTGTAGCAGCTGGTGCCTGTAAAGTTATCTTTGAACCACCGGAAACCAGCAATTGGGCAATTGTTTGAGTTGTTACATTGGTAATAGTATAAGTTCCGCCATTGTCGAAACGAAGAATGTCATTTATGGCAGGTGCTGAACGGGCTGGATTCCAGTTTCCTGCTACCTGCCAGTCATTGCTTGTAGATCCGGTCCATGCATAAGTAGCTGGTGGGCCAAGCACATAACCACTACAAGTCACATTTGCAGGGGTACTGGCTCCTCCGCCTGCATTTCCGACATTTTCTAAATTATAATTTCCAGTTGGCAAGCCTAACTTCAGCCTGACGTATATTGTGGTTGAACTTAATGTTGCACCCGAATAAGGAACATTGACAAAACTGTAAAAATCAGAATTATTAAGAGATACTTCATAATTTGTACTACCAGTTACCGTAACGGTGCTGCCATCCAGATTAACTCCGCTTATGGAATAAGGCTGCGAAGGTGAAGACAAGGAACCAAAAACGTAATTAAAATTACTCAGAGATGATGGAGTTACACTTATTGTTGGAGTTAATACCGGAGATACTACAACTGTAAAGTTATCATACATTCCTTTATTACTTGAACCAGCGCCATTGCTGTGATTCCATAAAAATCCGCAACTTGTCATGGCAGTTGATGTATAATTGCTATTTAAAGTACTAGTGCCTACTTGTGTTAAAGTGCCTGTTGCCGGGTCGGTTGGATCAGTAGTGCTTCCATCATCTCTCACATAAAGTTCCCAGATATTAGATGAAGGCGTATATAGAACCTTAATACTGGCATATCTTGTCATTGTACCCAGGTCAGGAGATGGACCAATGATTGTAGTTACATTGGAATTTAAAACCAAGCCATTTGCAAACCTTACAAGTTTTAGAGCATTATTTGTAGTTCCTTTTACCAAAACTACTGCATATCCGTTAGTTGATGTATTTGTGGGATTTGCACTTGATATGGCAAGAATAACAGCAGAACCATAATTTCCAGCATCAAAACCTGACAGAGCTGTACTCCTGTTTGTTTTCATATTAAACGTCCAGGTGACAGGACCAGGATTTGCATTAAGTGTAGTTGAAAACGGAGATGAAAATGTTGATAATGGTCCGGTAATATATGTTCTACCTGCAGCTGGAGTGGCACCAGGATACATCTGAACTACATAATTTGCAGGGTCAACTGTAGCAGCATTAGTAATTGATATTCCTGCAGGACTGGCTGTACTGGCTGTTGTCCAGGTCATGGTTGGAGTTCCTCCATTAGTCAAAGGAGATACCCCAAGATCCCGGTTAAAGTTATCGGCAAACACAGTTGTTGGCTGGCTCCAACCTTTGATTGAAACCATTAAAACCACAAGCACAAAGAGTGCCGGGAATCGAAAGAGATTTTGTTTAGCCGCACTCAGGTTTCTCTTTGGCGCAGGCCTTGTTGTGTAAAGGTTTGTCATAGGTTCTGGTTTTTAATATTTGCTTTATGTGAATATTTTCTTGATTTGACTTTTATAGCAGGGTAAAAATATAAACAAGTAATAGCAAAGAGGTTTCGAAATAGCTCAAATAGGTTTCCACATTGTTCAAACAACCTTAAATGATCAGCAAGCAAAAAAAGCATTTACCAGTATTACGCACTGGTAAATGCTTCTTAATGAAATTATTAACAGACTTTTGATCTTTAGCTATACAATAGCTAAAGAAACTGTGCGCATTTGGTACAATTTTCTTAAGCCATAAGCTGCTCCCATTGCTACCATTATGACTAATCCACTACCAATTGGAGCCCCACCGCCAACAGGGCCGTTACCGGCACCAGGAGTAGCACCACCGTTAGGATGAGGAGGAGACTGAGCAAGCATCAGTAAAGGCGCTGTAACTAAAAAAGCTGAGATAAGTAATATTCTGAAATTCCTTTTCATATCTTTTTGTTTTAAATTCTGTTATTTATTTAAGTTCCAGGAGACGATTGCCGGGGGTGTCTCGATGAACATATCCAAAGTGTCACCCTGAGCGTAGTCGAAGGGTTTTATTGTACAAACACCTTCTTAACCATTGTACTCTGGTTCGTGATCACTTTAACAATATAGTTTCCTCCATTTACAAGGCTTATTTTGCTGCTGCCCTGTGCTTCAGGTAATGAAGCTACAAGCTGGCCAGCCACCGTGTAAACAGAGATATCACCTTTTTTATTATCCTTCAGGTCAACATATACTATCCGGGAGTTGCTATAGATGTTAGCTAATGAGTTTTCAAGATCGTTAACTCCTAACGCGCTGAAATGCAGGATAAAACGTTGTTCGTTTTCACCTGGAACAAAGTTGAAAGAGTATGCGCTTTTAGAAAGCTCGGTAAAAACGCCTGTTTTAGTGTCTTCCAGCGTTACATACTGCAGATCGTTGATTTCGGTGGCTGCAATGGTGTAAATACCTTCAGTACCAACTCTCATTCCAACGGGAACAAAGCTCGTTTCAGCTAATGAATTGATGGCTAAAATCTCACTGCCAACAGTATAAAGTTGGGCAGCTTCAGCAACATCTCCAAAAAGCTTATATGCATCATAGTCACCATCAAATGCTGCTGTGGCTTCCGGTGTAAACCTTACAACGGCTTCATCATTATATCCGTTACCGGATACCTGAAGTCTTACCATGTTACTCACAGCATTTTTAAAGAAAGCAGTTGCATTATGTACACGAACATTATTGTCCATCGCCAGTGTCCCTGTAGTAGAACCATCATCTTTCACATTTACAAAGAATCCCTGACAAGGAGCGATAAATTTGGTGCCCCCATTTAAGCCAACTCCTGAAACATATGTTGCCCAGCCGGCATTTGGATCAATTTCGCTATATGCAACATGTCGGTATGTAGCTTCATTCACATTAGTTTTTGTCCAACCCGAAACCGCATCCCAGTCAATTGATGAAGGGTAAGGGTTGCCTACAAGATTCCAGCCAGAACCACTACCAGCATAAGAACGTGTCAGTGCAATGGATTTGGTGCCAGTATTGAGAGTTCCTGTAAATTGAGCTGTGTATCCTGCACCATCATATAATGCAAATCCTCTCAAAGGTGTAAGCGGAGTGCCACTATTTAATACGTCAGTGTAAAGATTTGTTAATTCTGAATGTTTTTGCAGATATTTGTCTAGGAACATAGCCGAATACGCATTAGAAACGGGTGCAGAAATCAAATGCCATTCACCTCCGACTATGGAACGCTCAACTGTAACATTGCCGCTAACAGTGCTATTGGTGATGAGAGATGCGCCCGAAGCAAATGTAACAGTGCCCGAACCAAAGTTTAGGCTATTGTTAGCTGTAACATTCTGCAAAGCGCCAAATGTAACTGTTCCGCCACTTATTGAATGCGCAGAGGCAGCATCTAAAATAATTGTTCCAACTGTAGATGGACTTAAACTGAGTGTTGCTCCAGATGCAACTATTATATCTTTCTTAATAGTAAATGCCGCAGCCACGCCAATTCCCCATGAACCTGCAGTGACAGTTAGGTTGTCCATCGTCAAAGGGCTTGAAGAAGTATAATTCGCACCTGTAGCCTGGTCTAACTCAAAGTTTGCATATGTCCGATTACCCAGACTTGGACTACTGATGGATTTGTGAACATATGTACTTCCAGGCTGCCACACTACGATAGAAGAAGGTGCAGTTAAAGCAAATGGATTTGAACCTCCATAAAAAATATATTTGGAACCGTTAGCAAACACAACAGAATTTGCACTGGCAGTAGCTGTTCCAAAAGCATTCCCGCTAAAGCTCGCACCTGCAGTAAAAGTTGCGCCATTCTGAAAAGTGATTGTACTTGCGTCTATTGCAGTCATCCTGTGGGCCGCTGTATTAAAATACATGGATCCGCCAACTGTACCTGTTGTTCCTGTGGCGAGTACAATGCTAATTACATTAGTGGCTTGTGTTAAGCTAAGTGCCGAACCACTTGAAATGTCTATATCCACACCCGCTTCTCCGCGTATATTCAAAGTAATAGAAGTAGATGACTGTAACTCAACACTGGTGTTATTAGATATTAACAACTGCGAAATCGTTTGACCAGGCACACTCGTAACTACAATACTTCCGCCACCGTTGAACTGCAGAATATCGCTGATTTCAGGAGTAGTGCGGGTTGGTGTCCAGTTACTTGCAGTTGCCCACGATGCTGTGCCTGTTTGATTCCAGGTATAAGTAACCGCCGGTGGGATCAATGTTGTTGCAGATATAGTTGGTGCACTTGAAGTAAAGTAATTATATGTTCCGGCATTAATACCGTCGGAATTAACCGACATAATTTTAAAGCTATAGATAGTACCTGATGACAGACCTGATATAGTCAGATTTGTTGTAGCACCCGAAGTAACATAGGCAGCAACAGCTCCTAGTCCAAGAGTAGTGCCTATAGGGTACACGGTGGCATCTGCAGGAACACCTGAAGGAGCTGCTGAGCTTTGTCTTTGTAAAACAAAAAAGCCATCTGCTCCACCCACAGGTGAAGTCCAGGCAAGATCGATAGTCGAATTGGATGTTGCTGTTGCAGTAAAAGCGGTGACCTGACTTGTTGGCTCGTTTGCTAGTGTAAAGAAATTTCCTTCAGAGGTAAGCGTTGTATTTATTATATTGGTTGCATAGGCTTTATAATAAATATGAGTTTTTGCAGGTAGGAGTGTACGGCTTTGCGTGAAAATTCCGGTGGCAGTGCCCCCTTCTGCCAGTTTATTGTCGGAAATAGATACACCGCTTGAAGTACCCCATACCGTGCCTCTTTCAGTAAGTACACTTCCACCATCTGATGTAATATTTCCCCCTAAAAGGGCGGTATTATTCGTTATTGTAGTTGCCGTAGGCGAGGAAATCAGCGGCGCAGTTGCACTTCCTGTTGTTGTTACTGTGACGAGAACAGGCGAAGCCTGTAAATTACTTCCCGAAGCATCCTGGGCAACAAAATAAACATCGTAAGCTGTTGAGCTTGCCAGAGAACCACCGGCTGCTGCAGAATATTCAGTGCTTCCTGCCGCACAGGCAATTGAGCCACTTGCAATTGCTGCTGATCCGCCAGCATTTTGCCCTGCTTTAACCTGAGCAGAAGAAGGTGCTGTTGAGCCATTTGCTACCACAACGAAGTAAGATGTTCCGGCAACATTTGCATTTACTTTGGCTGTAAAACCAGTTGGTGTTGGGTTTTCAGCTTTTGGCCAACCCGATGTCCAGGTAACAGGAACATTTACCTGTACCTTGAAATTATCAAACATAGCCTTGTTACTGGCACTAGCCGCTGTACTATGATTGTAGAAGAAACCAAAGTTTGTATAGGATGCTGAACTTGTGTAAGTAGAATTAACAACACTCCCGCCTACCTGCGTAAGGGTACCAGATAAAGGATCTACAGATGCTACTGTTAAATCGTCCCTGTAATAAAATTGCCATGTATCTGTTGAGGGTGTAAAAACAACTTTCACGCTAGCATGTGATTGGTAAGTGGCAAGATCAGGTGAGGGTCCGATAATTGTTGTAGTATTAGCATTCGCTGTGAGACCGTTTGCGAAACTTACCAATTTAACTTGGTTTGTGGCACCTGCATTTTTTGATAAAACCACAGCATAACCACTTGCACCAGCGTTGGTAGGATCAGCATTATTTGTGGCGAGGATTATAGCAGAACCATATTGACCAGCATCTAAGCCTGTTGAAGAAGAATTTCTCTGGAGCCTAATATTAAATGACCAGGTAACAACACCCGGATTGTTGTGAAGTGTTGTTGAGTTATATGGGTAACTATAAGCGGATGATAAACCCATAAAATACTCTCTGCCGTTAGCTGGAGTAGCAGACGCATATTGCTGGAGCACGTTAGTAGCTATTGCAGTAATACCAGCCGGACTTGTTGTACTGCCAACGCTATATGTCATTGTTGGCGTGCCACCAGAAGTCAGACTTGTGTGGCTGCTGCCAAAATCATCCGCAAAAACTGTAGATTGTCCCCATCCCTTCCCAGCAATCAAAAATAACATCAGCACAAAAAGTGCCGGCAGGCAAAAAAGGTTTCGTGCAGCCGTGCTCAGGTTTTTCCATAGCGCAGGCCTTGTTGTGTAAAGGTTTGTCATAAGATTTGTTTTAATATTTGGTTTATTTGGTTGCTGGTATATACAAACTTAATTTGCAGGGTAAATATATGAACAAGCAAAAGGGAAGGGGTTTCAGAATAGCTTTAATGGGTTTCTGTAATGTTCAAGTATTCCGTAAATATTCCGGATAAACCCCGCACTAATGGACACCTATTATACTAAGCAACTGTAACTTACAATGTACTGCATGCGGATAGAAACCTTAGAGTAACCATGGAGAAACCTCAGAGAAACCTCGAAAGTATATATATTACTGCCGGAATGGGACGAGGGGCGCAAGCCTTGGGACGAAGGCGACCTGGAGCTATCAGCATAAATCTTAATCAAATCAGACTAACACATGGGCGGATTCAGATCAAATCTTCAGGGCTGAAATTGAGAATTCCGGGGTAAACTTCCCTGTGCTTAACTTTGGTAAAAATGACCTTTATGGTCTCTTTTGAGACGAACTCCTGTAATTTGGCTGTTAACCTTTCGCTTTTAATAGTAAGGTCATTAGCTACTTCAATGAGAGATTATTGTTTCAAGTGGTTCCCTTTTCCCCTTTTGATAAACAGGGCAGCCTTTAATAATTATGTATGACAAGAATAATGTATTTACTACGTAATTGGTATTTCTGAAAATCAGTTATTTATTTCATTTTTGAGAAGATTCTGGTTGTTATTGTCAGGTATTAAGTCACTTTTGCTTTCTCCAAATTCATTCAGGTGCGCCCCTCGTCCCTTGCCCCTCGCCCCTTTTTCCTAAAGATCAACCTGTTTCATTTTAGGCGCCAGAAAATGAATAATCAGCCATGCGGTTAAATAGGCCAATCCTGCAATAATAAACATGATGTAATAACCCGTTTCGATATGCCCGAGTCCTTTGTAATGGTCCAGCAAAACACCGGCAAGCCTGGCGATAAGTATTCCTCCGATAGCACCTGCCATTGACCCGATTCCCACAACCGACGCTACAGCCTTTTTTGGAAACATATCCGACGAAATGGTGTACATATTTGCCGACCATGCCTGGTGGGCCGAAGCAGCCAATCCAATTACAAAAACGGCAATCCAGGGGTTAATTTTGCCTAAAGCCTGCGCCGCAACCACCGGGATCACGCAAAATGCAAACGCGAGCATAGAAGCTTTACGGGACTTATAAACAGGCCAGCCTTTTTTAATCAGGAAACCTGACAACCAGCCACCGCCAATACTTCCGATGCAGGTCATGGTGTAAACCACCGCCAGCGGCAGGCTTACCTGCATGCCGGTCATATTGTATTCCGATTTCAGGAAAGAGGGAAGCCAGAAGAGTAGGAACCACCAGATAGGGTCGGTCATGAATTTTCCAAAGACAAAAGCCCAGGTTTGCTTAAACCCAAGCAGCTTTAACCATTTTACAGGTTCCTGGTTAACGTTGACCTGTTCTTCAGGATCACTATGAATATATGCATATTCGGCTTTCCCCAGCCTTTTCTGCTTTGCTGGAATTTCATAAAAGATAAACCAGAAGACCAGCCAAATAAGTCCAATGGCCCCTGTAATGATGAATGCTTCCTGCCAGCCCCAGGTAACAGCAATCCAGGGAACGGCAATAGGAGCAATTATAGCTCCAACATTGGAACCTGAATTAAAAATACCTGCTGCCAGTGCCCGTTCCTTTTTGGGGAACCATTCAGCAACAGTTTTAACTGCTGCCGGAAAGTTGCCGGCCTCGCTCAAACCCAGCGCTGCACGTGCCGCTCCAAATCCAAATGTAGATGTAGCAAAAGCATGGGCAATGGAAGCAAAGCTCCAAACTGTAAGCGATACAGCATATCCAAGTTTGGTCCCTATCTTATCGATGATCCTGCCAAAACCCAGTAATCCAATGGCATAAGCCAATTGAAATGCAATCACGATGTTGGAATAGTCGGTTTCTGTCCAGCTAAATTCCTTTTCGAGGATCGGTTTTAACAAACTTATCACCTGGCGGTCAAGATAATTGACTGTTGTAGCAAAGAAAACGAGCGACACAATGGTCCATCGGTAATTGCCAATTTTAGCTGTGATTTCCTGTTGGTTATTCATTTGGACTGTTTTAGAGATTAAATTTAAAATTGCGGGGTTTGGTTATAATGGAAGAAGTGCGGGTGCCATGTGCCATGTACCGGGAATTCTGATGTTATTATTTGAGTGTGCACTTATTCCGGGGTTCTATTATTTATTACTATTCCAGAATGGGAAATACTTCTTTGCATTGTGATATGAAATATTGGAAACCATTTGGCCTATCATTTCAAGATCATTTGGGATTTCGCCATTTTCAATGTCCTTTCCTAAAATATTGCAGAGAGTTCTTCTGAAATATTCATGACGTGGAAAAGAGAGGAAACTCCGGGAATCGGTGAGCATACCAACAAAACGACTCAGTAGCCCAAGCGAAGACAATGTATCAATATGGCGTTCCATCCCCGATTTCTGATCAAGAAACCACCATGCCGCGCCCCACTGGATTTTCCCTGGAACTGAACCATCCTGGAAATTTCCGATCATTGTTGCATATACTTCGTTATCAGCAGGATTCAGATTGTATAATATCGTTTTAGCCAAATTTTGTTCCGAGTTAAGCTTATCCAGAAATTTTGACATATTTAGGGCAACAGGCATGTCGCCGATGGAGTCAAAACCGGTATCCGGGCCAATTTTTTTTAACATCTCCGAATTATTATTTCTGACAGGACCGTTATGGAATTGCTGAACCCAGCCTGCCTCCTTGTCCATAACCGAAAAATGGTATAGCATTGCTGATTTGAATTTCCGGATCTGATCGTCATGCGGATCTTTTCCGCCACGCACTTTGTCGAATATTGTTTTTATCTCGCTGTCGCGGAATTCATCTGAATAAAAAGTATCCAGCCCATGATCGGACAAACGGCAACCGTTCTTATGAAAATATTCATGCCGGGTGCTCAGAGCAGCAAGCAAATCATCGAATTGATAGATATTTATATTGGACGCTGCCTCAAGCTTTGAAATGTATTGATTGTAAACCACGGCATTATCAATAGCCATGGCTTTATCGGGCCGCCATGCAGGAATTACTTTGGTTTCGAACTGATCATTCTTAATTTTTTGATGGTATTCCAGCGTATCAGAAGGATCATCGGTAGTGCAAACCAACTCAACATTCATCTTGCGAATAAGGTTCCTCACAGAGAATTCCTTTGTCCTCAGTTTTGCAGAAGCTTCCTCATAAATTTCTTTCGCCGTATGTGGATTCAGAAGCTTATCTATTCCAAAATATCTGCTCAATTCAAGATGCGTCCAATGGAAAAGTGGATTTCTCAGTGTATATGGCACTGTTTCTGCCCATTTCAGGAACTTTTCATAATCACTGGCACTCCCGCTGCAATAATTCTCATCAATCCCATTGGTACGCATGGCCCGCCATTTATAATGATCGCCATACAACCATACCTGTGTGAGATTTTCAAACTGCGTGTCCTCTGCAATATCTTTTGGATTAAGATGGCAATGATAGTCTATGATTGGCTGATCCTTTGCGTATTTAAAATAGAGTTCCGATGCTGATTTGCTTTGAAGCAGGAAATCTTTGTCCATAAATGCTTTCATTATTTCAAGTTTTTTTAATCAACAATTATTCTAATTTAATTTTTGCAACACTTCGTTTATACTCGAAAAACCATTTCCTGTGAATTACCTTTATTTACGACTGGTTTTTAGCGAATCACCTTTAATAACCAGCTTTGATAAGCTCTGCGCATAATTATCAGCAAATGTTCCGGTCATAAACTCTTTGTCGTTTAATGGTGCATATATTTCAAGACTCGATTGCAGAAGCTGGTCAAAATATAAAGCCTCAACTTCATCACAATTTAAATTTGAACGATAAATGAGTAAGTCCTTATAACCTGCTACATCAGGAGCCGGTTTATAAGGAATACCGCCGGCTCCGCCAAGAACAAACTCCTTAAGACAAATTGACTCCTGAACAGTACCGGCTAATTTCCCATTAGAGTAAATAGCGGTTTGCCCGGTTGCAAATTGATGTGTAACAACGATGTATTGCCACCCATTATTTTCAGCAGATGTATCGCTGCTGACAGACTGATTTTCCATCGAACGGTACACAATTTTACCTCTTTCAATTTCAATACTTGAAACCTTCTCTCCTCTTATTAAAGCAATCGTTCCATCACTTTTAGTTTTAACAAGGAAGCTCATTGAAAAAGAATGAATCGTATCATCTGGTGTAAAGCTTAACGGCTTGGATGATGAAGGCTGGCTAATTATAAGATAATCCGAACTTCTTATTTTGTAAGGTATCGGTTTCCCTGTTTCAATTGCATCAAATAAGCCGGGGACAAAGGCAAAGAACATTTCCTGATGCCCTTTATAATCAGGATGCGACTTATCATGATAATAGCCTTCAAGCCAGTTCCCTTTTCCATTATCAACAGGGCCCAATACATTAATACTTGGCACATCCCAGGTATTTATTATCAGGTTCATTTTTTTAATGGCTGCATATTGTTCGGGTCGGAAATCGTTGCGTGAATAACAGTTTATCACAATAGGGTACATCCCTTTTTCCCGGCAAAGCTGCACCAGGTGGAGCATCCCGCTCCGATACTTTTCGAAACAACGGTTTTGGATTAATTTATTCGATGTTGCAATTCCCTCATTTCCCAATGACAATCCAAGAATGACATATTTTGGTTTTTCAGGCATTAGTTGTGTATCAAAACGGGGCAATATTTTTGCTGTGTTATCACCACCTCTAGATACATTAACAACTTCCCACCCTCTTTTTTCAAGCATCCTGGCAATAAGTCCGGCATATCCACCAGCTCCGGTAGTATCTCCGGATCCATTTGCAACAGATGAACCAAAAATGGCAATTTTACGATTTTGGGCTGTAAGATTACCGACAGATAAAATGAAAAAAATAATACCGTAAATCAGAAAATATCTGACCAGCAAAGCAATACAGGGCCGAATGGATATTTTATTCACTTGATTCATCTGTGGTAATAGAACTGAGCACGGTTAAACATTATAAGTTGAAGATGAAGTATCACCTCCACGGCCTGTCCAGTTAGTATGAAAGAACTCACCACGAGGCTTATCTATCCTTTCGTAAGTATGAGCACCAAAATAATCGCGTTGGGCTTGCAGGAGGTTTGCCGGAAGGCGTTCGGACCGATAACCGTCAAAATAAGTTATTGCCGTAGCAAAAGCAGGTATAGAAATTCCATGCTCAATAGCCGTTGCAACAACTCTTCGCCATCCTTGCTGAGCATCCAGTACTTTTTTCGTAAAATATGGATCCAGAATCAAGTTAGGCAGTTCAGGATTTTGGTTAAAAGCTTCAGTTATTTTGCCAAGGAAAACTGAACGGATAATACAACCACCGCGCCACAAAAGTGCAATTCCACCGTAATTGAGGTTCCATCCATGCTCCTTTGCAGCAGCTTTCATAAGCAGGTAACCCTGGGCATAGGAAACTACTTTTGATGCAAAAAGTGCTTTTTCAAGATCAAGAATGAATTGCTGCCTGTCTCCGTCAAATTTCACTACTTGTGTTTTAAATATTTTTGAGGCTTCCATCCTTTCGTCTTTCTGGGATGAAAGAATTCTGGCAAATACGGCCTCTCCTATCAAGGTAAGAGGGACACCCAAATCAAGAGCCGCTATACCAGTCCATTTACCAGTTCCTTTTTGTCCGGCAGTATCAAGAATTTTATTTACCAGTGGCTCTCCATCTTTGTCTTGATGTTCAAGTATTTCGGCTGTAATCTCTATCAGGTAACTTTCGAGGTCGCCTTTATTCCAGCTGGCAAATACCTTTTGTATTTCAGCAGCCGACATACCCAAAACATCTTTCATAATCTGATATGCTTCGCAGATGAGTTGCATATCACCATATTCAATGCCGTTGTGCACCATTTTCACAAAATGGCCGGCACCATTTTCGCCAACCCAATCGCAACATGCTTCGCCATTATTGACTTTGGCCGCAATTGCCTGAAAAATGGGTTTTACAAATGGCCAGGCCTCTTTTGAGCCACCAGGCATAATTGAAGGGCCTAGCAGGGCACCTTCTTCCCCACCGGAAACGCCAGTCCCTATATAAAGAAGCCCTTTGCTTTCCACGTACCTGGTCCGGCGGTCGGTATCGGTAAACAGAGTGTTTCCACCGTCAATTATGATATCTCCAGTTTCAAGAAATGGCAGTAGCAATTCAATAAAATCATCAACTGCTTTCCCTGCTTTTACCATCAGCATAACCTTTCGCGGATGTTTCAGACTCTTAACCAATTCCCCGACGGAATGTGTTCCGATGATATTTTTTCCTTTACCTCTCCCATTAACAAAGGTTTCTACTTTATCGATACTGCGGTTAAAAACGGCAACAGTAAAACCCTTTTTTTCCATATTCAACACCAGGTTTTCGCCCATTACCGCTAATCCAACCAATCCAATGTCTGCCAAATTATCCATATTAAGATTCTTAAGTTTTATAAGTCAGGCTTTACAGCCATATATTTGTTTTATTTCATTCTTTACGGTAAATCCAAGTTTTTCCAACATTTCTATTGCCCCCATTTTCCCATTTGAGAGATTTACCTTGTAAGCTGGAAATTCGCGGCGGTTTGGATATCTACCCCTTTGTTGTTCAAAAGATTCCGGCGAAATTTGCAAACGGATATGATCTTTCAGGATATCATATGTATGCAGTACGCTTTCCTGTACAATTTGCAGGCATCGCTTTCCTGTTCCATCAAGTACGATTATTGGGTTTAAAGGCTCAGGAAGTGATAGTGGGTAATATTTATTTAGCGGCAGATTAAAATATTGGCACAGCGACTGAACAACCATGGCTGTTCCATTCGCTTTTCCATCTGTGGAATAGCCTGCTATGTGTGGTGTTGAAATATAAATCTGGCTTAATAGTTCGGTATCAATATTAGGTTCGTTTTCCCAAACATCAAGCACTGCTCCGCTCAATTTTTCTGATGAAAGTACGGTTTTAAGTGCATTTGTCTCAACCACTTCTCCACGGGAAGTATTGATCAGCCACGCTCCCTCCTTCATTTTACCAAACAACCTGCTATCAAAAAGATGGAATGTCTGATCTTCCCCTTCAGGTATAAGCGGAACATGTAACGTGATAATATCGCATGTTTCAAGAATTTCGTCAAGTCCCGAAAACCCTGCGCTTCCTTCTTTCCGGGCTCTTGGAGGATCGTTAAATTTCACTTTCATACCAAGCAGCTGAGCTGCTGCCTGAACTTTTGAACCGACATTTCCAACACCTATAATTCCCAGTATTTTATCATTCAGGCTAAAATCATATTTATGAGCAAGCGTCAGCAAAGCTGCTATAATATATTGTTGAACTGAGGAAGAATTGCAGCCAGGGGCATTTACCCATTGGATTTTTGCTGATTTACAATATTCAGTATCAATATGATCGAATCCTATAGTTGCAGTGGCAATGAATTTCACAGCAGTTCCTTCCAGTAATGATTTATCACATCTGGTCCTGGTGCGGATTATTAAAGCATCAACATTCAATAATGAATCCCTGGTAATAAGATTACCTGGCATATACTTCACTTCAGCATATGGCTCCAGAACCCCATTGAGGAAAGGAATTTTTTCATCTGCAATTATTCTGAGCATTTTGAGAGATTAATTTGTTAAAAACGATTTTTCCAGGCCCATAATCCAAGAGCAGGATTGGAAATAAAATACACTTCTTCCCCATTCACATCATTAAATCCGTCCTTTAGCTCAGAAGGATTATATTTTTTCATCATTTCATTAAGATTTCCATAGTTAAAATTTACACTTTCGATCTCCTGTCGGGTAAGTTTGCCAGGACAATAAGTAACCCTGAATCTGTTTTCGTGGGATCCGTGAATAAGATGCGCGGCTGCACTTAAATTTTCACGTAGCTCAAGATTATTCTTAACCAATTTTAATATTTCCGGGGTTGTGAGATAGCCATATTTACGAATCAAGCGGTCGATCTCCTTATCCTCTCCAAATTCCTTTAGCCCTGGTGCAAGAACTATTAATTCTCCTCCGTCAGCCAGAGCCATTCGGGTTCGATAGATACTTTTGTTTCCCAGCCATGTACTTTTAAACTCAGTAGGATCAAGGTAAACCACCACTTTCTTCAACGGCTCATCCAGTAATTCGAAGTTCACTTTAAGTGATAATTCAGCAGCTTTATCAAAACACTCACTACTGTTGCCAATAAAAAGACCTTTAACCGCCATGTTGCCACTATGGCCATTTCCTATAACAGTATGTATATAAACGATTGGCAGATGTGCGGCGAAATGCTCTGATGCATAATTGAGAACCTTCCTTACCGGATTATCAGCCCGTCCCATAATTCGCTCCATTCCATAGGCAGCTCCCAGAAAATGGCTTTTATTTATCCCTTCTTTACCTCCTGTGCCAACAAATATATTTTTGTTGTAATTAGCCATGCCAATCACTTCGTGGGGAACAACCTGACCAATAGATAGGATGAGATCAAAATTTCCTTCAACCAGAAGTTTGTTTACCTGCGCCGGCCACGAAAAATCAACCTGATCCTCTGAAACTTTTCGCAGATATTCAGCCGGCACTTCACCCAGGGTAACAATATCGCTTCTCCAGTTGTGCACCCGAAAAAGTGAATGAGGTACTTTCCCAAACATACGGGTGAGTTCGGTTTCCGACATTGCGACATGTGTTCCAAGAGCCGGCAGGATATCTGTCACCGCATTTCCATAATATTGCCATGCCATTTCAGTAAGTATTCCAGCCCTGGAATGGAAACGCGTGAAATCCGGAGGCACAATTAAAACCTTACGCCGCGGCCCCAACTTATCAAGTGCTTCATATAGCCCTTTTCTAAGATCTTCAGAACTAAACTCCGAATCTACTGAACCGTGGTCGTAATAAATCATATTAATATTTTGAAATGCTCCGATCGTTTTAATTCTGAAACATTTGCCAGTATTATACTTTGGATCTATGCAATAATGGAATCGCTAACTACCTTCTTACCCTGGCATTTCCCTGCCAGATGCTCCATATCATTTCTTCATCCGCAGGTTGGGCATAGTCGGTTAAAAAAGTTGTAGCCAGCGCACCACTTGCCCATCCAAATTGCATGCACTTTTCAGGTTCCCATCCTTTTAAAATTCCGTATAGTAATCCCCCAACAAAACCATCCCCACCACCAATGCGGTCGAGAACATCAATTTCACGTGGCTCTATCACATGCCATATATCTCCTTCAAGCATTATTGACCCCCATAAATGCTTATTAGCACTGACAACCTGACGCAATGTGGTAGCAAATACTGAAGCATTTGGAAAAGCCTTTTTTACACGAAAGATCATCTCTTTGAAACTCCCTATCTGAGCTTCGATTCCCTGGCCACCTGCCTTTGGGCCATCAATACCCAGGCATAATTGAAAATCCTCTTCGTTTCCAACGAGGACATCAGATAATGATGCGATTTCTGTAAAAATAGCTTTCAATTCCTTATCCCGCCCTTTCCAAAAGGAAGCACGATAGTTGAGATCGAAAGATATGCAAGTGCCTGTCTTTTTAGCGGCTCGTGCCAATTCCAGGCAAAAGGTTCCAGTTTCGGGCGACAAAGCAGCTATTAAGCCTGAGAGATGAACAATCCGGACTCCTTCTTTTACAAAAATACGGTCCAGATCAAAATCTTTAATATTTAACATACGACCTACTTCTCCAGCCCGATCATTATGCACACGAGGCCCGCGTGAGCCAAATCCGCTATCTGCTATATTGAACTGGTGGCGAAATCCCCAGGGATCACCCTGTTCTATTTCTTTCCCCTCATAAGTCATATGTCTGCTAGCAAGGTTGCTTTTAATAAACTGAGCTACCGGACTGTCCTTCACGAAAGTTGTAAGTACTTTCACCGGAAGCCCCAGGTAGGCCGAAATGCTTGCAACATTGGTTTCTGCACTGGTCGCCTGCATCTTAAAAGTATCGCTGCTATGAACAGGTTGTCCGTTAACCGGAGTTATGCGCACTCCCATGCTGGTCGGAACCAGGAGAGAAAACGCAAAGTCTGTTTTAAGTTGTATGCTCATTTTGTAAATTTAATTTAATCTGATATTACACACCACTATATGCATTAAATCCTCCATCCACCAGCAAAACTGTACCAGTCACAAATCGTGAGCTATCGGACAAAAGGTATGCTACTGCCCCAAGTAATTCATCAGCTTCGCCAAAGCGACCCATGGGAGTTCCGTTTATAATTTTCTCTCCACGGGGCTTTAGATTTCCTGTTGCTTCATCAATAAGAAGGAACCTGTTCTGATTGGTAAGAATGAAGCCTGGTGATACTGCATTAACACGGATACCTGTCTTTGCCAGGTGAACTGCCAGCCACTCTGTAAAGTTATTAACGGCGGCCTTGGCAGCTGAATAAGCAGGTATTTTAGTAAGTGAACGGAAGGAATTTAACGATGAAATATTTAACACCGCACCCTTTCCCGTTTCAAGCATATCAGTTGTAAGGACAATTGTCGGGAGTAAGGTCCCAAGGAAGTTCAGATCAAATACCCGTTGAAATCCTTCTATTTCCAAGCCATAGAATGAACCTTCAAGATTGCTGATATTGTCTTTTGTTATTTCTTCAACCTGGGTTGTTGCCTTAGGTGAATTCCCCCCTGCCCCATTAATAAGAAAATCAATCTTACCAATCTCCCTGTTTATTATCTCCTTTGCAGCAATTAACGATTGTTTATCAAGAACATCAGCTGAAACCCCAAAAGAAAAGCTACCAGTTTGCGCTGTTACTTCAGAAGCTGTTTTTTTTGCAGCATCAATATTAATATCCAATATCACCGTTTTCATCTCAAGCAGGCCGAGTCCCAGAGCAATCGCATTCCCTATCACTCCTGCACCTCCGGTTATAACTACTATTTTATCTTTCAGGTCATCAAATCCAGGTTTAATCATATAATTACATTTTAATATTTTGAAGTTCTTTTTGTAAAGAATTGCATTTCAGACGTGTTCTTTCTTTATCATGCAAATCGATGGCAATGCGAATTAAATTGAGTTAAATCAAAAATACACAATCATACTCTATAACAAACGAATATTAAGTGAATTCCGACAACTAATATTCAATATAATAAATGGATTTGCTTCATCAGACAAAATACTCCGGCAGTAGAAATACCAATAGACACAATAAGGCACAAACAGAAATTAATCATATTTTAAGCTAACCTGTTTGTAAAAATCCTTCAATGTATAAAAGGCCTTTTTTTTATTTCCTGTTTCTGAGATCAATCCTTTCCTGTTCCATCCGTCCTGAATTCCGGGAAGAACACGCCTGGGAGAGCGGAAATCAACAAGTATCCAGGGAGTAGTTCCGCGTAGTTGGGGAATTTTATCCACCATTTTCAGGTTTTCTTTATAGAAATACTCCTGGTATTCCTCACTCCAACGGGTTAAACTATCGCCATGCATTCCTCCTAAAGCATCAGCGCCAAGTTCCGAAATAATCACTGGTTTATTCTGATTAATGACCCATTGAATTTTAGCACATTTATCGGGCAATCCGTCATACCACCCTATATATTGGTTAAAGCTGACGATGTCAACAAATTCAGCAAAAGGGTCAGTGATTGTCCGAACCATTTCATTTTCCTTTGACGCATGCTGTTCAAGCGCGGCACTGATAAGACGTGTGTCATCTATATTGCGGGCAGTATCAACCAGCCGGTGCAGGAAACTAATTCTGTCGTCGTTAACAGGAGTTTCGTTGGCCATTGACCAAATAATAACAGCCGCCCTGTTTTTATCCCTGGATATTATTTCTTTCAGCTGATTACTGGCAGTGGCAAATGTTTCCGGGTTTGTCCATTGGATAGTCCAATACACAGGATTTTCCTCCCAAACAAGGATACCCATTTCATCAGCAAGGCGTATGACATTCTCGTTGTGCGGGTAATGTGCAAGGCGTACAAAATTACAGCCTAATTCCCTAACCCAGTTCAATAGCATAAGGGCATCTTCGCGGGAATACGCCCGCCCTCCACGAATCGCATTTTCTTCGTGGATAGAAATTCCTTTCAGGAATATTGATTTACCATTTAGTATAATATCAGTTCCCTTTGTTTCAATAGTGCGGAAACCAATTTTGTCAGAAACTTTATCTGTTTCAGTACTGATAAATACGTCATAAAGGACAGGTGTTGTTGGGGACCAGCGTTTGATATTCTGTACTTTAAGATCTATACTCACATATCCATTGGCATCAGAAATCAATTTGCTCTTGATTTTAAGCTCCGGGATGCTCAGCTCTATCGTTTTGCCTGCTTTGTTAGCTCCATCAAGCTGAATATACCCGCCAATATTATCTGAAGAAGATTTTCTTAATTGTATAAAATAGTCCCTGATAAATGTTGCCGGAATTTCTACCAATTGCACATCACGGGTAATACCTCCGTAATTCCACCAGTCCGTATTCAAAGTAGGAACTTCATCTGCTTTGCGTTTATTATCAATTTTAACAATCAGGAAATTGCCCTTTTCTTTTACAATATCGGTGATTTCGAAGTTAAATGGTGTAAAACCTCCTTTGTGGAACCCAAGTTTCTTTCCATTCAGATAAACATCTGACCTGTAATTTGCTGCTCCAAAATAAACGAACAGTCTGTTACCAGGAGCATTTATTGCGTAATCAAAAGCCTTTTTGTACCATATTGTCCCTTCATAATAGAACAGGTTTTCCTTTTGGGAATTCCAGTCCCTAGGTACTAGTAATGTTGGTGATTTATCAAAATCGTATTCAATCCTTTCAGTTTTATCTTTTGGTTTTGTATTGGTATAAAATGCCCTGTCCTGTGGCTTGGGATTCTGATCATAAGGTATTGTCCTGTAATCATAATATCCCATTTCATAAGGGTCAACTATATAATTCCATTTACCATTCAGAGATTGAACATCACGGTTATATATATTTTGAATCAATTTATCCTGGCTTATTGAGGGCAGCGTTAAACAAGCTAGAAATATAATCAGGGCATTTTTTTTCTTATTCATAAATTAAATTTTAGGCTGATAATTTCAACATCAATTCAGGATAGGAGAAATAGGTAAATAATCAAATTGATAGTATTTGATATAAATACTATTGTAGGTAAGCAAAACAAAAAAAAACAGGAAATCAGGCATAGACTAAACAATATGAAAAGCCTTACGTAAAAGGAACAATTTGATGAAGGAGCAATCCGGATCTAGCATCCGGATAAATCCATAATTATCAATCTATTAGTGTTTTACGAATTTACTTGTTATTGTTTTGTTTTCTCCCTTCAGGGTGACAAAATAGACGCCACCAGGTAAACTGTGAATATCAAAAGTTTTAATGGATTGCCTGATATCTTCAGTCATTAACCGGCGCCCAGTCAAATCAGATACAGTTAGAGAAGTGAAACAACGATCAGTCGATTGGACTGTTAATGTATTGTGAGCCGGATTTGGATAAACAGAAATCCTGGTATCAGAATTAACTTCTGAAACAGAAAGTCCGCTTACCTTTTTCCCTTTGAGTGAAAGGTCATCTATCCAGATACGTGTTAATCCTTCGGCAGTTAATGTAGGTGTAAATATAACCTGAGTACTATCGTCTTCTCCAATAAAATAAGTAAATTTTTTCCATTCGGCAGTCATTTCCGAAGAGGTAATATTGCCTAATGTAATACCTATGCCACCTAGGACTTTCTTTTGAACTAACAGGTTTTCGACTCCATCAGGCTGGTCAATAGCAAGCCAGAAAGTGAGCGTATCTGATTTAGTGTACTTTGCAGTATTAAGAAATCCGATTTTATCAGGTTGCCCTCTCATAAACTTCAAAGCAGCCAGACCGAAAAATTCTCCATGATTTCCCCCTCCTCCAACTACCGTATTTGTTGTGTAAGTATAACCACCACGCCAACCCGGTAATGGCATTACTCCATCACCCGTATTTACAAACCCGACTTTATAAATATAATCTGAAACGGTGAATACGATCTTGTAGTTTTTAGTAACAGTTCCGTCCTGGGAAGTAACAGCAACAGTACCTGTTCTGTCGGCTTCATAACCTCTGAGATTTGTAGGATTAGTTATTGTAATTGTAGCACCTGGATTATTAGGTGTACCAGCCATTTCTATATGTTCCACACTATATGGAACTTCCATTATGTAATCTAAATTTGCGGCAGTAAAACCATCAATACTGATGCCATTATATGTAAGATCGGTTAGGGTGGCATCATTTGGCTCTATTGCCATTTTGGTAACACTTATATCATCAATATAACACAGGCCGAGCGAAGCTGTTCCATTAACCGAAGCTGCATGAAACCTAAGATATATTTGAGTAGCTGCATCGTTTACTTGTATATTAACAAGCTGAAATATAGAATCATTTTCCATATTGCAAGGATCTTTTCCAATTTCTGTCCAGGCTACCTGATCGTATGATTTTTCGATCATCAGGTGAAAGTCGCTCAATGTACTTGTATCCCTGACTTTAACATAAAATTGCAATGTGGCAGCGGTATTTAATGCTTTGATCATTAAAAACGATTCGTTAGGCTTTAATTTTGCAGAATATGTGCCAGGATTCAAATCTTCATTATTATGAGTTAATGAATAAGTAACATTCGTTGCAATCCAGCCTACGGGCGGCGCATTCAAAACAAAGGTTTCCTGAAAATGATAGATCTGCGCGACACTAATTCCGGAGAAAGATAGCGAAAGCGTGATAATTGACAGAATGAGTAGATTTTTTTTCATGACATATAGTTTTTAGTTGATTTATTTGTTAGTTGAATTCTAATCACCTGATTGACAAAAGTAAGTTTTGCAGCTATATTGATATGCACCGTAAAGGTAGTTTTACTCAGCCAGTCATTACACAAGTTATCGGACACTCTTACTATCAATGTAGTTCTCTGGCTTTTCATCCTGCATCAAGCGGTTTTCAGAATATAAAAGTATAGCAGAAGGAAATGCAAGAGGTTTCTATGCAGTTCAAATAAGTTTCTTTTGCGACCAATAATGTGTGTTAATAGTAACAGGTTCATTTTTTTCTTTTCGACAGGCATGAAAAAAGCCCTGAAAAACCAGGGCTTTTAACCGAAAAAATCAAACTAACCAAATTAATAATCAAAAACCAACCTTATTATGTTAAACAAACAAGTTAGAAGATACAGACCTTTCTTGTTTTCATTCCTTCTACAGTACTTACCATTATTAAATAAAAACCTTTTTCCCAACCTGATACATTAATAACTAATTCGTTTGAAGGCGATTTCAGGTTGGCAATTTTTTGACCTGCAAGGTTATAAACCTCAATTACCTCTATTTCAACTGTAGAAATAATACAGATCCTATCTGATGTGATTGTTGGGTAAACATGAATCCCATCATAGCTTATATTGCCAATGCCAACATTTGAATAAAAATTGGCAACAAGATTATGGTTCTCTGAAACATTCGTTAATGTTAATTCTATATTGGTACCCAGAATAACTCCACCTTCTGTCCAATTCAAAAAAACATAATTCGGATTTGCAATAGCCGTAAGCGTTATGCTTCCGCCAAGTGGCACATTGCCGGTTCCTGTTATTATTCCTCCTTCACTGGGGTTTGCTGTTGCTGATACTGTGAATACATCAACACTCTCAATAAAGTTCCCCAATATAGTATGGTCGGTAATTACATTAGTTAGAGTAAGTACTGGATCTGTTCCTAAGATGGTTCCGTTTTCGCTCCAATTTTCAAATATAAATCCTGTATTTGCAAAAGCATTTAGTGTAATATCAGAGCCATAACTAATGGAGCTGGAACCAGTAATTGTTCCACCTTCAGGAGGAGTAGGTAAGCCTGTAACTGTAAGAGTTTGTAAAACAAACTGGGCAACAACATCATGATTAGATGAAACATTCGTAATTACTAAAACAGAATTCGATCCAATTACATTCCCTCCTTCTGTCCATTGTGCAAAAACGTAACCTGTATTCTGAAAGGCCGTGAGTGTAGCAGTCCCACCATAGGCAACAGTTCCGGTTCCTGTAATAGTGCCACCATCAGAAGGCGAGGCTGTAGCAGTTATCTGAAATGAGGCTGGTACAAAATTGGCAACTAATGATCTGTTACCACTAACAAGGAATGTATAAACAGAGTTTGAACTTACTACAGAGCCTCCGTCAGTCCAGTTTGCAAACATATAACCTGTTGCAGCAGAAGCAGTAACTGTGGCATTAAACCCTTCACCATAAACCCCGCCTCCAGAAACAGTTCCGGTAGCTGCCGGTAAAACTGCAAGATCAACAGTATAATATGCGTAAGCATGGTTAACTGTATAGGTTTTTGTTGTTGTTCCATTTTCAGCCGTTACCAGAATACTTGAAATTCCAGGAATTGAAGCAGGAGGTGTAATCACTACTGAGGCCGCCCAATCTGTTGGGGTAGCCAAAACAATTACGGATGTCTGACCTGCAGGAACAGTATCATTATAAGTAACAACGTCAGGACTAAAACCGGTAACGCTCAAAGCATCAACTTTAATGTTACTCAAAGTAGCAATATTGCTTATATTCAGTACTTGTTGCCAGGTTTTGGCAACCCTGACCCCATCTACAATCACAGTGGGTGAAGATCCGGTTGTTCCCTGGCGTAAAAGTACCGATCCAATCCCAACATCAGAGGCAGTAATATCAGAGGCAACAGCTGAAGGAGAAGGTTCAGGACTTCCAATCACCGGATTTACAAAAAGACATGTAATATCGTTGGTTGTTCCTTCAATAATCTCATATTTTATTACGAGCAAATAAGTAGTGTTTAAGCTATAAATAAACGGTGTATAATCAGCTGATGCAGGTGCCGTGATAGCACCTTTAGATATACCAAAGGCCAAATTATTTGAACCATCAACCTTTGCATATACTCTTCCTCTGAAGGTTGTATTTGTCGGAGAAGTTGGTGATTCCTTGAACGAAATGAATGCATCTCCTGTAGTGGCTGAAGTTACTTTAGCCAGGCAGGCCATATATATTAAGCTTCCTGGAAGGGTTTGCTTGGTAAACCCTCTGAATAAATCCTGCCCTGTAGTACCAACAGCAGCAGCATTTCCGATTCCTGAACAAGGAAATCCGGCATGTGACAGACCTTCGCTGACAACGAAAATTGGATTAATCAAACTACTAGTACCCGACTGGATCAGCCAATTATGCCAGGCAAGAGAATCGCCGGAAGGATAGTCGAAATTATCGAACATCAACACCTGTCCCCTGCCGGTTATTGAAATGCCTGCCAAAACAGACAAAGCAATTAAAAAATTACGAATGGTATTAGTTTTCATGCTATCAGATTTAGTTGTTATTATGTATAGAATTCGTTCTGAGATTTAAGAATAACAAAGTTTAACTGTTATAAATATATTATCAGTAGTAGCATTGTGACGATAGCTACTAAGAGTAGCGTTTGCCAGATCAAAAGCTTTTTTGCTTTCATTCGCATATATCAGGTAATTTGGATAGGCTAAATTAGAATATGAAGCAGTGAATCGGGTTTCTTTACAGTTCAAATAGGTTTCTGATTAAATCTATCGTGATAAAATAGGACTTTCCAGGGTGAATTTACAAAAATGGATTCATACCTTAGAGGGGTTATCCTTTCTCAAAAGAACTTATTATTCGAATAATCATCAATTTTCAGATTATATACAATTGTAGTCCACCTCGTGATCCAGTTTGTTTCAGGTACTATATATTACGCGTTCATCCTGTATTCGCTGGGTGTTTTGCTAAACTGGCGTTTAAAAGCTGTACTGAAATGTTTTGAATTAGCGAATCCCGACAGGTATGCAATCTCAGAAATAGGAAAGTCTGATTCCAGCAGCATCCTGGCAGCCTTTCTCAGCTTTACAATACGCACAAAATCCTGGATAGAATTACCTGTAAGTGCCTTAAGTTTCCTGTATAAAACAGAACGACTCATGGCCATTTCCCTACTAAGCTTTGTAACATCCAGAGTATCAGAATCACTATCGTTCTCAATTAAGCTTATGATATTCACAAGGAATTGTTCATCAAGTTTGTTACTTACTACTTCAGAAGGAATAAAATTCGGTTGGCCGGTAAATTTGTTCCTTAGCAATTTCCTGCTGGTTATCAGATTTTCGATAGTTACCTGCAAAAGATCAGGATTATATGGCTTTGATATGTATGCATCTGCCCCGGTTTTAATACCAATAATTTGATTTTCGTCTCCACTTTTTGCAGTAAGCAACAGAACAGGAATATGGGAAGTTAGAATATCCTCTTTAATATTTTGACAAAACTCAATTCCATCCATTCCGGGCATCATAATATCTGATATGATAATATCAGGCAAATACTGCCTGGCTATTTCAAGACCTCCTGTTCCATTAGCCGCAGTGAGAACCCTGAAGGCTGGCCTGAATTTTTCAGCTATTACCCTACAGACCTGAGGATTATCATCAACAACAAGCAAAATAGGCATTTTGTCATCAGGAGGCAAAGCGCCTGAATCTGAAACAGGCATATCAACAATTTCTCCTGAGAACCCCTGATAGTCCATTTTAAGGTTGAAATTGACTTCTTCCTTTATTTCTGCATCACCTAAATGATCTTTCCCTATTGGCAAGCTAACCAAAAAAGAAGAGCCTTTCCCAATCTCACTTTCAGCTTTTATTTCACCATGATGCAGTTCAACCAGTCTTTTGCAGTATGCCAGTCCAATGCCGGAACTATCTATTTTACGATCGACCCCCATAGTTTTTGACACGTGATAGAACCTATCAAATATCATTATTATATCTTCCGGCGCAATTCCAATTCCTGAATCCCGGATAGCAATTTCAATATAATTTCCACGTTCATTGGCACTAATGTTCTCCTTTATATCCTTCACCCTTGTCTGAATCATAATTGATCCCCCTTCATCAGTGTATTTGAAAGCATTGGAGAGAAGGTTAAAAATGATTTTTTCCATCTTTTCCGCATCAAACCAAATTTCCGGAATGGCTCCTTTGATGCTGAGTTCAAAATTGATATTTTTCTTATTGGCTAAATCATCGAAGCTTTCTTTGATACCCTGGAGTAATTGAACAATATTGCCTTTTGTCGCTTTCAACTTCATAAGACCACTTTCGGCTTTCCGAAATTCAAGCAATTGATTAATGAGGAATAACAATCTTTTGGCGTTCCTTTCAATATTGCTTAATGTTTCTGCTTTCTTTTCGGAACCAGCAGTTTTTAAATTATCAAGATGACCCAGTATTAATGTTAACGGAGTTTTGAACTCATGCGAAATATTAGTAAAGAAACCTAGTTTCAACTGATTCAATTCTTCTAATTGTTCTTTTTCTATCCGCTCGAGAAGAAGTTGCTGCTTTACCTGTACCCATGAGGTATTTACCCTAATGAACAAAACTAAGGAACAAATAATGATAATAGCATAAATTGTGTAAGCCCACCAGGACTTCCACCATGGTGGTAAAACTCTTATCTGAATAACTGCAGGTTCAACGCTGGCAACTCCATCGTTGTTAACTGCCTTTACCATAAAAGTGTACAATCCTGGTCGCAGGCTGGCATAATTGGCAGAGCGCACTTCGCGAAAATCAGTCCATGCTTCATCAACTCCTTTCATTAAAAAGGAATATTGATATTTACCGTTATTGATAAACCCAAGTGCTGAAAAGTGAATTTCAAAATTAGATTGAGCAAAATCCAAAGTCAGCTTCTTAAGTAGAAATAATTGTTTCTCAAGAGGGCTGTTTGGCTCTCCGACTTTCACCAGTTTATTTGAAATGTAGAGGTCAGTAAAGATGACTTTGGGAGGATGCGAATTTATCACAAGGTTTCCTGGGTAAAAGGCATTAAATCCATTGCTGCCACCAAAATAAATCTTGCCATCCCTGGTTTTGAGTGAAGCTTTCTGGTTAAATTCATTTCCTTGAAGGCCATCAGCAACAGTATATATTTTAATCTTCCTCTGCATTGGATCATACCACACTAATCCTTTGTTTGTAGATAGCCAGAAATTATTATTGCCATCCTGCACTATAGCATTCACAACATTATCAGGCAATCCTTCTCTAGATGTTATTGAAGTAAACTTTCCATCAGTCTGATCAAGAATACTCAATCCGCCACCCTCAGTCCCTGCCCAAATCCTCCCGTCATTTGCAATCAGAATTGAGAGAATCCTGTTATTGGCAAGGGTTGTGGTATCTGTATTTGAATGTGTATAAACTAAAAAATCTTCCGTTTCGGGATTGAAACGGTCAAGACCATGGTTTGTTCCCAGCCATATATTCCCCTGCTTGTCATTACATAGTACCTTGATCGTATTGCTGGATAAATGCGAGTTGGAGGAAGTGTATCTTTTGAGATGACCTGTATTTCGGTCCAGAAGGTAAATCCCTCCTAAACTGGCAATGCAGAGTTTGTTACTACTGGTTTCGGTAATTGCATATACACTGGCTTTGTCAAGTGAACCAGACACATCATCAGGGTGGCTGAATTTTCGGAAGGCATTTTTTTTTCTATCAAAAATGCTTATCCCACCACCAAATGTACCAATCCATAGGCTACCCTCATGATCTTCGTAAATTGCCAGAACTGTATTTGAAGATAAGGAATTGCTGGCAGACCTGTTGAAAGTAAAGGATTTGAATTTGCCGGTAATAGGATTGTAAAGGTTAAGCCCTCCGAGTGTTCCTATCCAGATATTCCCTTCCCGATCCTGAAAAAAAGTTCTGATATGATTGTCTGATAAGCTCTCTTTATCATTGACCTGGTGCTTGACGGGTAGGAATTTCCAGTCGAATTCGCTATAATAATTTATACCACCAACATAATTGCCCACCCAAAGCCCTTTGTACCTATCCACAAAAATTTCGTACACCGAGTTGTTGCTTATGGTATAAGGGTTATTCGGATCACTCATGCATGGAGATATGAATTTGGATACAGGATCATAAATATTGAGCCCACCACCATCGGTTGCAATCATAATCCGGCCATCAGGAATACGCTCAATATCCAGTATCTGATCATTAGAAAGTGTCGAATTAGTTGATGTAATATTTTCAACCTGTCGGGTTTTCTTATTATACCTGATAATTCCGGAAGTGGTACCCAACCATATAACACTCTGATTTTCATTAAATAAACAGAGCACTCTTGCATCAATAATACCGCTTATTGAATAAACCGGTTTGACTTTGCCTGTTACCTGGTTGTATGTAAATAGCCCACCAAGTGTACCCAACCATAATAAAGTGTCGTTTTCAAAATAAATGGTATTGATCCTTTCTATTCTAAAGCCGGAAGGCACCTTCTGCTGAAGGTTAACACTCACTAATTTCCTGTTTTGATCATCATAGCGGTATAAGTCTTCTCCATGTGTACCTGCCCAAATCCGTCCTTTCGAATCTTCTGCAATGGCTTGAATGTTATCGCGGTCAATAGAGCCTGGGCTGCCTGTACTGATTGTATATGTATCAAAGTCATCAGTCTCGGTGTTATATCGGCTAAGGCCTCCTTCCTGTGTTCCAATCCACATTCTACCCCTTGAGTCCTTAAATATTGTATTGATGTAAGCATTTCTTAAGCCACTATTGTTATTATCATATATTTTGAAGGAATACCCATCGAACCGGTTTAAGCCACTCCGTGTTCCGATCCACATAAAACCATAATCATCTTCATTAATAGAATATACAGAGTTGTGCGATAATCCTTCATTTGTAGTTAGATGACGAAAAAAGAGGCTCTTCTCCTGCCCCGTGGAAAAGAGTGGGCATAACACTAAGAAAAGAAGAGCCGCAACTACTGCTGGTGCTATTTTTCCAGTTATACGCATCGAATTTTTTTTTGAAAGTAGATATAATTATCCAATTACCTCTTTCTTTTTGAAATATTTGATCAACTTGTAGCGGTTCATGTTGAGTAAACGCATGTGGTTAATCAGCGGATTGTAATACTGGTAGTTGTTATCAACAATTCCTTTGTTCGAATCGCTGTTCGACGGATCGGCAGTTTTATCTGTTGGATCGTTATCCATATACCTGAACCAATGCCAGCCAACACAGTTATTCATTTGCAATAATTTCAGGCAGAAATTCTCATAAAAAACTCCCCGGTCATTCTGTGTTTTCACCCTCCATCCTGCACCTGACACATTCCCCAAGCCCGAATCGTCACCTTTGGTATAAAACTCTGTAATAAGAATAGGCCTATCAGTCCAGGCACTCCATTCATCAAAGTGTTTCTGAGATGGCTCCCATTGCCCGTAGTAATTAATAGAAATTATATCAGCATATCTACCAGCTGCTTTAATAATGCCTTCATTATGCTTCGGTCTGCCATGCAGCCTGCTTCCAAGAAACATATGTGCAGGATCATGCATTCTAATCGCAGATGACACTACCTTGTAGTAGCGATCGGCCACAAATCCAAGGAAAGAATTTCGCAAGGAATCATTAATCTGATCAGGTGATTTACCCGATAATTTTAACCAATACAACGCTGCCATGTAATTAGAATCATTTTCATTACCCACAGACAGGTATTCGTCAAGGATTTTTTCACTGAATTGGAGTTCATTGTCCGAGAAATGCCCCAGGAGGTTTGGATCATTATTAGTTTCCTCTGTTTTTATTGCCTGCTCATTACAGAAGGATTCAAATTCAGGATCAAACACAGCAAATGACATACCTTTCATATTTTGCGATTTCCTTTGTTTTTCATAATTTGCATAAAAATTCCATATCATTGTATAGCTCAAGGATGTACTGTTTTGTTTGTTACTGTATTGAACCATCGGCACATCTGACCAGCACCCGACTCCGTTAAAACCCATATTGATCAAATCGTGATCTGTTTGAACAATCCATTTTTCAACGGTATTAAATTTCGAAATAAGCGCTTTCTCATTCCTGTCAGAGTTGCCTGGCCTCACTCCACTTACTCCTACATGCCAGCATTTATATCCTTCAGGATCTATTATCCACCACCTGTTTTCTATCTTTTTAGCATAAAAAAAACCTGTTGCCTTCATTTTTAATTCAATGTCGCCACCGTATTTGCTGAAATTCTCATCGGCAACAGACTTATAACCAGGCAACAAATCAATAGTTACTGCTTTACATTTCGTCCAGTCGGAATATGAAACCTTTCCATTTTTCTTACTCCATTTTTTCGCATCTACTACTATTGAATCTGAATTCCCCGCAAGCTTGTTCGTTCTGCATGAACCCAACACCAAAAAGCATAAAAGAAAAACAACAATCTTCCCGTACATAATATTTTTTTTTGTTAGGTAGTGTTATTGAACGAGTATTATAGTCTGTCGTGTTAACTTATTTTCAGAAGTTAGCCTCAGCAAATAAGCTCCGGGGATAAGCATGAGGTTTGAAAGAGGTATTGACATTTTCAGCCCCCCCCCCGACATGTGAAATTCTTTTTCAAATACAAGTCTGGTGTCTATCGAATTCAATGTAACACGTACATTCGTGTTTGGAAAATCATCAGCTTCAATTATAACAAACTCTGTAGCTGGAATTGGATATACCTTTATAGTATTGGTCAATTTCAATTCCGAAATTCCAATTGGACCTGTATATTCAAAAGCCCCTCTGTCAATGATTGAATAAGTCGGGACTACATTCCCCTCTATATCCTTAACAAGGCTTGCGTTAACTACCGTGCCAGAATTTATGGCAGGCGATGAACTTTTTAACCTAAACCCAACAAGAGAATCAATCCCATGCCCAGGTTGATCCGGCGATTCAAATTGAGGATCGAGGTCTATTCTATGAGCATCGGCTGGCACATTTGCTATACCCGAACCAAAGAAAATATTGTAATCGAACTCATTGCCGGTACTTGCGCCCAGATCAACTGATGCACCTGCTCCCATTACCTGAAAAATATTGTTATAGTACTTAGTATTAGATGAATAACCTTCCCAGCTTTTATGCCGGATCAGGTCAATATTTGTCAAAGAAGCTTTGCTATAAATAGTGTTATTATAGATACTGCTATTGGTGGCAGAACCCGAAGTACGGATGACATGATCAGCATTATTCGCCATAACATTGTAGCGAATAACAGTACCGTCATTAAAATTACTGCCAGGGCCTCCTGTTAAAAGAATTGCCCCATATCCGTTGTCGTGGCTGTAATTATACTGAATAGTTGTATACTTCGAATTATAATCACTGTCGAATCCTCCGGCATCTTCGTCACCACTGTTATACTTTGTAAAACAGGCTTCATTATATTGCCATAGCGCATAATTGGTGTTGAAACTGAAAGAGGCATTCCCCGAACCTTTTATCGAACAATTGTTAAAAAGATTGTTTTCCATTATTGGCTTGAAGGCAACCCGCACAATAAGCGCATTGGCTCCGGTGCGCTCAAATGTATTATTCCTGAAAATCATATTTGTGCTCGGTGTCCAGTTCCCATCGGTTGAGAGGGTTCGGTCGCTCCATGATGAACGGTTGGAAATTCCGGTACGGTCCAGATCGTGGATATAACAGTCTTCAACAAGTAGTGTATCAAAATATGTAGGTGTTGCGGAGCCGGTTACATCAAAAAATATCCCACCATTATTTTTAGATGTTTCACCATCCATACTTCCATTTACATCCGAAATTTCCAGACGTCGAAAAATTAGATGCCGCACAACTCCCATGTCGTCTGCCTGCACATACAAGGCTCTTCTAAAATCAACAGTATCGCCATGATTCGTAATAGAAAGATCCTGAACTTCTATATATTTTTGGTTGGTCAATTGCATAGTGTTTTGGACTAAACCCTGTCCTTCTATTTTAGGATTAGCCCCTTCGCCGTATTTACCAACACAGATTGGTTTGCCAGCTACACCACTGCCTTTGAAACTGAGTTGTCCCTGCCAGACAACTCCTGCTTTTAATAGGATTGAATCCCCTGGTTCAAAAGTAGTTGCACTGATATTTGCAAGGCTTTTCCAAGCCTGGGAAGGGTTTGCAGCCGAATTATCGTCATTACCGGCATTAAAATCGACATAATAAGCACCGGTACGGTGAAAAGGTACCGGCCCTTCAACTAATTCCAATAAAGGTTGGTTCCCCGACGAATTCTCTTTCGAATGCCACCGTGTGTCTTTTGTAGAAACTGCACCTCCCACATCTTTAAGTATGAAAGCCACGTTTACTCGTCCTTCACTTACTGCCTGATTTAAATAACTTGTCACATCCCACGCATAGTAACCTTCTCCGGCCACAAGCACTATATCGCCTATAAATACACCCGGAGGCCGGGTATTGCCTGTAAGCGATTCCTCCTGCCATGCAGTATCGGTAGAATATATCTGCGTTCTTTTTGTCTCAAGCACTTTCCCGTATAATTTTACCTGGGCCGAAACAAAAGTCGTGTCGAATGAACCAATATGGAATTTGATATATGTTTCGCGTGTAAACTCCTCAGAAGATACGCTCTTCCTTGTTTTGAGACTGTCAGGATCTATTATCCCATAAGGGTCGTTTGCCTTTAATCCGCCGGCATAAATGTAGCAATCGTCATGAGCTGGAAATACAAATTGAGCTGCTGCCTGCTGGCCGAATCCAAAGATTAACAAAAGCAGATAGATACATGAACCTGCCCTGGTAAAAGAAGTAAAGGAATTTTCGTTTTTATGCATTTTATAAATTCGAAGTTTCGATTTAATATTATTGAAATTAACCATCACCTGTGCGGCATGAGCCATTAGTAATATCCGAAATTTTGCGGGAATCCTCCCATAGCATCTATTTCAGATTGTGGTATCGGCCAACGAATATGGAAATCCTTAATATTTGAACGGGATGAGTACCAGGCCGGATCAGTAGCTATAATCCCCCTGAACATTGTTGTACCTCCGGATGCCCTTACCCTCTCTACCAGAAGTCCCAGCCTTTTTAAGAAGAACCAGCGCCTTCCCTCAAAAGCCAATTCACGTGCATGTTCTTCCAGCAGCGTTTCTTCATCCATGGTAGTGAGGATTTGATTCGGGTCTTCTGCCGATATCCGTTTCTTTCTCAACTCGTTGAGGTAATAAAGAGCCTGACCTGTATTTCCCATCCGCAGATTTGCTTCTGCAGCCATGAGGTAAACTTCTGAAAACCTGTAGATATAAATATTATTAAACGAACGCGTTGTATTAGCGATCTTTACATAATCAAAGTACTTTTTGCAACCGACGCTTGCATTCTTGAAAAAATTTGTACCGGTTAACATCGGCCCCTGTCCGTATTTTAAGGTATCTCCAAACTTATATGTTTGATTTGTAAAGTCAAATGTCTCATTATTATACGTGTAGTAATGCTGCCACCATGCATCCCATCGCTTATCGTATTTCGGATTATACAGGCTCAGAAGGTATTCATTTGGAAAAACCCTGGCCCATCCGTAACCACCAAATTCCGATACCTGGCTTGTGCCTGGAACCTGCTTGTAGTCAGCAGTAAAAACAAGAGGAAGCCTATGGCCTGAAGGCGCTCCGGTAGAAGAGCTAACATCGGCACCGCCGACAGCAAACTCATCAAATTGCATTACATAGATACCTTCGGATGTGTTGTTCCTTGCATCTTTTGTAAAAACAAGTGAAGGATCAATAAGTGCATAAGGCCCATCGGTTATTAGTTTTTCAGAAAGCGCAGCAGCTGTCGGCCAATCCTGCCTCCATAAGGCAACATCAATTCTCAGGAATAAGGCAGCGCCAAGACCAAATTGTCCCGGTCTTGCAGTCCAATCGTTTCCATAATAACTAATAGCTGAATCAAGATCAGCAATAATTACTTTATACACTTCATCCTGGGTAGCTACGGAATATATCCTGTTTGCTATGTTATCTACGGTTGTAGGTTCAAGGTTAAGCCATATATTATCAAATTTACGTACAAGCCAGAAAAATGAATTAGCACGGTGAATATAAGCTTCGCGAAGTATCTTTTTTTTATCTGCTTCCGGCACATCTGCAGCCATGCCAAAAGTGATTATACTATTAGCCCTTTCAATAATCCTGTATTCTTTCTTCCACCAACTACTAACAACGCCCTGGGTGGGGAAATTCAGGTCAGGGCGATAGCGTGCGACGCATTGATTAAGTGCAGCCCGCATGAAATCGATATCGGTGCCACAATCACCTAATACCACATCAAAATCGCTGCTTTCGTTATCATCTGCCTGGGCACGTTCAAGAGAATACAGCCCATTGACTGCAGATTGCAAACCATCTTTTGTATTGAACAGGAAGTCGGTTGTTACTGAAGACGGGTTTTCTTCTACGAGATAATCTTTGCAGCCCCATAAACCAGTTAAGAGGACAAGCAACAACAGGAAATATACTTTATTGTCTTTCATTGTTTATTGTATTAAGCAGTCATTAAAAATTCACGTTTACACCAAAGGTATAGTTAACGGTTTCAGGATAGGAATCTGGGTTTGTTTCCGGGCTCACCGAAAGGTATTTAGTAATCGTAATAAGGTTATCGCCCCGCAGATATACCCTTACTCTGCCAATGTTTGCTGCCTTTGCCCATTGTTTCGGCAACGTGTAAGCAAGTGTCAGATTCGTAAGCCTCACATAGGAAGCATCCTGATAATCGAGCGTACCTCGGTACTCTGAAGTTACCGTTTCGTGTGGCCTGAAAGTGGAGTTTGAAGGATTTTCCGGCGTCCAGTAATCACGTTTAATACCGTTTTTATAACCTTGAAGTGAGCCGCCATAATTTACATCGGACATAAACGGGCTGCTTTTAGTAACCCCGTGTACTATATAAACATCTGCTGATAACTCGATCCCTTTGTATTGAATTGCTGTATTAAAAGAGGCGATCCATTTGGGATCTCTTTGTATCACGACCCTGTCAGCAGCAGTTATTGTATCGTTTCCATCTGTATCCGCTATTTTTACATCTCCTGGCCTTGCGTTGGGCTGAGCAGAATTAGCAATATCATCACCTATTTGCCAGATACCATCGAATTTATAATCATAATAAACATTTACCGGTTGTCCAATAAACCATTTATTGGTCACATCATCCACATATTCGCCGGTTTCCATATCACGCAGAACACCCTTTGTAAGCTTATTTTTATTCATGGAAAAAGTTCCACCGGCTGTCCATGTAAAGTTATTATTGGAAATAATATAAGCATTCAGGCTTGCTTCGAATCCTTTATTCTGTATCTCTCCCAGATTGTCGGGCATCGTAGAATATCCGAGACTGGCAGGAATGTTCCGATCGACTAACAGATCAGTGGTAACACGTTTATAGACGTCAATAGTCCCTTTTAGCTTTTGCTTTAGTACCGAAAAGTCATAACCAATATTAATTGATGTCGTGGTCTCCCATTTCAGGTTTGGATTGGGCAAACTTGATCCGGGCAGATAGCCGATTATTGGCGTTCCATTACTTACATAAAAAGCATTATTAGCAGTAGCCAGACTGCCGTATGGAGAAATGGCCTCATTCCCGATCTGCCCATAACTTAGCCTGATTTTAGATTCATCCATCCAGGCTAACTGCTTCAGGAAGTTTTCTTTTTGCATATTCCAGGCTGCAGCTATGGAAGGAAAGTATCCCCATTTGTTATTGGCACCAAAAACGGATGAACCATCAGCGCGTATTGTGAAATTGATAAGATATCGGTCACTGATGATATAGTTTATTCTTCCCATGTAAGACAAAACAGCATGCTTTTCTTCGGTACGGGCTGATGAAGATTCCAGAGAAGATCCAAGGCTGTTGATGCCAAAGAAATCGTTTCCTAACGAATTGGCAGTGCTCGAAGTGGAAGTATTTTTCCGTTTATCTGCGCTCTGCAACAGGGTCACATCAAAACGGTGGCCATTTGCCAATTTGTTTTCATAAGTGACGATATTCTCAAGAACATAACTCCTTTCACTATAAAAATTTGCCTGGGCAAAACCCTTGCCGAGCACAGTGCTAGGATCGTCCAGTGCCTTGAAATCATCAGTTTCCCGCGAACGGCTATCCATGCTTACATTCATCCTGTATTTAAGCCCTTCAATCGGTTTCACTTCGAGGTAACCATTATAGATTCCCCTGGTTCCGTTCACCGTAAGGCTGCGTGTCTTTTCCCAGTATAATGGGTTTACGGATTTAAAGTCACCGAGCGGATATAAATTGAGTTCTCCTGTGGTATCATAGAGTTTTGCTATCGGTGAGAATATAATAAAATCAGTCCATGAACTATTTTCCTGATGCTGCACATAATCAGAATAAAATGCTATCATGCCTACTGTTACCCATTTGTTGATTTTCTGGTCAAGGGCAAGCTTACCGGTATACCTTTTATAGTCAGAACTCAGACGCACTCCATCCTGATTGTAAAAGCCCAGAGAAGCAGCATATTTGGTGTTTTCATTCCCCCCGCTTAAGGAAATATCATGTTTCGTCATCATCACATTTTTCCTAAATGCCTGATCTAACCAATCCACATAGTTTCCTTCCTTAATATTTTTCAGTTCAAGGGGCGTAAATATTAAATTATCAGGCATATAAATCGTAGAGTCGTTCAAATTTCCTGTCCAGCCATTAGCCTCATTTGCTTTATCTCCTCTGAATGCTTCACGCCTTAGTTGTATGTACTCTTCAGGAGAGAAAACTTTGAAATTGGGTTTAACATTCTGTACGCTAATGTATCCGTCGTAGTTGATGTTAATTTTACCTTTGCTGTCCGAACCTCTCCTGGTGGTAATAAGGATAACACCGTTTGATGCTCTGGCGCCATAAATTGCTTGTGCAGAAGCATCCTTTAATACACTTACTGTTTCTACATCATCAACATTTATTTCGTTGATAGAAGAAACCGGAAATCCATCTACAACATAAAGTGGGCTGGTGCTGCCTTTAAGCGAATTGGTACCGCGGAGCAACACATTTGAACTTCCTCCCGGGCGGGCGGTTCCTACATTCACATACAAGCCGGCAACCTGCCCTTTAAGCATTCCCTGAAGATCAGATGAAGGCCTGGCGATAAGCTTATCGGTCTTTACTGTGGATACTGAACCAATCAGGTCTGTTCTCTTCTTCGTCCCGTAACCCACCACTACAATTTCGTTAAGATCCTTTATATCAGCCTGCATCGACAAATTAATTACAGCTTTGTTTCCTACCCTGGATTCAACCGACTGATACCCGATGAAAGAAAAGATCAATGTTTCCTCTTGAGTTGCGGCAATTGTATATCTGCCATTGATATCGGTGGAAACACCACGCGTGGTTCCTTTAACTACCACATTTACACCAGGAAGTGTTGTGCCATCTTCTTTGGAAGTAATGGTTCCCTTTACCTGTCCGCTTTGTGCGAAAAGCCCTGTCCCTGTTACCATCAGACAAAGTATAAAGAGTACACAGTAGATTTTCAGTTTCATAAGCATTGCTATTTATAAAGATTAAGCATTTTTATTGAAGGTTCAAATTTATGCTCTGTCAACGGCAAGAGGGTTTCTTAATCGTTCAATAGAGTTGCTTGAATGGCCGAAAGTAAAAATATTCCTTGAATGAAGAAAGGATCTTGATCATTATACTTCGAACGGGATAAATTAGTACATTATCAGGTCGAATTCCAAGTTCCAAATTTCAAGTCCCAAATTTCAATCTCATGCTTTTCATTGCCTTTAAAGCAAAGTTTTATTTTTTTTCTCTGAAATTTGAATTTTGAGACTTGGATTTTGGATTTTCTTTTTTTAGAAAAAATACACTGTTCTTTCCCGTACTTGATGCAATCAGATATTGATTTGTACAGAATGAAACAGATTGCTTACAGGAGATTTTTCCACTTATTCATTGCAACAAAATAAATGGAGTAAGCCATTTTTATATTGAAGTGCCCCAATGTCGAAATCACTATCTTTGAAGTTATAAGTATTCATCTTCCAACCGAACATGAAAATCAATAAACTAATCACTATTGAAGGACGGGTGCAGCATGTTGGATTTCGCTATTCTGCGCGTAATGCCGCACAAAAGCTTTCAATTACCGGTGAGG
>CAZEDO010000004.1:0-70233 GCA_964511085.1 uncultured Lentimicrobiaceae bacterium
TATTTAACATAATATAAATTATAGGACAATTTAATCAAATTGTAAAAGTATCTATATTGCAGGAATGCCAAGCTGTTAACAGATAATTTTACACATTACGTTGTCAAGTTCTGTGTGACGTCCTACTACTGCTTGCTGTAAGTTTTTTGTGTTAATATACATGTCGTGGTTAGCACCGTTACGTAATAATATGCAGTCGTTCTTTTTGAGGTGTGTCAAAAATTGCCCGCGCTTCATACAAGTTCTATTTTACGACTTATTGATTTTTTACCTGCAAATCCTTTCTTAGTCAATTGACCTTTTGTTTCGAAAACCAAATGAATTGCATCCAGTAAATTAGCCTTTAACTCTTCAATAGTTTTTCCCTGGCTTATTGCTTCCGGTACTTCCTGCACTTGACCAACATACTAGCCGTTTTCTCCTTTTTCGATAATAGCCGTAAATTGGATTTTTTTCATAATCCTATTATTTTTCGCAAAATTAATTTTTTATAACAACTATAATTCTTTAGTCTGGCATAATTTTAGAATACTTACCTATCTAGTCATATAAGCCAAAACCTGCTTATAATCTTTAATATCGAGCGACGCCGGCAACGATTTCAGCTGATCAAATATTACTATTTTGAAAGTCATTGTACCTGGATTTACAGTCTGGAAATCAGTATCTTCAACAAAAACTTCAACCATTCCTAAATGTACATTAAATTGAATTGTATTTACCCATCCATCATAATCAGTTGTAGCTGGAAGCGGGTAAAAAAGATCATTTTCCTTGATATAAACCATAACTGCCCCTTTTTCCATAACCTCTCTGGTTACCTCCGGAACATCGATTTGATGGTAATATTGCCAGCCGCTATGTCCGAATTCACCATAAGTATACCATTGATTTGCCTGAACCGTGTATGTAAAGTGTTCAAGATTAGCATTTCCATTTGGACCATTATCTTTTACACATCCAGTGATTGTTGCAAGGGATGTCAATAACAGCGTAGTAATCATTAGTTTTCTCATTTTTTTTTAAGTTTATAGGTTCGTAATATATGTTGTATGCGGAATGTATGTATTTGTGATCAATGATAGAATATTGAGAATTATACTCCAATTTTTATACCATAAAATTACGAGTAATCTTTTATCGAGTTCTCAATTATTTATTATAGAATAAGTTCACATATACTTGATTATCTATACGATGCTAAATTAGCCAGATAATATTTTAGCTCCCCTACTCTGCCGTAAAGTGAAGAAACAATTTTGTAGTATTGTATTAGTGATTGATTTTAGCTAAGTTTGTATAATAACAGCAACAATAATGAAAATGAATTATCAACGAATGCCTCTCTTAGATCTTGACCCTTGGTTGGACCCAAGTGAAAATGATATTTATCTGCGCTATAAACGTTTCGTTGACAAACTTAACGAAATAGAACACCATAAGGGTGGTTTATTCAATTTGGCTAATGCCTACAACTATTTCGGTATTAATTATGATAAAAGTAATAAATGTTGGACATACAGGGAATGGGCACCAGGAGCACATGCGCTGTTCCTTACCGGAGAGTTTAATAATTGGGACAAATATGCTCACCCGCTAAAACGGATAGATGGCGGAATTTGGGAAATTTTACTCGGTAAAGATGAACTTAAGCATGGGGATAAAATAAAAGTGGTTGTCCAGAGCCAGCTAGGTGAGCAATTTCGGATCCCTGCATACATTCGCCGCGTTGAGCAGGATGAAGACACTAAAAATTTCTCAGCCCAGGTATGGTCGCCTGAACCTTTTGACTGGAAAGGAGACAATTTTACAATACCCGGATCTAGCGGGTTATTTATTTATGAATGCCACGTTGGAATGGCCCAGGAAACCGAAGGTCTCGGATCGTATTCGGAATTTACAAATAATATCTTACCGCGTATACAAAAAGCCGGCTATAATGCAATTCAGCTTATGGCTATACAGGAACATCCTTACTATGGTTCGTTTGGATATCATGTGGCCAACTTCTTCGCACCGTCATCGCGTTTCGGAACTCCTGAAGAATTAAAAACGCTGGTAAAAACAGCTCATAAAATGGGTATTGCCGTTATTTTGGATATTGTCCATTCGCATACCGTAAAAAACATCAATGAAGGTCTGAATAAATTTGACGGAACCGATCATCAATACTTTCATTCAGGTCCAAGAGGCGAGCATCAATTATGGGATTCAATGCTCTTCGATTATGGCAAGATGGAAGTACTTCAATTTCTACTTTCAAATGTTTCATACTGGTTGAAGGAATTCCGCTTCGACGGTTTCAGGTTTGATGGCGTTGGGTCTATGATGTATTTCCATCATGGAGATGAAACTATCGACAACCAGAAAAAGTACTTTTCCGATGGGGTAGAATATGATGCAATAACTTACCTTCAGTTAGCTAATTACCTGGCTCACGAAATAAAAAAGAAAATTATTACAATTGCAGAAGATGTTACAGGAATGCCAGGACTTACAGTGCCAATAAATGACGGGGGAATGGGATTCGATTACAGGCTGGGAATGGGTATTCCTGATTTTTGGATCAAGTTATTGAAAGAGGTGCCCGACGAAGACTGGAATGTATCCGAAATGTGGAGAGTGCTTAACGACAGGCTTCCATATGTTAATACTGTTAGTTACTGCGAATCCCATGATCAGGCACTTGTTGGCGACAAAACTATAGCATTCAGGCTAATGGATAAGGAGATGTATTACAATATGCGTACAACGGATTCCAATCCGGTTGTCGATCGCGGTATTGCTCTGCATAAAATGATCAGGATATTTACACTTGCTTTAGGTGGTCAAGCATATTTGAATTTTATGGGCAATGAATTCGGCCATCCGGAATGGATTGATTTCCCTCGTGAAGGGAATGACTGGAGTTTCAAACATGCACGCCGGCAATGGTCATTGGTAGATAATTCCCATCTTTATTTCAGTAAACTTGCTAGTTTTGATATAGAGATGATAAGGATTGCAAAATCTGAGAAGCTTCTTTCATATGGGTTTGCAAAACAGCTCAATGTTGATGAAGCAAATAAAACATTGATTTTCGAAAGAGGACCGTTGATTTTTATTTTCAACTTTCATATCAGCGAATCCATTCCCGGATACGAATTTTTCGTTCCTGAAGGAGGTTCTTACCAGATTATCCTAAATACTGATAATGTAGCATTTGGGGGATTAGGACGTATAAATGAGAACATGTATTATCCAACAAACTTTCATTCTTCTACCGGGACCAACCATATGAGAATTTATCTTACAAGCCGCACAGCCATTGTAATGCGGAAAATCGTATAGATATTGCTGTTCTTAAAATTAGTTAAATTTTTGAGCAGTCCTTTTGTATTTTATATTTGTTCCGTATTATTGTACGCCATTATATGAAACCTGATTAATTTATGGATAAAAAACGTATTATCATTAGTTACAGTAATTTACCTTCTGAAGTACTTGAAGCCTTACGTATTAAATATCCTCTGGGCTATAGCAACTTTGTAATGAAAGTTCAAACCAGCAAAGATAATTTCTTCTATGCAGTTACGGTAGATACTGATGACACTAGTTATCTTGTGAAAGTCCCAGTTAAAATTGACACGAAAAGTGATAAAGATGATGAAGATATTTTTGATGATACCAGCAACGTCAAAGATCAGGAGGAAAATGCTGAAGAAGAAGAACCAGAAGCTGAAAAAGAAGACTAATTCATGCTGATTTACAAGTTAAACCAACTTTTCGTTGTCTTCTTAACATTTTTTAACTAATTAAACTGTACTACTTTCATACTAACGTGTAATTTAGCAGCACGATAGAAATACAACATACGGCCTGACTAAGCGAATTAATTGAAAAACAAAAAAAAAGGGAGCTTCTGAAGTTCCCTTTTTTGTTTTACGACCTACATATATTATTTTCACCCGGAAACTTTCTTGCAAACACTCTTTCTATAATATTTAAAAAGGTATGCACTTCCAAAAAAACAAATGGGAGCTCTTCCTTGTCGAAAGATCTCCCATTCACCGCCGGCCTGCCTTAGCTGCCAGACAGCGCCAAGTTACTGTTATTATGATCTCGATCTGTATTGGTTATCGCTAACCTAACTTTTATCTGGTTTTGCCGTTAACCTTTTGACGGGTTTTGGACTCTGCCTTGCTTTCAGTTTCGCCTTTCTAATAATTCCCTTGCGGGATTTCTTTTTGGGCTATGCGGTTGTTACTTGGTTTCTTTTCTTTCGAATTTCCGCTTTTTACTTCCACCCTGATTGCAGATCTTTTATCGCTCTCTTGGTGAAGTAAATTTACAACAAATTGCACCCCTGATTCAAGTGTTTTACCTTCCTATTGCTAACAAAATATTCACATGTGTTATCAACAATTGTTAATATCATAAAAATAAATTGATAAATCTGCAAAAAGGTTTCTGGTAATTCAAGGGTATTTCAGCCATTATTTTCTATTCCCTGGAAGAATTAAAACCGGTATGCCTTCTGAATTATGTGGATGGTTTGGATTGAGATAAACACGCCCGGTACAGTTAATTTTATCCACTTTACAAGCGATCGATTGACCATTCTCTACTCCATAGTCTTTATAATTCTTGCAAAGTAGAAAATGTCTGATTTTAAATGGATCTTCCAGAATATAATATGCCTGTCCGTCCTGAAGCGTAGCAATGCTTATAACTTGAAATAGATAATGCTTTCCTACTTCCAGTCGCTTTCCAGTGTTATAATAACCGGGTGTTGTCATTTTATTCAGAATATGTAAATGATGCCGCTATTAGTTTATTCTTGATGCTTTAGAAATACCTTTAATTTTAATGAGCTTTTGCAATAGTTTATCAAGATGCTTTTTGTCAGGCACAACAACTGTGATCCTTCCTTCAAATTTGCCATTTGCCGAATCGAAACGAATATTACGCATATTCACCCGGAGGTCATCAGAAATCATTTGAGATATAGAACTCACAATACCTAGTTGGTCATTGCCCTGAATTTGAATTTCGGCCAGGTATGAAGAATCGGAAATGGAGGAATTCCATCGTGCATTTACAAGCCTGTAATTGTAAAAAGTACGCATCTGCCTTGCGTTCGGACAATCAACCCTGTGAATTTTAATACCTTCACCTACGGTAATGAAACCGAAAATTTGATCACCCTGAACAGGATGGCAACATTTGGCGATTTTAAAATCTGAGAGTTCCTGATTGTCATTTACAATTACCATCCCTCTTGCATTACTTATTTTCTCTTTCGGTAATAATGCATATCTGGTAAGCTGTTTTTCAGCAATTATTATCTCTTCCGGCTTGGGAGGTGGAAATAGTATTTCTCTGATACGAGAAATATCGGCTTTTTCTGTAGCAATGTTTTGAAAGAGCTCGAGAGGACTTTCCAATTTCAAATACGTTAGAATCTTATTCACAATCTCGTCACTATAATTAAGTTTAAGCTGTGACAGTTTGCGCTTAAGTATCTCTTTTCCAAGTTCAGCTTGCCCGAATTCTACTTCCTTAAGGTATCGCCTGATTTTGCTAATAGCCTTCGATGAACTAACAAAATTTAGCCAGTCGCCACTGGGATGCTGATTCTTAGAAGTGGTTACTTCAACCTGGTCACCTGTTTTAAGGACATGCTTTAATGGCACATAGGAATTGTTAACTTTGGCTCCAGAGCATTTTGAGCCCACATCGGAATGTATATCAAATGCAAAATCGAGAACTGTAGATCCTGATTTTAGTTTTCTTAAGTCTCCATCAGGTGTAAAAACAAAAATAGAATCAGAATACAATTCCATTTTTGTTGAAACATTCAACTCCGTTTCACCAGGAAGTGGATTCTCAAGGATTTTTCGGACTTGTTTCAACCAGGTGTCCATTTCTTGCTCGTTTTTCATTTCTTTATACTTCCAATGGGCCGCATGCCCCCCTTCGGCATTCTCATCCATGCGCATGGTCCTGATCTGCACTTCAACCCATTTATTTTCAGGCCCTTTTACTGTGGTATGCAATGATTCGTAACCATTAACTTTAGGTACAGATATCCAGTCGCGAAGACGCAATGGATTTGGCTGGTAAATATTTGTAACAATACTGTATATTTTCCAGCAATCTTCCTTTTCGCGTTCGAGAAGGCTGTTAGAAATAATCCTGATAGCAAACAAGTCAAATACCTGCCTGAATTCAACATTCTGCTTTCTCATTTTTGTCCAGATAGACGATATCGACTTTGTACGGGCTTTTATTTCTACATCAAAACCTTGTAACTGCAATTCTAAGCGAATAGGCGCTTCGAATTTCCTGATATATTGTTCCAGGCTTTCCCTGCTTTGTTCAATACCTTTTGCTATGGAATTGTATATTTCCGGCTGGGAATACTGCATTGCCAATTCTTCCAACTCAGTTTTTATTTTGTATAATCCAAGCCTGTGAGCGATAGGGGCATATAAGTTGGATGTTTCCGAAGCTATCTGCACCTGGTTTTCCGGGGAAAGACTTCCCAATATCCGCATAAAATGAAGCCTGTCCGCCAGTCGTATAAGGATAACCCTAACATCATCGGATAGTGATAGAAGTAACTGAATAAAATTCCCTGCATTCATCGAAACCTTGTCCATCCGCAATGATGAGATGCGCTCCAGGCTAATGAGAATCAATGTAATTTCCTTACCAAACCTGTTCTCCAGATCAGTCTTTGTAATTGAACTTTCCCGAAGGACATCCTGAAGCAACGCAGTAACAATGCTAATTGTCGTGAGGCCCATTTCATCAGCAACAATTTTAGCAACAGCAATGGAATGATAAAAATAAGGCTCCCCGGTTTCGCGGCGCATATCCTTATGCGCTTCAAGCACAAGTTCAAATGCTGACCGGATAAGTAATAAATCATGTGCACGGTTGATATGCCTGCACGAATGCATCAGAAGCCTGTAACATCTGGTAATCTCTTTTAGCTCAATCTTTGATATTTTCCGCGAAGTATTCATAATATCAAATGCAAAAATATGCTATGTATAAATATCCCTATAAGGTAGCAGGCAGAAGAACTAGCTGCCAGGAGAAAACCTGTATCTTGCTGTTATTGAATTAAATGAATTACTCTTTCTTAGTTTTAAACTTAATTGTCCCGGAAGGTTTAACTGTGTTGTTTTTTCCTGAAGCTGGCTGAGCTGGCTCAAAATACTTCTGTGCTTCGGGCAGTAGTTTCCTGACTTCGGCTATACGGTGTTCATCACTGGGATGAGTGCTTAAGAATTCCGGTGGTTTTGCCCCACCTACTTTCGACATTTCCTGCCAAAAAAGTAATGCCCTTTGAGGGTCATATCCAGCCATTGCCATAAATATGAGTCCAAGCCTGTCAGCTTCAAGCTCATGCTGGCGTGAATAAGCCAAAACGCCTAACTGTGACCCAACTCCAAAGGCAGATAAAAAAAGATCTCTGGTTTGTTGCGGTTTTTGCTGCATATATATATCTAATCCAACACCAGCAGCTTCAATCGCAAGTTGTTGACTCAGACGCTCATTGCCATGACCGGCTATTGCGTGTGCTATTTCATGGCCTAAAACTACAGCTAACCCGGCATCATCCTTTGTAAGGGGCAAAATACCAGTATAAACAACAACTTTGCCGCCTGGCATACACCATGCATTAACATCCTGACTATTAACTGTGTTAAACTCCCATTTATAGCCTTTAATCCTGTCGGATAGTCCGTGACTATTCATGTATCTTTCAACAGCATTACTAACTCTTTGTCCCACCGCTGTTACTTCAGCCGAATTTTGAGTAGGAGGATTAACCGGTGGGTTAGCTTTTAGGAATGAGGCATAGTTAGCATTACTCATTTCATTAATCTGGCTATCAGTAAGCAATTTGAGCTGCCGGCGCCCTGTTATCGGTACTTTGGAACAGGAAAAAATAATTAGTGAAAATGTTAAAATATAAATCAGTTTGATTCTCATATAAATTTGTTTATAAAAAGTTCTATTCAATTGCAACAATCAGACCCAAACTATCCAATCCATTTCTAAAAGGAATCAGATAATCGTGGCTTCCCGATTTAACATCGCAGCGACCCTTATAATGGACAATCATAGTGCATTGTTCAGCAGTTACCGGATCATGACCACAAACTTCAATTAATGATTCGATCACAAAATCAAAAGTATGTTCATCATCATTAAACAGGATCAACTTTTTAGAATATGAATCCAACGTTTTTTCCTGCTGTGTAATACTCTCTTTTTCTTTAATCACAACAGGAATTTATAAAATGAATAATTATTAAACACATTTCAACAGTTTTTGTTATCTCTGCTGTAAATTTACTCAATTTTGATAAGATAGCTAATAATCATGGATCATTTGAAGAAATGGGAAAAGTTCACCGGACTACTTGCAGAACGTATAAACCTTGGATTACCTGGCATTGATGCGCAATTACTGATGGCCCCGGTACATAGAATAAATGATATCAGGTCTGGGTTGTTGAGTAACGATTCGGTTAAAAGCAGTGTACTTATACTTCTATATCCTGAAGGAGAATTAATTAAGACTGTTGTAATTCTAAGACCGTCTTATAGCGGAGTTCATAGCGGACAGATCAGCTTGCCGGGCGGAAAGTGGGAAACCGCTGACTTTGATATAGCAACAACAGCATTACGCGAGACTTATGAGGAAATTGGTGTTCATCCATCCGAAATACGGTTGCTGGGTCAAATTTCTCCACTTTACATTCCTCCCAGTAATTATATCGTATTTCCATTCATAGGTATAGCAGACAAAAAGCCTGAATTCATTAAGGATCCTATAGAAGTCGCGGAAATTATTGAAATAGATATCGCTGAATTATTGAACAAGGACACATGCACAAGCCATATACTAACCTTCAAAGACGGGACTTCTCTGGATGTGCCTTGTTACAAGTTTGGAGATACCGTGATATGGGGTGCTACGGCAATGATTCTGAGTGAATTCACAGCTCTTTTTGAAAACAACTTTCTTCCCGAATAATAGTGCTAACTCAGGATTAGATCATACGGTTATTCTTCAACTTCTATCCTTGCAATAATCTTTGCAGATTTTCCGAGCATTGCACTCACGCCACAATAGCGTTCCTGTGATAAATTTACAGCTTTCTCCAGTTTATCCAAGGGTAAATCTTTGCCCTTGAAATGATAAATTATTGTGATCGTGTTGTAAACTTTAGGATGTTCTTCGCTGAGATCACCTGTTATTGTCATCCTGAATTTTTCAGGTACAACACGCATCTTAGCGAGAATCGATATAACATCCATGCCAGAACAGCCGCCAAGTGATGCAAGGGTTAATGCTTTCGGACGAGGTCCCCGGTCATTTCCTCCGACAGCCTCACTGGCATCAAGAATAATTTTATGATTGGAAACTTCTGCTTCAAAGGCCATACTATCAATCCATTTTACTTCAACGTTATCACTCATGATTTTCAATTATTAGTTGTATTATATTCACTTAATAGAAGTTCAATTTTGGCATCATTATGGAAATACCCTTTCGCCTCCCAGATAGGTATTCTCAACCTTAGTTTTAAGTATATCAATGGCAGATCCGTTTATAAGATCTGTATCCAGAATTACAAAATCGGCATATTTACCCGGTTCTATACTTCCTTTTTTATTCTCCTCGAAAGCTGCCATGGCAGGCCAAATTGTAATACTACGCAGTGCATCCTCGCGGGAAAGAGCATTTTCGGATTGGAATCCACCAACAGGAAAACCATCTTTATCCATGCGAAAAACCGCTGAATAGAAAGTTAATAAAGGATTGATATGCTCTATCGGAAAATCAGTACCATTAGGAATCCAGCCATTTTGCTGCATAAGTGTATGATATGCATAGGCATTTTTGACACGAACCTTCCCTAACCTATCTGCAGCCCAATACATATCGGAAGTTGCATGTGCGGCTTGCACGGATGGAATGATGGAATTATCCCCGAATAGATGTATGTCTGAAGGGTCAACTACCTGTGCATGTTCTATCCTCCATCTTTTATCGTTTTTTCCATTCAGTACAGATGCATACATCTTTAGAACTATTCTTACAGCTGAATCGCCAATGGCATGAGTATTCACCTGGTAACCATTTTCGAGTGCCAACCTGCATATACTTTGCATTGTTTCGATAGAACTAACAATCATTCCGCTATTGGAAGGTTCATCAGAATATGGATTAAGAAGGCATGCACCACGGGATCCCAGTGCACCATCAGCATAAAGTTTAATGGAACGGATACTCAGATGATCGGTAATCTTTGGTCCGTGATTAACAAAATGCAGTATGTTTTCGCTGCTTGGGTTCAGCATTGCATAAATCCTGATCCGAAGTTTGCCTGATTGCTGAAGCGTATCAATTAGTATGATCGTATTTTTATCCAGGCCGGCATCAGTAACTGAAGTTAATCCGGCTTCGAAACAGTTTTTTTCTGCCTGGGCTAATAAATTGTACAAATCTATGCCTTGCGGGCTTGGGATTGCCTGCCTAAGTTTATCAGCTGTGTTTTCGAGAAACACACCTGAGAATTTCCCGTTAACTAAAATCCCTTCTCCCTTTTTAACATCATCGATATTTTTAATACCGGCTAGCTTTATCGCTGAAGAATTAGCAAGCACTGCATGACCATCAATTCTGGTGAGGACAACCGGAGTATCAGGAAATAACTCATCCAGTTTCTGATTGTCAGGGAAGTGTTTGTCCTGCCATTTGTTCTGATCCCATCCCCTGCCAACCAACCAGGCTGTGGGATGATTTGATGCATGTTTTTTGAGTAGTTCAATCATTTCTGCCTCGGAAGCTGATGACGTAAGATCAGCGTATTCTAAATTAAGGGCATAACCATAGAAGTGTGCATGAGCGTCAATAAATCCGGGATAAACAAATTTTTTGCCAGCATCAATTATTTCATGCGCTTCATAGCGGCTAACAATTTCAGATTCTCTGCCCACAGCAACAAACTTTCCACCGGAAACAGCAAAACAATCACATTTGGAAAATTTAGCGTCAAGTGTATAAATCGTTGCATTACGGACTATGAGATCAACCATTACTTTCATCCCGGAGCTATTTAGATACATAGAAGAGAGAATCATCAAAACTATAATACTTATTTTTTTACGCATAGAAATTCAGATAATCATTGGATATTTTCGCAAATTTAAGATTAATAACTACCTGAAGAAGTTACGTCCGAACATTATTCATCCAGGTTGGTTTAATTCTATTCATTCAATAAAATACAAAATGCACTTTGTTTCATTTGACAGTAATCACATTCTTATCAAATAATAACAACGTGTACGCTATTTTTATACTTTTGTCATTTAGTCTCAATTTCATAATTCGCATTGTCATGAACAAATCATTAATTACACCCAGGTTTCTTGTCATCATATCAGTTATTGCAGGAGCCGCATTTTTGAGGCTTATTCCACATTGGCCTAATTTTACGCCAATTGCCGGTATTGCTCTATTCGGAGGAACCTATTTGGTACGTAAACAACTGGCATTTATTATTCCTTTTGCAGCTATGCTACTTAGTGATCTCTTACTTGGTTTTCACCAAACTATGCTGGCTGTATATACCAGTTTTGCACTTATTGTTGGCATAGGTCTTATATTGCGCGAGCGGGTTGGTATTTTCACAGTTGTCTCTGCTTCAGTTGTTTCTTCACTCGTTTTTTTTCTTGTCACTAATTTTGCTTCCTGGCAATCAGGTATGATGCCATATCCGATGAATTTCAACGGTCTGATTCAAGCCTATGCTGCCGGCCTCCCTTTCCTTAATAATGGCATACTTGGAGATCTTTTTTACAATTCAGTGTTTTTTGGTGGCTTTTACCTTGTGTCCCTGAAATTTCCTCAACTTGCTCGTTCATAACCTTTATTTTATACTGAATCTTTGCGGTTTAAATTCGGCGAGCCTTTTAGTGTTGTAAAAGTAAAAGCTGCATAGATAAAATTATACCTGACGGTTATAGGCAATAAATATAATATGTTTTAGAACCATTGCACTTCTAAAATAATTTGTAAATCTAATCATACTCATCAACTATGCCAGATGTAATCAGGCTTTTGCCCGATTCGGTAGCTAATCAGATAGCCGCAGGCGAAGTAATACAACGCCCAGCTTCAGCGGTTAAAGAACTTCTTGAAAATGGAGTTGATTCCGGAGCAACAGCAATACGGCTCAGTGTAAAAGAATCAGGGAAAAGCCTGATACAAGTTACAGATAATGGTAGTGGAATGTCAGAAACTGATGCCAGAATGAGTTTTGAGCGTCATGCTACTTCTAAAATAAAAGAAGCAAGCGATCTTTTCTCCATTCGCACACTAGGTTTTCGCGGTGAGGCTCTTGCTTCCATCGCAGCAATTGCACAGGTAGAACTTAAATCGCGTAAAGCCAATTCTGAATTAGGTACACGGCTGGAAATCGAAGGGTCCCAGGTAAAGAGCCAATCACCTTGCTCCTGCCCTGTCGGAACAACCGTTTCAGTGAAAAATTTATTCTTTAATGTCCCCGCCCGTCGTTACTTTCTCAAAACTGACACTGTCGAGTTGCGCCATATCATTGAGGAATTTCAGAGGGTAGCATTGGTCAACCCTGAAATAGAATTTTCGTTCTATCAGAATGATAAATTAGTTTTTCAACTCGACCGCTCCACCCTAAGGCAGCGAATCTCAGCAATCTTTGGGGCCCATCTTAACGAAAAGTTAGTTCCAGTGGAATTGTTGACGGATCTGGTTAATATTTCAGGATTTATTACTAAACCTGAATTTGTAAGAAAAACCCGTGGGGAGCAGTATTTTTTTGCAAATAATCGCTTTATTCGCCATCCATACCTTCATCATTCTGTGGAAAATGCCTATCAGGAGTTGATCCCAGACGGTTCATTCCCTGTGTACTTCCTTTATATTGATGTTGATCCTCAAACAATTGACATCAATATCCATCCCACAAAAACGGAAGTTAATTTCCAGAATGGTCAGGTGATTTATGCTTCCTTACGTGCAGCAATAAAGCAATCGCTCGGAAAATTCAACCTTTCTTCAAGCATCGATTTTGAAAAAGAAACTTCTATAGAAGTTAACTTCCCGGCAAACAGGCCAATAGTGCCTCCTACAATAAAAGTTGATCCTGATTTCAACCCATTTAAACGAGGGCAAGAGTCTATTCAAAGTGATAATCCAAGACCCGGAAACACACCAGAAAATTGGGAAAAGCTCTTCCCTCCTACCGGTGCAAGATCTCCAATGCATCCAAGCAGGCAATTTGAGGATACTACTCCTGAACCTCGTCAATTAATCGAAGCGAATTTTGAAAAAACAGCTTTCAGTGATCCTTCACGCTCAATTATCCAGGTTCAAAACAAATTCATTGTTTCTAACGTTAAATCAGGGTTAGTTATCATTGATCAGCAACGTGCTCATGAACGCATTCTATTTGAAAAGTTTATGGATCGTATGGAGAAAACACATGTAGGGGCTCAACAGAGCCTTTTTCCACAAACAGTTCATTTGTCGGCAATTGATGCAGGAATTATTAACGATCTGCGTGAGGATATTAAGCACCTTGGTTTTGACTTAACAGAGTTTGGGCAAAATTCCTATGTTGTAAATGGCATTCCTGCTGATTTTCCTGATGAGGATGCTGGTACATTGCTGGAGAAAGTTATTGAAAACTTCAAAACAAACCGTTCAGCCTTAAACATTGATAAAAAGGTTAACTTAGCTCGTTCTTTAGCTCATAATCTATCGATAAGAAGTGGTAAATCCTTACAGCCAGAAGAGATGCAAGTACTTGTAGGAGAACTTTTTGCATGCCGGATACCTGACTCCGCACCCGATGGAAGCCCGGCACTTAGAACAGTTTCCCTGGACGAAATCGAGCGTCGGTTCAAATCATAATATTGTATAAAAGATAAAAAATGAGTTACGAACAATACAGACCCACAGGTTTCAGGGTGCTTCCGCCGGTAGTAAAGAACCTCCTTATTATTAACGGACTGTTTTTTCTGGCTACTATCTCTTTTGGAAGTGTCCTTAAAATCGATCTTACTGAAGTATTTGGACTGCATTATTTTCAATCAGTCGCTTTCCGTCCGCACCAATTGGTCACATATATGTTTATGCATGGGAATTTTTCTCATATCCTTTTCAATATGTTCGCTTTATGGATGTTTGGGAATGTACTTGAAAACTTCTGGGGACCGAAAAGATTTCTGATCTATTACATGATTACGGGAATTGGTGCCGGACTTATCCAGTTATTAGTTATTTATTTTCAGGTTTATTATGCTGAATTAAATTTAACAGCTGACCAGATTGCGCAGGTTCGTGAAACTGGATCCCAGATTATGCAGAACAACCAGAACTTTGTTGACCCTTTTATGGGAAAGCTTAATGCATTGTATAATATGACTACAGTAGGGGCATCCGGAGCTGTATTTGGATTGTTACTTGCTTTCGGAATGCTTTTCCCTAACACACTTATCTATATCTACTTTTTCATACCCATGAAGGCAAAATGGTTCGTTGTCATTTATGGTGTAATCGAGCTTTTTTCCGGCGTTTATAATACAGGTAGTAACGTGGCTCACTTTGCCCATTTGGGAGGAATGTTATTCGGGTATTTTCTTATTGTTTATTGGAAGAAATACCCACATCAAAATTAATAGATACAATCAAATGTTTCAAAACTCTGCAACAGTTAACCCTTTTACAAAATTTCTACAGAGCAGGTCAGCATTAGTATATCTGATTGGAATCAATGTTGTTATCTGGATTGTTATCTTTCTTATCCGTTTGGTTGAATTCCTTTTTAGTAACGGCAATATTCAGGTGGCAGGTGCGGAGCTTACTCCCTGGGTTAACATTATACTAAGTTGGTTGGCTGTTCCCGCGAGCTTACCGGTCCTTGCAGGAAAACCATACACTGTGGTTACTTATATGTTCCTTCATGAGAAATTCATGCATATCCTTTTTAATATGCTTTGGTTGTATTTGTTTGGCCAGATATTCCTTCAATTTTTATCTGGGAAACAACTTTTAGCAACATACATTTATGGTGGGCTTTCCGGTGCATTGATCTTTATTGCGGCTTTCAACTTTTTCCCGGTTTTTGAACCTGGCCTTTCAGCTTCAATGGCTTTAGGTGCTTCAGCTTCAGTAATGGCAATCGTTGTTTGTATCTCTTTTTTTATGCCTGATTATACTGTTCATCTGATCCTGATTGGTCCTGTGAAAATTAAATATATTGCCATTTTTTTCTTGGTAATGGATATTGCAATGATTCCTTCTGGCAATGCAGGTGGGCATTTTGCACATTTAGGAGGTGCTATATGGGGTTTTTCCTATGTACGGCTTTTGAAGAGCGGCTTTGATCCTTCTGTTGTTTTTTCATCAAAATGGCTCTCATCATTAACCTTTAGCAATAAATCGCGGAAAACGAAATTTAAGAAGGTGCATGTTGCATCAAAACCAGTTAATGATGATGAGTATAACCGTATGCGGGCAGAAAATCAGAAACGTATTGATGTTATTCTGGAAAAGATTTCGCGTTCTGGTTATTCCAGCTTAACGAAAGAAGAAAAAGAATTTCTATTCAAATCAAGTAAAAAGTCGTAAGGATAAGCGTGCTGAATATTCAAATTCCTGTAATGTATGGCAAAACAGCGTCCAAAGAAAAAGGTTTCCGGTACCGGAAAAAAAAGGAAAGTTTCTATTTCATCGAAATTCTTTCTTTTTCTTAACACACTGGCAGTAATCCCTTTACTTGGTTCGTACCTTGCTGCATATATACCTCCTGAGCGTTTTTGGCCTGTTGCATTCCTTGGCCTGGCCTTCCCTGTACTTATATTTATTAACCTTCTATTCGTGATTTTCTGGTTATTTCTGTGGCGCAAATACGTCCTGATTTCGCTGGCAGCAATATTGCTAGGTTGGTCTCATATCGGGTCTCATATCCGTTTCAATTCCCAGATTAATGCAGATGAGCTCAAAGGAAAAATTAAAATAATGTCGTACAATGTCCGCCTTTTTGATCTGTACAACTGGAAGGACAGCAAGTCAAGGGTTACCCGTGATAAGATATTTGATCTTATCTATGCCGAATCTCCTGACATCCTTTGTATTCAAGAATTTTACGGAGGCGATAAAAGCCATTTCAACGTATTGGATACTTTAAAAAGCTTCAAATCAGCAAAATATGTCCATATCTCATATATAAGGAGCAAGCGTTCTAAACTCCCTGTTGGCATTGCCATTTTCAGCCGGCATCCGATTATCCGCAATCATGAAGTAACTTACACTGATAGTGAAGACAATTTTTGCATTTATTCCGATCTGCTCATTGGGCGGGATACCGTAAGGGTTATTAATACTCATCTTGAATCTATCAGACTGGGAAAGGAAGATTACCTTTTTGTATCTGATATGGCTTCAAACCGTACCGAAAACCATAATATCAGCCTTGGATCGAAAAAGATATTCGGAAAAATGCGTTCAGCTTACTTAGAACGAGCGGAACAAGTAAAAAGCGTTAGGGCCGAAATTGACAGTTCTCCTTATCCGGTAATACTCTGCGGTGATTTTAATGACACCCCTTCATCATATGTGTATCATAAAGTAGCTCAGAAACTTGATGACTCATTTGTGGAATCTGGCTATGGAATGGGCAAATCTTACGCAGGAATACTTCCTTCATTCAGGATCGACTATATTTTTCATGATACGGCTTTTAAAGCTTATAATTATCAAACACTTGATGCCGAATATTCAGATCATTACCCTATTACTACGCTCCTGGTTCGAAAACGATCCCGGTAGTTGCTTCAAAAACTCAATTTATGATTCCTCGTTTGAGTAAACCCTTCATAAAGCGCATTCTTTTGTGGATCAACTTATTCTCAATTATAAGTTTAATCTGTGCTTATCTTGCACCCTATATAAGTCCGGTTGTTTTTTGGCCAATAGCTTTCTTCGGGCTTGCATTCCCGGTTATAGTATTAATAAATGCTGTAATATCGCTGATCTGGTTGTTTATATCCCCTCGGTTTGCGCTATTATCATTGATTCTTATACTTGCCGGAATCAGGCCGATAAAAAATGAATATCAATGGAAATCTAACAAAACTGATAATATTAAAACAGGTATTTCAATTGTTTCATATAATGTCCATGATTTTAGTGGGATAAATGATGGAGTCCGACATCATTCGGTTCAGCAAGAAATTTTCACCTTTATCCGTAGTCACAAACCTCAGATCATTTGTTTGCAGGATTTGCCAGTTTATTGGAAAGAGCGCTGTACAACACTCGATGGATTCGCCAGGGAACTTAATATGAAAAGCATCTATATTAATTCATTTGCCGGAGATACGGTACGTTCATTTAACTCCACCGCTTTGCTTACTAGTTATACAAAGATAGGTTTCGGCGAGCTTTCCGATCCGAATAATCTTTCATTTGCTGTTTATAATGACTTACAAATCGGCACAGATACCTTAAGGGTTTATTCAGTTCATCTGTCATCTATTATGCTATTTGGGGAGAAATCGATGCTTACAGCTAGTGGCCTTGTTACCGGTGATAAATCCGGAATGCCGCGGCAAATGTTTCGGATTATACGCAAATTGAGGGCGGCATTCATACGCAGGGCAACGCAGGCAGATATTTTGAAAGCCAATATTCTAAGAAGCCCTTTTCCTGTTATAGTTTGCGGCGATTTTAATGACACGCCGCTTTCATATGCCATACACACGATCAGAAAAGGCTTGAAAGATAGTTTTATCGAAAAAGGATATGGGTTTGGGCGAACCTATATTGGCAGTAATGTTCCTTTGCGGATTGATAATGTGTTTGCCGATCCATCATTTTACGTCAGCAAGCATGAGGTTGTTAATATTCGTCTTTCTGATCATCTTCCGGTATTAACTCATCTTTGGTTAGAAAAAAAGCCTGTATCCTTAAATGGAAAATAATTTACGAATAGCTTACTTTTGTTTTCTATAAGTGCTGACATGCTGTTTCAACTTATTTCTGATTTTACTCCAACCGGCGATCAACCTGATGCCATACAACAGTTGGTCGAAGGCCTCCGGCGAGGTGAATCTGCTCAAACTCTGCTGGGTGTTACAGGATCAGGAAAAACCTTTACTATTGCTAACGTGATTGCTCAGGTTCAGCGGCCTACACTTATCCTAAGCCATAACAAGACACTTGCAGCCCAACTATATGGTGAATTCAAGCAGTTTTTTCCTCAAAATGCAGTTGAGTACTTTGTATCTTATTATGATTACTATCAACCTGAAGCATACATTCCTGTCACCAACACCTACATTGAAAAAGACTTATCGATAAACGAAGAAATTGAAAAATTGCGTCTTAGCGCATCATCATCACTATTATCAGGGCGGCGTGATGTAATTGTGGTTTCTTCTGTTTCATGCATCTACGGTATCGGTAACCCTGAAGACTTTTCTAACAGTGTAATTCGCATCAGGCAAGGCGAGACGATCAGCCGCAATAAATTCCTGTATTCACTTGTAGAAAGTCTTTATGCCCGTAATGATATTGAATTTTCGCGAGGCACTTTTCGTGTAAAGGGCGACTCGGTGGACATTTTCCCGGCTTATGCCGATATTGCCTACAGGGTAATCTTTTTTGGCGATGATATTGAAGCTATTGAATCCTTTGACCCTGTTGGAGGAAGCCTTATTCAAATGCACGATAATCTCTCAATATATCCGGCTAATATTTTCATAACATCAAAAGACAAAATGAAAGATGCCATTTATGGTATTCAGGATGATTTGATGAAACAGGTGGATTATTTCAGGGAAACCGGTAAAGGGTTGGAAGCTAAAAGGCTTGAAGACCGCGTTACTTATGATATGGAGATGATGCGCGAATTGGGCTACTGTTCGGGGATAGAAAACTATTCGCGTTACTTTGATGGTCGCGCACCCGGATCCAGGCCATTTTGCCTGATCGATTACTTCCCAAAGGATTTTCTGGTAGTGATAGATGAAAGCCATGTTACAATTCCCCAAATTCGGGCTATGTATGGTGGCGACCGGTCGCGAAAAATCACACTTGTTGATTATGGCTTCAGGTTGCCTTCCGCCATTGATAACCGCCCTTTGAAATTTGAAGAATTTGAGTCGATGGTTGATCAGGTGATTTACGTAAGCGCCACCCCTGCCGATTATGAACTACAGCAATCTGAAGGAGTTGTTGTTGAGCAACTGATAAGGCCAACAGGCCTGCTTGATCCGATTATTGAAATCAGGCCAAGCCTGAACCAGGTTGATGATCTTCTCGACGAAATAGATAAACGAATACAACTTAGTGAACGCACTCTGGTAACTACTCTCACAAAGCGCATGGCCGAGGAACTGACCAAATATATGTCCAAACTGAATATTCGTTGCCGTTACATCCATTCCGATGTTGATACTCTGGAACGGGTTGAAATACTCCGCGATTTACGAATGGGGGTGTTTGATGTCCTTGTTGGTGTAAACCTGCTCAGGGAAGGGCTTGATTTGCCCGAAGTATCACTGGTAGCTATCCTGGATGCTGATAAAGAAGGATTTCTGAGATCGGAACGATCTCTTACCCAAACTGCAGGCCGCGCAGCCCGAAATTTAAATAGCCGGGTGATTATGTATGCTGATAAAATAACCGCTTCCATGCAACGTACAATTGATGAGACCAATCGCAAACGCGATAAACAGAGTGCGTACAACCTTGCAAATAACATTACTCCGACTCAGATAATAAAAAGTATTGAATCGATAATGGGGCAGACAGCAGTTGCAAATTCGCCTGGCAAAACTTCAAAACCATATATCGAAAACATGAATATTGACGTTGCTGCAGATCCAATTGTTAAATATATGTCAGCAGATCAATTGCAAAAGTTGATTTCCGAAACCCGCCGCTCAATGGAAAAAGCTGCTAAAGAGCTTGACTTTTATGAAGCTGCCCGTTTACGTGATGAAATGAATGCATACAAAGAACTACTCGAACATCACAAATAGTATTTCTCCTTACTTTCCAACCTGCATTTTTTCGATCATCCTCCGACTACATCTTCTCTGCATTATCGGTGTTATTTTTCAAAATGCTTCTTTTTCTATACTTCTTACTTCATTATTAACCACAGGTCTCTGGTAGCGGGATCATAAATCCCAAGTCATTTAATAATTATCAATATTACCTATTTATACTGCGACAATTAATTAATGAATGGTTTAACTCATTTTACATTTATAGCGGCTTTTTAGAATACTAATATTTGAACTCAACCAACTCGGAATCACTCTTATATACTCATTGCCATGCGGATTAAAAAAATAGATAAACCAAATAAAAATTCAGCTATTCCCGACAATCAAAACTTATTTTATCAACTTTCTGAAGAACCTTTTCCCGCAATTAGCAGAGAAGATCAAATTCCAGATCAAGTTGATTACATGCTTATCAGGCACAATTTCGAATTACATACTATATCTGAATGTATAGATTGTCTGATAAACGGAGCAGATATTGGAAGGGCTCTAAAAATGTCATTTCAAAAGCTTGAAACAGCCTTTGAAATCGCTCATCTATCTTTGTTCAAATATCAGAACATTGGCGAAAATCTATCCGAAAATTTTAACGTATTTACGAATTTTGAATCTTCAGAAAATCCTATTCAGGGCAATCATATCAACGAATTCTACGAAGATTTGAATCTTGTCCGTTTTGTCGAAAAATTATCATCAGGCCATTCTGTTAAAGAGATCGCTGGCAGCTTGCTTACTACAATGAAACCTTTAAATCACCCGCTTAACCAAATGCAGACATTAATATTGCCTGTGTTTTCATCGAATATATTTTGGGGCATACTTGTTTTGATCAAGGATAGCAGAGTGCTGGAATGGAGTATTGAGTCTGAAAAAAATCTTAAGTTATTTACTTCAATACTAGGAGGCGTTCTACATCAAAATAAGACCCGTCAGATCCTTGTTGATGCTATGCAGCTAGCAATGGATGCTAACCATGCTAAGTCAGAGTTTTTAGCAACTATGAGTCATGAAATACGTACACCGATGAATGGCGTTCTTGGAATGACAGGGCTTCTGATGCAAACAGAACTTACCAAAGTCCAAAAGGAATATGTTCGGATTATAGAAACTAGTGGCGACAACTTAATGACTATAATAAATGGAATCCTTGACTTTTCGAAAATTGAATCGGGAAAAATGGATCTCGAAAAAAATCCATTTGACTTAAGGCTTTTAGTGGAAGAAGTAATTGATCTTATGGCTAACCGGGTTTACGAGAAGCACCTTAGTTTCAATTATTACATGGATCCATTAATACAAACAGAACTGATTGGAGACGAAAGCCGCGTTAAGCAAGTTCTGATAAACCTGATTGGTAATGCAATAAAGTTCACTGATAAGGGCGAGATAAGTGTAACAGTGGAGAAAACCAATCAGATGGGCAATAATCACGAAATAACAATAAGCGTAAAAGACACTGGAATTGGAATAGCAAAAGATAAAATTGATACTTTATTTGGCCGCTTTACGCAAGCTGATCCTTCTATCTCAAGGAAATATGGAGGTTCTGGGCTTGGATTAGCTATTTCGGCCCGCTTAGCAGGATTGATGAAAGGTTGTATCAAAACTGAAAGTGAACCAGGTAAAGGTTCAACCTTCCACTTCTCTTTTATAGCAAAGGTGTCACAGGAAATTATTGGCCTGAAAAACCAAACATTGCTTAAAGATAAAAAAAGTGATAAAAGAATATTAATAGCCATAGATGACCCGACATCTGCATCTTTTCTGGTTAATCATTTCACTTATTGGGGTATGCAGGCTGAATGTGTAAATGACGCTACCCAAACATCGGCTGCATTAACAAATAATTCAATTGATTTGCTAGTGATCAGTAAAGAAATACTTGATAAAACTGATCCTAAACTAATTGAAGCTTTGCGTAATAAACAACAAGGTGACCTGCTGCCGGTGATAATGATCACGCCAATGGGCTACTCGCATATTTCAAAAAAGAATGAAAAACAAATCATTTGCTACATAAGTAATCCGATAAAATATTCGCAGCTTGCAGCAGCTGTAGCACAATTTGTTGAGAGCAATATAACACCTGCTAAAGTAACCGTCAAAGCTAAAGAACCACAGCAGGATAAGAATCTGGCGAATCTCTTCCCGTTAAAAATTTTAGTAGCAGAGGATAATGACATAAATCAACGTATTGTTCGTATGATCTTCGAAAAGATAGGTTATCTTATCACAATGGTATCAGATGGAAAAGAAGTGATTGATATTCTCAGGAAAGAGTCCTTCGACCTGATATTCATGGATATTCAAATGCCAAATATAGATGGCTTCGAAGCAACTTCCGCTATACGTTTTAACACAAACATACTTCAACCGATAATTATTGCAATGACCGCCAGTGCGATGGCTGGTGATAAACAAAACTGCCTGAGCGCTGGAATGGACGATTATGTTAGCAAACCAATAAGATTGGAAGACATCCGTAATATAATTACAAAATGGGGTAAATACACAACCTTAGCTTCTAAGAAAAACTAGTGCCAATGAATACTTCCAATGACAGGATTTATTGACGCAAAAATATTGATGATTACAATTTGTTTGCCCCTAATCTGAGTGAGATTGCTGCTTGCGGAGCTAATCATTAAAATAGCTGAAACTTCAACTGCTCTTACCACAAAGTCCATAAAATTCAAAAAAAAACGCCGTCCAGAATGGGCGACGTTTTTTTTGAAATTAGAATCTTTATTTAACACCAAGTAGTTCAACATCAAAAACCAATGTTGAATACGCAGGTATATTATCTCCCATAGCCTGAGAACCATAGCCAAGTTTCGAAGGCACTATTAGTTTAGCTTTCCCTCCAACTTGCATTAAAGCAACACCTTCGTCCCAACCTGGGATAACCTGCCCTTGCCCTAATACAAAGTCTAAAGGCTTTTTCTTATCAACTGATGAGTCAAAAACTGTTCCGTTAAGCAACCTTCCTGTGTAATGAACACTAACACTTTTTCCTTTCACTGCTTTTGCTCCACTTCCTTTTTTAACTTCTATATAATAGAGTCCACTGGCCAATGGTTTTGCTGTTATATTATTATCCTTAAGATATTTTTGCAACATCCCAGTTTCCTCTGTTTTAGCCTTTGCTGCATCCTGTTCCACTTTTTTCTGTGCTACTGCCTTTTCTTTGTCGTATTGAGCTTTGGTAGTAACATCAACAACTTCTACATCATACAATAGAGTTGAATAAGGGGCTACCATTTGACCTCTGCCCTGCTCTCCAAATGCGAGGCTTGAAGGAACGATGACTTTTGCTTTACCTCCTTTTTTCATCAAACCAACAGCTTCCTCTAATCCTTTGTTTTCAAATGGTTTACCAAATTCAACTGGCATAGGCCCGCCATTTTGAATAGTCGAAAACAACTCCTTGCCTTCAATTAATGAAACGCTGAAGTTTAACTTTACCATGTCACCCTTAGCAATACTCTTCCCGGTTCCAGCTTTTGTCTCGGTAAAGTATAATCCTGAAGGCAATGGCTTTGTTGTAATATTATTCGCAGCAAGATATTTGTTCAGTTTTTCAGGTTCAGCCTTTTGCAGTATAGCTGCTTCTGCTTTTCTTGCTTTCTCAATTTGTTCAGTTGATTCGATATTCACGACTTTAATGTCGAAATACAACATTGTTGTACTATCAATAATTTTGGGAACTTCAGGATAACGTGCTGTTTTGATATAAAAGGAGTCTGCTTTAATAACAAAAGTAACACTATCGCCTTTATGAACCATTGCCAAAGCTTCATAAAGATCACCTTTATAACCAGGTTTTGTAAGAGGAACAATGAAATCCTTCTTATTATCTTTACTGTCATACAACACCGAATCTTTTTCATTGACTTTAGTTCTCCAGCGAATCTTAAGAGTCATAAGGTTTCCTTCAACTGGTTTCAAAGAGTCCTTGTTTTCAGTATAAAACTTATAATAAATGCCTGAATCCGTTTTGGTAAAACCCGGATACTTGGAATTACAGGCAATAAAAAATAGCGAAACCGCTACTATTGCCGAAAAAGAAATCAAAATCCTTTTTTTCATGATTAAATTTACGTTTGGTTTAGTTATGAATTAATTTAATCCGAGCAAATGAACATCGTAAACTAATGTTGATTTTCCCGGAATTTTGTCCTGATCGCCAATGAGCCCAAAAGCGAGGTGCGAAGGTAGTATAAATTTTGCTTTATCTCCTACGTGCAACAGCAAAATTCCTTCTTCAAGACCGCTTTCCACGCCTCCACTTCCGATTTTAAATTCCTTAGGGCCAGTCCTTTGAGATGAATAACAAATTTCACCTGAGATAAGCCGGCATTCAAATTCAATTTTTGCAATCTTTCCATTGATGGCTTGTTCGCCATTACCTTCCAGAAAAATAGAGTATCTCAAGCCAGTACCAGTCTGTTTCATCTGCCATCCCATTCGTTTAATATAGTCCCGTATATGTTCATCCTCAGCATGAACAGCTTTTTTATTAGCATTAATAAGAGGTTCACTCGTGTAGGATGTATTTTTCTGCATCTGTTCTGGTGCAGGCCTTTCCCCGCATCCTGATATCAGACTGCAACAAGTTGTTGACACAAAGAAAAGTGATATATATCCGAATCGGAAAAATATTTTGGCCATTTATTCCTTTCTATTTAGCACTTTATTCCAAAATAATCAGGAAGTAATTCCTCAAACTTCCGCAAGGTTTCTTTCATATTTATAAAGGAATCGCCTCCTGCAGCATTCCTGTGACCGCCTCCTGCATAATGCTTACGGGCAAATTCGTTTACCGAGAATTCTCCTTTTGACCTGAAAGAAATCCTTATCCTATCGTTGCGCTCTGTAAACAAAGCAGCCAGGGTTATTCCTTCTATTGAAAGCGCATAGTTTACAACACCCTCAGTATCTCCAATTTGGTGATCAAACCGATCTAAGTCACTTTGCATAAGCCAGATATATGCTGTTTTATAGTTGTGAAGAACTACAAGCCGGTCGCAGAGGCAAAATCCCAGTAATCGCATCCTGTTCTCTGAATAAGTATCATATACAAGCCTGTGAATATGCTCTGCATCAATACCTTTATTAATTAAGCTGGCAGTAATTTCATACGTTTGACTGAAATTGCAGGCATAACTAAACGATCCAGTATCTGTCATAATGCCAACATACAGGCACTCTGCTACATTTTTATTAATCTGCTTCTCATAACCCAAACCAATAATAAACTCGTAAAGGAGTTCGCACGTAGATGAAATATTGATGCGGGAATGGACGAAATCAAATTCGTCAGCTGGATCTATATGATGATCAATCAATACTTTAGTAGCTTTAGCATCTTGCAGTTGTTTTGTAAAATGCTTAACCCGCGACATTGAATTATAATCAAGGCAAAATATCATTTGCGCTTTACTAATCAAGGAATCGCATTGTTCACTATTGTTCTCATAGATTATCATTTTTTCATTAGCAGGCAGCCATTTAAGAAAAGAAGGGTAATCATTTGGAATAATAACTTTCACGTCACAGCCTAAAAGTGTAAGTAAATGATACAGAGCCAATGACGATCCGATAGCATCGCCGTCAGGGTTATAATGGGTTGTGATTACAATCTCTTTAGAATCGCGTACCTGATCACTTATTTGATTAAATTGTATTGGATCCAAAATCAGACATTTTTAGGTTCATATTATTTCTTTAGCTTTGCCGCTTCAAAGGTATCAACTTTATTTATATTAACATTCAGCAAGCAATAACACAAATTATTAAACATCAATTACATACAATGGCAAACAATATTACTTTTACTATGATTAAGCCAGATGCTGTTAAAAAAGGCAACATTGGCAATATATTAGCCCTTTTCAATAAAAGTGGATTCAAAATCTTAGGATTAAAGTATCTGCAAATTACTGAAAATCAAGCTAAACAATTTTACATTGTTCACAAAGAGCGACCTTTTTACAATGAACTTGTAGCTTTTATGTCGGAAGGGCCGATTGTTGCAGCCATTCTCGAAAAAGACAATGCTGTTGAAGATTTTCGCAAAGTAATTGGTTCTACCAATCCGGCTGATGCAGCTGATGGAACTGTCCGCAAATTATATGGAGCCAGCATTCAAAATAATGCTGTTCACGGATCTGATAGTGATGAAAATGCCCAAATTGAAAGCGATTTTTTCTTTTCAAAATTAGAAAGATTCTAATTGCCAGGCGAATAGGCCACAAATGTATGATCATCGTATAACACTATGATCTGAGCAATACTGCCTTCTTTATTACTCTTCCTGCTAACAGTATCTTTTCGTGATTCATCTTTGAATGCTACCCTGGGCTGAGTTTTATCCTGCATAGGCTGATTTTCATCAATAGCGAGATTAGCTTGCGTTTGCACACGGCTGTTTCCATTTTCAAGTGGATATTCCTGCTGTATTTCATAGATATTGGCTTCCGCCACAACTGAAGGAGCTTGATTAAGTATTTCATCCTTAGGCAAAGTTTCATAGTCAGGCTTCAGTTTATCCGTATTTTCCAATGATCGTGTCTGAGAATCAAAAAGATTAAGTTCCCTTACCATTTCTCCTTTTCCGAATAATAACCATTCAGAACTCACTTCGGGAAACCTTTGAAGGGTTTTCTGTATCAGATCGAGGCTTGGTTTATTTCTACCCGACATCAGGTGTGAGATACTTGAACGTTGCACACCAATTTCATCGGCAAATTGTGCAGCCGATAAATTTTTGGCTTTTATAAGCAATGAGATGCGATCAGTCATAGGGTTGAAGTATTACATTCTTATACAACAAAAGTAACACATATTGTAACAAGTCATACAAATGTAGTAATCATAAATTCTTTTACTAGCTGGTGTGTTAATATTGTTAATTACATTAAGTAAAGGCTTATGTAAAGTTATCTAAATGATTGAATATATTATATATACATATATTTATATTATATATTTTTCATTTATATCAGTTTATATACTATAATTGAAGTAATAATATATATAAGTTATATAAACTACTGAATATAAGATAATAAACTCTTTTTGATAGGTCTAATTTCATTTGGTTTACATATGTGATTTATTGACGCCAGTCTTACTGAAACAAATAGACAAAAATTTTTCGTTACATTTGTATGTTGTAAATGATAAGTTATATATTATGAGCTATATAACTATATTGCCTGTGTAACAGTCATCCATTTGTTACATTTGTAAATTACAATTGTTATTTCGTTACTTTTCTGTAATAATATGTCATATCACAATTGATGTTTACTTTCTCACTGCAGTATATATTTTATTGTTGAACTTCATTTTTATGACTGTCCATAAGTGCCCATAGCTAAGATATATGAGACTTTTTTCAGGCGGAGTCATAAAACCTCTACAATTTATGATCAATCTCTAATTATTTATCTTTTTAGTGTTATAGATTCTTTTGTTCCGAGTAAGTATGACAAATCAACAAAATCAATGCTTCTGTATTCTTTTCAGTATCTCTGGCATGTAGGAGCGTTATTTATTTTGGACTTTGCTGTATAAAATTGTACATTTGCTACACTCTCCCATTATATCCTTTTGCTTTTGTTGGAATTACTAAATAGAAAAATAACTATTAATTAATCATTAACCACAAAACAAAACGCTTATGAAATTCTGTCCGAATTGCGGTGCAGAGCTGAAACCGGAAGCCAAATTCTGTGCAGCCTGCGGAACACCAATTGCAATAACAACACCTCCGCCTGTGCAGCCAATGGCTCAGCCCCAAGCCTATTATCAGCAGCAGGATCTTGGGTATGAACAAGCTAAAGATGCTACAAGTGCCTTTAGAGATGCTGTTACAGGTAATACAAACCTGATGCAGCGTGTTATCGGTATTATAATCAAACCTAAGCAGGAATGGAATGTAATAGCGGGAGAACAGCCAAACGTAATGAAACTGATCGGCGGATATGCATTGATTCTCGCATTAATACCTGCAGTTTCTGCTTTTATTAAATATGGAATTATCGGTTTTTCTTTCATGGGATATACATCCCGGAGCATTTCATCAGGAATTCAAACAGGGCTTATACAATTACTCTCAGCAGTTATAGGAGTTTATTTGCTGGCATGGGTAATTGATCTGCTGGCTCCTTCATTTGATTCAGAAAAAAACTTCGGACGGTCTCTACAGTTGGCAGTGTATTCATCTACACCGCAATGGGTTGCCGGAATTCTATTGCTTTTGTCCACCAGCATGAGTATGCTTATTATGCTATTCGGGCTTTATGCTATTTACCTGCTAGCTGTTGGAATGCCTGTATTGAAAAGAACACCGAGGGAGAAAGTTGTTGGATATGTGATAGTAACGATTATTGCAATGGTGGTTATTGCACTCGTGATGGCACTAATTATGGCTGCAATTGTGGGACTTTTCATTGCAGGCAGTTATGGCGGTTCGGGATTATAAACCAATCTGCAAGTTGCCTGCATAGTTACATACCTTTTCTTTTAATACTATTTCTTCAGAAAATCTTCTGAAAGGCTTTTGTTCCTAGACTATTTAAAACTTTTTTGCCATGAAATTTTGCCCTCAATGCGGAACGACATTTGACACTGGGGTTCGTTTCTGCCAGGAATGTGGTTTCGACAGATCAACCGTTGAAACTGCTGAAGAAACGATGACCAATACATCAGGAAATAATAGTGCTGAAACACTGCCTACCGCTTCTGTTACAGCGCAAGTTACAGCAGTCCATCCGGAAGTTAAACCTGGTTGTCCTAAATGCGGCAGTAACCTGGTTTCGGGCGATCGTTTTTGCCAGGAATGCGGCTTCGATACAACCGGTATCATTGCGCCCGGGCATGAAGTTTTTGAACCGCCCCAACCGAATGTGGATGATAAAGTCATCGCTACTGCATCTCTGGAGAAGGAACCTGTTTCATTATTAGAAAAAAAGCAATTTTGTCCGCAATGTGGAACAACCATTACTTCCGGCGACCGTTTCTGCCCTGACTGTGGTTTTGATACAGTGACAGATCAATCTACCGGCGAAATAAAATCCAGTTCTGCTGATCAGCAGAAGGTAGTTCCCAAACCTGAACCTACAGCAGCTCCAACTCAAAAACATAAAAAGGTAATTCCCCCTGCTGCAACTGCTTATGCACCACCAGCGAGTCCGGCTAAACCTGTAGCTCAACAGAAAAGCAAGAAGCTGTGGTTATGGATTGCACTTATTGTTATTGGGGTAGGCGCTCTTGGGACCGCAGGGTGGTTTGGATATAACAGGTATATCGCTGCGCCAAAAGAGAGTTCTGTTGATACTGTTGCAAAAGCTGTTGTCCAGGAAATTGCTGTCCCTGATACAAGTTCAATAAAGACCGAAGTTTCAGAACCTGCTGTAGAAGCTTTACCAGAGCAGACTGTAGCAAGTATTAAACCTCCTGAAAGAATTAATAAGGAAATTGCAAAGCCAAAAAGTAAACAGCAAACAAAAGCGGCACAGCCAAACAAACCAACACAAGAACCTGCAACTCCAACACAGCAATCAAAGCCCGATTTAGGAATAAAAGCGATCTCTTTCAATACAGGCAACAATCACATTTCTAAGGTAATTATGGAAGTAGGCCGGAAAGATGATTCAAAAAATAAGAGCCCTAAAAATCCAACACGGATAACAATCAGTGAATCTACGATGGTTGTCCGGATTACCACTGATCACTATAATGGAGGATCGGGAACAGCTACAGCAGGAAGTATCTCGATAAAAGGTGAAAATGGAAACGTGATAGGGACCTATAAAGCAATTGGAAACGGGGGCAAAAATGGAGTTCCAAATTCAAAATGGGTAGCTGAACCAAAAATTTTACTTGCGAAAGGAACTTACTTTATCTGGGACTCCGATATGGGAACATGGTCGAAAAATATACTTGGTGTTGGCTTTGTTATGGTGGAAGGATATGAGATTCCTTAGAATTCAGGGATTCGGACTTTATTATTGACTCAGATAACGAAATAAAAAATATCATCACTAAATAAGAAATCTATTCAACTTCTTTAACCATCTGGTATTAACAAATTTTAAAATATAAACAATGGCATTTTGTAGCAATTGCGGAGCCCGGCTAATAGAGGGTGCAGTATTCTGTCCTGAATGTGGGACAAAAAATTCTTTCAATACTACTCCTGTGCAACAAACACAGACACAACCTCATGTCCCACCTCCTGTTCCGCAACAACCGGCATATCAACCTCCGCCACAGCCGGAGAGAGTTGCGATACAGTTTGGAGCATTAAAATTTGAGGTGGTTGAAAAAGAAACTTTAAAATTCCTGAAAGTTGAATTTGATAATAATGCTGTCCGTTACGAATCGGGTGGCATGTATTATATGCAGGGCAACCTTGAACTGGAGGCTAATCTTCCATCAGCAGGTGGTTTTCTGAAATCGATGGTCACACGTGAAAGCGTGGTTAAGCCAGTGATAAAGGGAAGCGGAACTGTTTGGTTCGAACCTACATTTGGCAATTATACAATAATGGACCTCAAAGGAGAAGAATGGATACTTGACAAAGGTGCTTACTTTGCTTCGGAAATGGGCATCGAAATAGGTTCGTTTACCAACAAATCAATTTCAGGACTTTTCTCCGGTGAAGGTTTTTTTCAAACAAAAGTTTCAGGTGCAGGCAAAATTGTGATATTATCAAACGGACCACTGGAAACGATAGAGCTAAATAACGGCAAACTTGTTGTTGATGGTTCCTTTGCAGTAGCAAGGCAGGCAAGTGTTCAACTTACTGTTGCAAGAGCCAGCAAAGGCATGTTTGGGTCTATGATTTCGGGCGAAGGCATTGTAAATACCTTCACGGGAACCGGAAAAGTACTTATTGCACCGGCTGCTAACAAGTATATTACTATGATCAACTATTTATCGAGCATCCATCAGAGGGTGATGCAGATTAAGAATTCCTGACACACCAATTCAACCTCCTTTAAACGTAAAACCGCTTGTCCGATTTGAATCAGACAGGCGGTTTCACTTTTTGCTTAAGCATATAAAACACATATTTCTGAAACACATTTGCTGTAAAAAACTATATCAGCTTTTGTCCGCACACAGCACAGAACTTTGCATTGGGCTTTAGTTTATTGCCACACGACTGGCAGAATGAGGGGTTTACGTTTCCTGATGCTACAGGCGGCTGTTGGATTAAAGTATTGTGCGCATCCACATATGAAGGCGGGGTTGCTTGGGTTTGCCGGTATGCAGGATTTTCAGGCTGCTGATACACCTGTTGCTGAGTAGCCGTACTTTTTTTGTTTTTGGCTTTGCGGGAAACCCGAACAAGTATCAGAATGAGTATAATAAGACATAGAAACCCTCCACCTCCATACAGCAATATTTTATTAGTGAATATAAAACCGCTACTCACGCTCATAGAGGGATTATCCGAATCTTCGAAAGTTTTGGCAACATCGGCAACATCTATCTGTTTCACTTCCTGAACTCCCACGGCAGTAACATCAAGCGACTGACCGGCTTCGAGAATAATTTCCTTTTCCTGTTTATCTTTAACCGAAACCTGGCCCCTCAGAATGCCAATATTAGTTTCCCCTGATTTTTGCACGGAAACAATAAATTCAGTTCCAAGCACCCCGCATACAGCCGTTGGGGTTACTACTTGAAAAGTGGTTCCCTGTTTCTGGAGGTTAAACCATGATTCGCCGAGCTGAAGCTGGATTCCGCCAGCCATAAGGGTTAGAATTGTATTTGATTTTATACGGAACAAGCTTCCGTCAGTAAAATTCAATTCAACACGGGTGTTATCTTCTGTTTTGATTTTATCGTTAACAGTTACGTTCATTCCATCTGCGCCTTTAATCCAATCGGTGCCACCACTTCTTAATACGGTAAAATTACCCCTTATGTATGTCAACCAAATTTTAGCTTCTCTTGTAGCCTTGAAGGTTCCGTTTATAGGCTTACCGTCCTTAACGAAACTAAAAGTGCCTTCAATTACAGGCAAACTACCTGTTTCAATGTGTTTACCTGTCATTGAAAAGGTAGAATTCCATTCCGTATCCATCACCCCTTTCTCAAAAATCTGTATTTTCGATGTACCGGTACCATCAAATCTATCGCCTGTAATGCTGCCACTGCCTGAACCGGAAACCAATATATAATTGGTTTTGGCTGTTTCCTGCTTATCCATTTTAAAATCAAATTCAATAGAAGCTTTATTATCTGTAAGTATAATTTCGCTCTTGTTGTATTCGTATCTGGTGTCTGGCATATCGAGTTTCATTTCGAGCGTGTAGGTACCGGTATATTGTTGAGCAGCCAAAAAGCAGGAAAATAAAATTCCTAAAAGGGTAAATGTGCTTTTTCTCATAGCAAATCTGATTTTGATAAGTTAATTTTCAATTTCAATCTTTGTTGATTTATATGGGTTGGTATTGCAATGTTTAAGTATGTATGCGATCTGAAAATTGTATTTACAGTTTGCACGAATTAAAGTGTTCCACAATCCATAAAGCTTCGCTCATTTTTCCCGCTGGGATGGGCACCCTGGCCACTTCCTCCTGCATACCGGTTCGGGTAGGCATTGAATACGAAAATTCTATAATGTTGGGATCGTCCTCCGAATTGATTGAAACCTGGTCAAGCCGTGCTCCCAGTTTCACCCACAGGTGAAACATTTTACCAACAATTACTCCGTTTTCAGCTATGAGCGCTTCCGCCTCAGAATGCTGAAGTTTCCGGTATCTGAACCGGGGAACCAGGAAAGCCGGGATAGCCACTATCACAAGAATGCCTGCAATAATAAATAGTATTAGCGCATTCTGAATAACAACTGTCATTAGCACACCGACAATTACTGAAATAACAACCACCATGATAAACAGGTTTTTCTTTGTCTTTTTTTCGTCCTCGAAATCGGCTGCCACAAAGCGTATCCATTCATCCGGTGTATACCGCCACTCTGCAATTTTACCTTCGCCCTTGAGTATTTTGCCCATTTGTTTTGCCCTGCTGTTGTATATAATAATAACAATAAGTCCGACCATTACCATAAATCCGGCCAGGAAACTGATTCCGAAACCTCCTTCCATGCCATCCATTCCATACCAGGAAGGAATAAATATTCCAATAAGAAAAACCAGGGTAATCACATACCATTGGTTTACGATGCGGCGTTGAGTATTTGTTATCATCTCATGATTTATATACAGGTTGATAGTATTCAAAATAATTGTTCAATGCGTTTTTGTTTAATTCGTTGCGCTGAGACCAATTCAGCTTACAAGACATTATTTATTATAGAATCCGATTGAAATATCTCCTCCTCCGCTCCAGTTAACCGTAGCAAGGTTTTGTTTGTAGAATGCACCAGTGCCTCTGGTTTCGTACTTTTTCCAGTATTTACTGATATATTTTTTTATATCCGCATTTTTTGAAGAAAAGTTGAAACTGATTCCATACTCATTCCCGGATTTAAATGGCACATTCTGGAATCTAACACCTATTTCATTAGAACCAGTAGTGCCATCATCAAATTTTGTTGTAGTTAAATAAATTGCTTCTCCCGAAATCGTTTGGGGAGAACCTGTCGAAATTATTCCGGAAATTTTATATGAGTCCCATATTACATCCGTAGGATACATTTTTACCTGGTATTTATATTCAAATAAAAATTTACTACCCTGCCATGAAAGTTTTGGCAACCTGCCCCAATCCAGCGCATATTTCGCCTCATTGTCAATAATAATTCCAATATTTATTGACTCTGTGCTGTTTGAACCAGTATTAGATTCAATTACTTCAGTGCCGGAAAGTGCAACATTAATCTTGAACCGTGAATAACCTACTTTTATATCAGAACACACAAAATCAGGCGATTCAATCCTGATACCAGAGAATTCTACCTTTGCATAAATATGGTCACCTTTTTCAAAGTCGAGATCGGAAGTTTCAAATACGCCATCTTTGGCCATCACATTTTCTTCATCCTTTATTTTAAACTTCTTGTCCTTGAGAACGATGTTCACCTTGCCATTATACTTAATTTCAAAGGTGTATTCAGCATCTTTCAAATGCTTTATCTCTCCTGTCACAATTCCTTTTTCAGCTGATTTGATGTTTACCTCCAACTTTGGGATATATAACTCCATAACCTTATTTCCGGCTTCAATGATACAGGGAATCAACACAGCAGCCTGCGATTTTACGCATTCCATATCCACCTTTGGCTCGCACAGTGTGGGAATGAACTTCATAAAATAATTGTGATCATTGCATTGTTTCACGCCGGATGCGTTGTAGGTATAGTCTGCCTCATTGTATGTCATATTTTCAAGCAGTGGAGATGAATACGGAGCTGTGCTGTTGATGATTTGCTTCTTGGGATTTCCGTACTTATCAACTCCAGAGATAGTTTCGTTTGTCACGAAATTTTTATTTGTGAATACCGCCAGGGCCTTTGCCACTTCTTCGGCCCTTTTCATACCAGCTATTGCTTCCTTTATTGTATTATCGGGAGTTCCCCTGGAAAAGCCCATAAATTCATCGGGATTTTTACTGCGGATAATATCCATTAATTCTTCATACGGATCAGGATTACCGAACAACCCGTTATTTCCCCATAAAGGCGATGGATGTGCATCGTTGCGCACATGTGGAGGGCAACCGTTATCAGCTATCATGTGAAGCGTTTCGCCAAGTGCACGCCAGGCTTTGCCCAAAAATTCGCTTCTTCTATCTGCGTCTTTCGACTCCAAAGCCATTTTCATCCATGCTTTTCCATTTTCCCAGTTATAAATATGTCCCATAGGGTCGAACCGCTTATCACCAGGTGATCCCAGTGCCCAATCAATCCCATTCATGTGCGGATTTCTCAATACCCTTTGAATTGTACCCATGATCACTGCATTGGTTATATCAGTAAGGTATTGATTACCTTCAGGTTTGGTAGGATCGTAAAAATGGCGCAATGATGCCGGTACCTCAGGCACATCGGCTGAATATCCTCCGTGCTTAATCCATTCGGTTACACCCATTTCAGCATTCCCCTCGTCGCAGGTTGCTTTTAATGCCGCCAGATCAAAGAGATTGCCTTCAGTATTTTGAATTTTGTCAGTTATATCCCGCGTGATCCATACTATATCAAGCGCCTGAAAAAAACCATCCTTTACCATGGCAGTCCCTTTACATTGTCGTGGTAAATCGAAACCAAGGAAGGAATAATTTTTAAATTCGGACAGTACTTTTTTCTTATCATTATTCTTACTTAGGAAGGCGTTCACAATCATCTCATTAATTGATGGATGTGTTTTTTTATTGCCATAACTTGTAAACATTACAATGATAAATGCTCCCAGTATCAAACTGATTGGAAACCTGAAATATCGTATATTTTTCATATTAAAATCGCATTAAATTCCACTTACCACCATCGCCAAGGCAGAACTCAGCCGTAAACGTACCTTCAGCAGAACTGAATTCATAAACTGCATAGCGCGCTGTTGCATACAGTAATTTGCGCGTTTTGAAATCGTTACCAAAGGAAGCCATTTGAGGCTGCAGCTCTTTAAAGAATGGCCTCTTTTGTTCGAGGCTTGATGGTGAAAGAATTTGCGCAAGTTTTACGGTATCTGCATTTACGAAAGCAGTTTCCACAATATTGGCAGCACTGTCAATCTGAACCTTGTCGTATTTTTCTTCCACATAAAGTGCATCAAGAGACGCATTTGGATCAGGGTTATATGTGCCAAAGAAGTAAACAGCCAGCACAGCTAATGCTAACAATATAATTGTGCTTGTTGCATAGGCCAGTAATTTTATTGTTTTCTTCTTTTTAGGCGACTTTGCATATGTGGAAGTTGCCGGTGAAGGCCCGGCAGCAACCGGCACAGAAGGTTCGGAAACAAAATCAGTTGCCGTATTGGCAACTTTACCGCAGCCTGTGCAGAATTTAACATTTGGTGCAAGGATAGCTCCGCATGAATTGCAAAGTTCAGGTGCATCCGGTTGAGGCTGTGGTGGCTGAACATTCTGAAGTATAGTTTCTCCGCATTTGCCGCAAAACCGGGCATCGGGTTTAAGTTGGTTACCGCATTTTGTGCAAAAGTTCATGGAATGTGTTTTTATAGCGTTTTATTTAACTATCCAGCCGTCAGTTTTCTTAGCAGTGAAGGTAGCCGAATGAAGTACCTTTCCTTTGCAGGAAGCTGTCCAGTCACCAACCAGATTTTCACCCTGAAATTTTCCATGAATGATGTAAGACAGTCCGTCTTCAACAGTTTCAACTGTAAATCCACTTGGTGAACATTTTAATTTTGTTTCCTTATTACTTTGATCCTTTAATGGAGTTAATATTCCTGGTAGAAAGGCGTTGCTACTCCCCCTGTACACAGTATATGCAAGACCTTTGGTTTCGTAATAATATTCCATTCCTTTGGTTGGCGCTATTTCAAATCTAATAGTTGGGCCTCCCTGATTTCCTGCAATAATCCCTGCAATTTTGTCGAGGAAACGTTTTGCATCATCCTTAGCAATTGACAAGTCCATTTTATTAATACTTTCATCCTCGGTAATACCGACACCCCGTGTATAATATTCAACAATATTAGCTTCGTTGACCTGCATGGTATATTTCCCTTGGTAAACACCATATATGTCCCCCAAATCCGAAGAAGCTGAAAAATCGGTCGTATAATCAACATTGCTTCCCTCTCTGGTTGTTACCCTGAGCAATAACTGAAGTTCTTTACTGCTGTATTTTTTTCGAACGGATATGGTTCCGGAAAAATTTTCTTTGGGAGCTTTGAATTTAAAATCAGTTGAAGTTTCAATAACTTCCTTTGTTTTAACATCAGTTACAATTGCTTCGATCTTTTCAATTTTTTTCCAGGGATTAGGGTCGTTGGGCCAAACTAATTTTGCAGTTATTTTGTCTTTATCAATCGTATAATTATCAATGTAAGGGCAGTCGCATTTTGCTGTATTATTTATGATCTCAAATGTTTTCTGAGCAGTTTCGTATCCCCTTATTCCATAGAACTCTTCGTGGTTCATATCGCCCATGTCCACGGTCTTTGGCGGGGGAAACAGTCCGAATCCACCCTGGCTGTAAACAGGGCTGGCTCCGTCATTCGCAATCATTTTATCATCTTCAGCCAATAACCTCAGAAAATAGGCGCCAATTGCAATCTCTCCATGAACAAACTTTGCCTCAACCAGGTAATATGCCTTGGATAATGGATTGTTTCCTTTGTGTACCTCTGCTATTTTACCGGTATTACCGGTAAAAAATGTAAACCGGTCGGCAAAGGTTTCCTTTTCATTAAATCTTTTCAGGTTTTCGTTGTAGAACATTGATCCGGTGCGAAGATCCCATTCTTTACCCTCAAATTTTTCTACACTGTTTTCCTTAAAAAATCTGTCATATTTAAAAAACTTTTCAACGCCTGCAGATCCATTGGTCCACCGGAGATCCCTGGAGCCTGGTGCATCAATTACCGCCCAGTTAGACAGCCAGCCCAGCCCATTGCCATACATATCGGGATAGTAAGCATATCCAGCTATTGAAACATCAAAGCCTGCCGCCATCATATACCTTAAGGTTGTGAGTGGGCTTCCCTGATGTGGCGTTCCCCAGGTAATCAGTTGTCTGAAATTTTTTACCAGGCTTTGGTCAAGATACCGCAATCCCGCCCTGCAAACCAGACCGCCCATTGAATGGCTAACAATATAAATATTAAATGGAATATTGTTTTTAATCATTTGGGCCACCTGGGGATTTTTCTCAATCAATTCTTTATTGAGGGCTTCACCCAGATCCTGTCCAAGGGTGCGGTGAGGTAAAATATTGCTTGTCCCTGTGGGTACCGGAGTGTAAATTGGCCTGTAACTTGGGTAAATAAACTCGTAAAACAGGGTGCAATCGTCTTCTTTGTTTTTATCTGCCGATATACTTTTATCCTTTTTGTCAAGATAATATTTGTAGATATAATCCCACATATCTCTTTTATAGGAAATTTCCCATACATCATTTGTCAATGATCCGACATTACCTGTTTGTTCTTCTTCATTGTGGCCATGCACCAAAACAATAATATTAACAACAGGTTTGGTGTGTTTCGTTCTTTCCGGCACAGTGGCAGGTCGTCGGGAATGGGAACTATTTCTGGCTGGTGTCATTTGAATCAACCTGGGATTCTTTTCCCAGTTTATATCTCCCTGAAATGTGATGATCGTATATCTTACATTGCCTATCAAGGCAAAATCCTGATGATATTTATTTTCGTCTTGCGCCATTGCCTCCGGAACCAGCATCTGACCCAACCTGGCTAGAACACTTCCGGTGGCTGCCATGCCTGAGCCAGGCGATGGGGCAGTAAAAGGAAACATATAATCCAAAGCAACATAATTGCCTGCTTTATCCCGTGTTACCGGCAGGAATTGTACCATATTGTTGATTACCTGTCCATCAGGGCCTAAAACATCACTTATCCTGACCATATTGACCGTCGCCGGGTTAATATCCCCTACCTGCGACCGTGGTATGGTAATCACCGGCTTGGCAGCTGTGTTGTTATCGCTCAACCGAACGGTAAGCGATACCATATAACCACTGGTTTCAATGCCCGGCAAACCTAACTTTATAGTATTGGTCTGTTTCTTCAATATGACTTTAGCATTGCTTTTCAGACCCGGGATCAATACGCTGCAACTGTCGGAAAACACGATGGATGCATCGTTCCCTGCACTCACAGTAATTTCCTTTTTTTCTTCAGTGGTGGTTCCATTCACTACAGGATGAGGTGTGTACTCAGACCTGATGATTTCTTCCTCATTATCAGCATATTTACTATCCTTCAAATAAAACCAGGTAGCTGCACAAATCCCGAAAAACAGAAGGCATAACAAACCTATGGTTATCAATCTTTTCTTTTTCTTCCTGCTCTTACTGATATAAATGTTGTTTGCCGAAGTATTGACCTTTTCGGTAGGAATTAAAGGGTTATAAGTCTGTTGTTTATAAGGTTGAGTAGCAGCACTGACCTTTGTTCCACATACTGTACAGAACTTAATGCCTGAGGGAGTAGTTGCTCCGCATGTAATGCAAATTTCAGGTGCTGCCGGTTGAAGCTTAGGCGGCTGAACATGCTGAAGAATGGTTTCACCACATTTGCCGCAAAACCGGGCTTCAGGCTTGAGTTGGTTACCGCATTTGGTGCAAAAGTTCATAGTGTTGATGAGTTTTATGAGTTAATCATTTAAGTTTTATACCCGCATTTACCACAGAACTTAGCACCCGGTTTAAAAGGAACGCCACACTGGGGGCAAAATTTCGGGGATGGTGGAATTTCAGGAGCGTTCTGACCATCGCGGCTAACCGGAGTAAACTGAGGTTGGGAAACAGGTGAAGGTTGAACAAAGGGGTCCTGAGTTTGAAGGACATGCGGTGTAGGTGTCTTTGCACTTTTCCGCCTGCGCCGGACTATAATAATTACAACAATAACGATCAAGATACCTCCAAGCCCCGAACCGATGTAAACAAGCATATTATTATCCATTATATTCAGAACCATTTTTTCTGCCGGTATGATGTTGACCTGCGGATTCACCGGCAATTCATTCATTGCTTTTGTGGCAAGTCCAGTGGCTTCTTTTAGCGATTTTCCGTTATCAGCTGCTTGGGATGCAGTTTTATTAAACTCTGCAGCAAGTTTTGGATTCCGGGGATCTGCAGCCACAGCAATACTCAATACAGCAAGCTGCTCAGAATATTCCCTGCATTTCGAAACATTTTCGAAAAGAGCGGCAGCTTCTTCGGGTTTGGTAAACGCCAGTCGGTTGATAGCCGACATATTTTCCTCCATCCAGTTTTCGAGCTGGGCTGAATTGGCAAACACTGCATTCAATCCATTAACTGGCAACCCTTTTCCCGAATATTTCAGCTGATCATCATTGGGAACTGAAAGGTTTACCGGGGCAATCCTGCCCGGCGCAGCTGCATAAGCGGATGCGAAAAGCGAAGATTCATGCACATCCACTGAAGTGGTATTCATATTTCCCTGGGCAATGCACTTGTTAGAATATACGAACGACGATAATACTTCAGCCCACAAATTATTGAGGCGGTACAATTCCAATGCAAAACCTCCTGCTGTGAAAGCAGTTCCAATGGCACTTTTACCTTCATCCAGTTTTTTAAAATGATTGGGTATAGAAGTCCAGTTACCGCTATATGCATCCACAATTAGCACAATAGATTTTACGACCAGGTCGATGCCCAGATCGATATAGGCTTTCAGCATTTCGGCACCGTAACGCCAGGCAGCCACACTGCTGTAGTATGCCCGTAATTCAGTTGAGCGGTCGCGTAGCGCAGGTCGCAAGTTCGTGTAAACCAGATGGACATTTTCGGGCGATTGGTTAAAAAAATTGATAATTTCATTTTTCATCGAACTGTAATACGCCGCCTGTATAGCTTCTTTAATTTTATCCGGAATATAATCGGTAACGGCTTTCTTGGTTTCCTCCACATATTTTGACCCTTTTTCGTAAGTGCCCTTAACACTTGTTGGGACCACATAGGTTGCAAGGGTTTCGGAAATGGCTTCGGATAATTGTTCCCATACCTTTCCTGCTACTTCACCACCCAAATCGCCAAGCAGTTTGTAATAAGTAGCTGATGCTTTGGCTTTGTCCGCATTTTTGGCTCCTTCGGGCAGAACCGTTTCAGCAAAGAAATACTGGATAATTTTTTTGGTTCCATACTTATAGTCATCCTTGCCCAAAGCGGATTTCCAGAACGAATTCTCGTAATGCAGACCCAACTTTCCGAGCGAATCGCAAATTTTGTCAATATTATCAAGCCCGGTTTTTTCCTTTACCTTTTTTCCATACTCACCAAGTTTTTCCGATACTTTGTCAAGCTTCATCTTCTTATACAGTTTGTCCGTTATTTTCCATTTGTTATTTGCAAATTCGGCTGTCGTTTTCATCAGTTCCCAACCCTGGCTGATCAGTTCATCCTCAGTGTCTTTCATAAGTTTGTCGCCGGTATTGGCATTTACCATGAGCATGCCGATCAGGTGCAGTTTTTCCTCGGTCATTACTGCTTTTTCATGGTTTTGAATACACAGGTCCTTATCAATATGAAATAATCTGTTTATAATCTGAAATGTGAATTCCTCATCATTAAACTGGCTGAGTGTCTTGCCCAGTTCTCCCTTTCTTCTACCTGTAAGGTCAGATAGCTTTGCTTCCAATGGTTCCACTTTTATCTTACGACCACCGGGTCTGCCGACATCAAGTTTAAATTTGCCGGCAGCATCAGTAAAAGCCATGAAAGCGCCTCCTTTGATATTCATATTAGTAATAAAATTTTTCCTCTCTTTTTTGTAATAAAAATCATACTTCTTGTTAAAATTATCTTCATCAAAATCTTTTCTTTCAACCATTATAACTGCATCATTTACATCTATTTTCTCAGGAATTGAAGGAGAACTTATCATTTGCACCAAGGCAAAAATAGTGCTCTCGAAAGTGTAATCTTCAAGCTGAGGAAGCAGGACTTTTATCGGTTTAGTCTCGAAACCGGGTTTCAGAATCCGGATATTTTTTTCAATGGTTTTATAAACTGCAAAATCGGTATAAACCGATTCATTTTGCCGTTTTGGCGTACTGAAGTTCACCGAAATCCGAAAAAGGCTGCTATTATCAATAATCTGTCCCCATTTATCCCCGCGTTCCTCTCTGGTGGCTTTAAGCACAGGCATCTGGATAACAGCTATTGCATTTCCCAAAGCATTGGTGGTATTTTGAGCCGAGATTACTTTGAATTCTGTGGGAATTTGCCATCTGATCTTTATCCCTGACACCGGAACTTTATTTGCATCTGCATAATGAAAAATGGCTTTTGTCTGGGAGCGCCCGTCACCGATAAGTTCATTCTGTTCAATTGTTACATATACTTCCTCCTTGATTTGTGATTCCGGAGTAGTTGAGGATGTAGTTCCTCCGGAGGAGATTTCTTTTGGTCTTCCCTGGTATTCGAATAAAATGGGAGGTATATAGGTAAAAATGCCATTGTTGGGCATGGGCAGGTAGATGGATGGAAGCCCGTCTTTACGAACATCGTAGCCTTCCATATATTTCATATCGCGTTCCGAAGCTCCCATGTATAAATTCATCCATTCGCCACCGCCCATCATTTTTTGCATAGCTGAATTGATTTCCGCTGATTTTTCGTTTGTAAACAGCACCGTCATAGGATCGTTACCGCTTTGAGTCATTTGTCCTTTGCCGCCACTTTCGAGGATAAGTTCGAAAGGCGCCTGTCCTGTAATATCGTAACCTGAATAATACCCCGGCACAATGGAGCTGTTTCCGCCTTCAGTAGCTTTAACGATCTGTATTTTCGTTTTTCCCTTTACACCGTTCATTTCGCAAACGAAGTAGGCAAAGTTGTCATTGTCTTTTTTGGGAATAAGGGTAAGCGGATTGATGCCTTCCTTAAAAGTTTCGAGGGCTATTTTTCCGGCCAGTTTCTGGTTCGACTCCATGTCAGTAGATCCATTAGAGCGGGAAAGGAATTTCCGAATGAATTTCACTATAAAATACACCATTCGCTGGGCAGCTTTTATGGGTTGCCCGAAAATAGGAGCTGTATATTTTGTATAGGCTATCCCGTTTACCATTTTCAGTTCCGATTCGTCGAGAAATCCTGCGCTCGTGCGCAACACCACTGTTCCATTCATGGTGGGAATAATCTCGCCCTCGGCATCACGTGCTGTTACAACAATTGTCGTATAATCGTCGCCATCGCCAATAAGTTCGGCTTTGCTCCCCTGTACATGCAGCCTGAATGCAGGCTGCTGTGCTGATGCCACTACCGTCATCAGCAATACCAAACAAGTATATATGAATGTCTTCATGGCTATTTTTTTTCGAAATAATCTGGAATGTCGTTATACTCCTTTTCAACAGCTGACTTTTTAGGCCAGCTTTGATACACGTAATATCCTATTGTTCCAAGCACCAGGCCAAGAAGCAATAACAGGATCATGCTGCACCCAAAGCAGCATCCGCGTTTTTTCTTTTTCTTAGGGGGAATGGTATCCAGAACAGGATCAGTGGGTTGTTGCTGCATCATTGTGAAATTTAGAAACCCCTGTATTTACAGGCTCTTTGATTAGAATAGGCAGTAGATATTCAACAGCACTAAGGTACGGCGGTATCAGGCTAATATCACGTTATCAGGAAATAAAATACTGCTTACTAAAAAAAGGAAGTTATTGAATCAATCCACAATTAAAATAGAAATGGAAATCAGGTTTCGGGAACCGATTCTTTCAATATAATTCGGAGAAGCAATGGACGCATTTCCAGCAAATATAGACTTTTGCCGATTGTGTTCTCTTTTTTAAACTCTCAGACAACAATGAAATAAAAAACAATAAGTACTTTACTGTTAATATTTTATCACTTTTTTAACCCACTTATTACTTCCTGTCTGGACAGAAAGGATATAAACCCCGGAAGTAAGATTTGCAAGGCCATCAATAACAATTTTGCCATTTCTATTGGAAAAATAAGATTTCTCAAAAACCTTTTTTCCATTAATAGATTCTAAAGCAACCATTGTAGTCTTGTTTAATACCGATGCTGACTGAAGTTCAATAGAAAAGCCTGATTTAAAAGGATTTGGCGATATCAGGATGTCGTTTCCAAAATTCTTATCATTATTTTCATTAACCGATAGTAGAATATTTGCTGCTGCATAGTCAGGAATACCATAGCCTAACAATGAATCAGGATTTGAAGACTGGCTGCCACTTTGTTGGAGTGCGTTAATTATCTCCATATTAGAATAGTTGCTATGTGCCTGCCACAAACAAGCAGACATTCCTGCAATTATGGGCGACGAGAAAGATGTTCCACTGCCAAATGAAACACCGTCACTCAAATCGGCAACGGCAGCAGGAGAACCTTGCGATACAATATTTGGCTTTATCCTTCCATCATAAGTTGGACCTGTAGAACTGAAAAATGCGTAGAATCCCTGCGGATCAACAGCTCCAATAGAAAAAACACTATCCCCATCTGCAGGAGCTCCAATGTAATGCCATGCATCTGAACCAGAATTGCCGGCACTATTTACAACAAGAATCCCCTTTTGGGCAGCCATATCAGCTCCAATTGTGACTGGTGTTGTATTGCCATCCATATCAGCATATGTATGATTCTCAGCAGGATTATCAAATTCAGTATATCCAAGTGAAGAATTAATAACGTCGGCTCCAACGCTGTCAGCAAATTCAGCGGCGTTCACCCAATAATACTCCTCCATGAGCGACTCTGAAGTTGCATCTTCTGAGCGAAGCAGCCAGAACGAGGCTTTAGGGGCCGTTCCAATAATTTGCCCTGGCATGTTTCCTCCAATCGTAGAAAGCACCATCATGCCGTGTGAACTGATCCCTGTGTTAAAAACATTATTATTAGCTTCAACAAAATCATGGGTTCCCAATATCTGATTGTTAGCCCATAGGCTGTCGAAAGCATGTAAAACATCAGCGCTATTGAACCCTGCATCAATTACGGCTATCGTCATCCCCTCACCTCTGTAGCCCATATCGTGCAACTGAATCCCCGATAACATATTTATCTGGTTATATGCCGCGCCATAGTCATAAGAAGCCCCTCTCTTGACACTCCCTGGCGATAGTAACTGATTATAGGATTTGTAAGTTTCGTTGTTGAAAAACGACTTCCCTGAATTTTTTTCGGTTGATGTTGCTGCATTAACTTTAAATTCCTGAATATCAGAGACAAAAGGCAATGACGAAGCCTTGTTAAAAAAATCCGGATTGCCTGATTCAACAATGATCGTATTCAACCATTTGGATTGATAAACTACTTTCGCACCTGTGCCGCTTATTGCTGTAAGATAATCTGCTGACACAGGCATATCAGTGTAATTGATTGCAATGCCATGTTTTGCTCTTCGCTCAATTGCTTTTGCAGAAAGGAAGCTCTCAGGCTGAGAAAGGCTTTTCGCAGATGCCTTTTTATCTTTAAATTTCAGGATGTACTTATTAGGTGATGTTTGTGCTGATAGCTGCATGGAGATCACGAGCAACGAGATAGTAAGTATTCTGGACATGGCTGATTATTTAGAATACAAAGGTACTGCAAAAAGTACTGCTCGTGTATATTGTGGACGCACTTAATATTGATTTAGCCTGTATTATTCATAAAAATTTCTCGCAACTTAGCGAAGCGTTCTCGTGAGCGCAGCGAACTTAGCGAAGCATTCTCACGAACAAAGTGAGTAATAAAGCCTCAAAGTCACTAACTACAAGTAATTGATTGATTTTTTTTTGATAAATCAAAAAGTATTTACAGAATGTATTCTTTAAATTAAACTGTTCCAATTCAAAACTTTGCGTCTTTGCGAGATGAATTACTCAGGTTAGATGTTTCATATTTTATTTCAGTCTATTTTTGCCTGATAGAATCCAGAATATGCGTATAGATATCCTCACACTCTTTCCTGAAATGTTTGAAGGTCCTTTCAGTCATTCAATTATTAAACGTGCCGGAATGAAAGGCATCGTTGACATTCAACTTCACAATATCAGGGATTTTGCCGCCGGGAAACACAAAAATGTGGATGATTACGCCTTTGGTGGTGAACCAGGCATGGTGATGATGATCCAGCCAATTCACGACTGCATAAAGGCCCTGCAACAGGAACGCACGTATGATGAAATCATCTATTTAAGTCCTGACGGAGATTTGCTTGATCAGCCTTTGGCAAATAAGCTATCCTCCTGTGTGAATATTATTCTGCTTTGCGGGCATTACAAAGGAATTGATCAACGCATACGGCAGCACCTTATTACGCGCGAAATATCCATTGGGAATTACGTTCTTTCCGGTGGAGAACTTGCAGCAGCCGTGCTTACTGATGCTTTAGTACGGCTCATCCCTGGCGTATTGAATGATGAAACATCAGCTTTATCCGACTCTTTTCAGGATGGATTAGTCTCGCCTCCGGTTTATACGCGGCCTTCAGACTATAAGGGATGGAAAGTGCCGGATATTCTATTATCCGGGAATGAAAAAGAAATCCGTAAATGGCAAATGGATCAGGCTATTCTTATAACAAGAGAAAAGCGGCCTGAATTGCTTCCTGATGACAAATGAACATTGAGTCTTCTCCGAAAACCATATAATAAAGAAATGCCAGGATGACACTAAGTGTCTGTTTAAAATTTATTAATTTCGATTGTTATGATGTTACACCCTTTCAGGGCTATATTCGTACTTGTTTCATTTTCCGTGGGCTGCACCCATGGTTATTAAAATTAAACCCTTTCAGGGTTTTTGAGATAGAATAGTCCGAAGGACTTTAATTTCAATAACCTCCGGTGCAACCGGAGGTGAAAAATAATAATCAATCAAGAGCCCCAAAGGGGTTCAACTGTCTTTTGAAAGAAATTTAAACAGTCTCTAAGTGTTTGTTTAAAATTGATGATAATAATCTCCAATTGGCAAAACTTGTATTACTGTCACATTGAGCGGAGTCGAAATGCACTTGTTTAGCTCTATAACAAACATTATTAGACTATTTTAATGAGCTTCGACTTCCCCTTCGACTCTAATTCGGCTTCGCTCAGTACAGGCTTCCCAGGGTGACATTGCGAAGCCTGACAGAATATTGAGCAATTAGCTCAAATAAACATTCTATTTTTATATTTAAACTGGCTCTAAGACAAACCACTTACAATTCCTTTAGCGCATTCTCAATATCGGCCAGCAATACTTCTGTTTCCTCCAGCCCGATCGAGAACCTGATCATATTATCCGGTAGGAAACCAGGTTGCCGTACATCAGAAAAAATTAATGCCGGAATAACAAGTGATTCATGGCCACCCCAGGAAACAGCAAGAGAGAAGTATTTCAGTTTATTACAAAAAGCTTCAATTGCTGTAGTATCCTTTGATACTGTTTCAACCGAAAATAATCCCGAACCTTTAAGCATCTGCTTTTCGGCAAGAACTCTTTGCGGATTACCTACGGCAAATGGATAATATACTTTGCTGATTTTCGGGTGCTTTTCCAGAAAATTTACGATGCTCAAGGTGCTGCTGCTTATATGATTCATCCTTATGTGCAGCGTTCGCAAACTTCGGAGGAACAGCCATGCTGAAAATGGCGACATTATTCCACCAAACGTCATAAATTCGTTGCGGAAAATTTTGTCAATCATTTGTTTGGATCCGCAACAAACCCCGCCGACCAGGTCACTGTGACCACCAAGGTACTTTGAAGCCGAATGAACCACAAGGTCAATGCCCATTTTAACCGGCTGCTGAAAGAGTGGTGATGAAAAGCTATTATCCAGAATTGTGATGATTCCTCTCTCTTTAGCTATCATTGCAATTGCTTCGATATCCTGTAATTCAAAAGTCCATGAATTCGGGCTTTCGAGATAAATTACCCTGGTTTCAGGTTTGATAGCATTAAGAATGTTTTCAAGTTCTGTGCAATCCACCATGGACACTGATACTCTAAAACGGGGAAGAATATTGGAATTCAGCATGGTATTCGTCCATGAGTAAGGGTGTTGCTGACAAATGATATGATCACCACTTGAAACCTGCGACAGTATTGCTGCAGAAATTGCCGCCATGCCGCTTCCGAATACGAGGCAATCCTCTGCTCCTTCCAACGCAGCCAGTTTCCGGCATAGCAGATTTATGGTTTGGTTATTCCCACGTGAATAGATAAGCGACTCTCTTTCATCAGCAATAGCTTTGCGAAAGGAATCAACCGAAGCATACCGGTAATTGCTTGTCATATAAAGTGGTGGGGACACAGCGCTTACATCGCCTTCTATTTCCTCTCCCAGCAGATTGATAATATAGGACAAATCCATAGTTCAGAATTTTGGTTGAACAAAAATAGGGATTATCAGTATATCGGGGATTGCAATGACAATTAAAGCAAGGCATTCCTCTATTCTGTAAAAATATTTATGTCAGAATGTACTAATTAGCCTAATCTTTAGTATATTGCATCTATATATATCATAATGATTATTCCTATTATTTCATTAAAAGCATCGGGGTATGGATTCCTAAATGATGATTTCAGTTTGTTCTATCAACAGTACATAACGTCTCGACTATACTTTTATTGACAAATCCGATACCCAAAATCTTGAAGAGACTGTTACTTATTTTGCTTATTCCAGTTATTTAGATAACCAGCTTTGGGCAAACCAGTATTTCAAACCCTGGCAGAAACCATGAAGGTTCGGAAATCAAGGTATTCAAAGTTCCTGTAACATTTTCGAATACCAATGGAAATAACCTGAATGAAAATCTTGTCATTTTATAAAAATGCAGGAATGACTGAACAATATGCGAACCTTGTTGTTCTACTACATAATTATGTGGTATCTAGGAAGATAATACGTCAAATTCTTTGCATTTTTTCCAGGGAAGTTCGATTCGACAACTAATAATATTATCAATAAAATAGCGGATTAAAAGCAAACAATGAAAAATTGTACAAACATTTTGGTGAGTTTCAAGAACAGAATGCTCCTTACGATTTCGATATTGATTTTATCAACATTTATATCACAAGAAGTATTATCGCAAACCTGGTCTCCTTTGGGTAGCGGCATGAATGACTGGGTATATGCATCAATCATTTACAATGGGGAATTAATTGTTGGAGGCAAATTTACTTCAGCCGGAGGGTTAAGCGCAAATCATATTGCTAAATGGGATGGCACAAGTTGGGCGCCTCTTGGATTGGGAGTTGACGGCAAAGTGAATGCTCTTGCTGTTTACAATGGTAACCTTATTGCAGCCGGAGAATTTATGAGTGCTGGTGGTATTGGTGTAAATTTTATAGCACAATGGGATGGTACTTCCTGGAATGATGAGTTAGGGGGTGTAGGTAATACTGTGACTTCACTGGCAGTGTATGGAAATCAGCTTTATGCGGGCGGTTATTTTGTTGAAGCTGACAATACTCCGGTGAACTACATTGCTAAAAGGGTAAACGGCGGATGGGAGGCATTGGGAAGTGGAATGGGTGGCAGCCAGGGACAAGTAATGACATTGACAGTTTATAATGGTGAACTATACGCTGGTGGATTTTTTACTACAGCAGGCGGAATGAGTGCAAACCATATAGCAAAATGGAATGGGACATCATGGTCATCCTTGGATACAGGGATAGGTGGAATTGTATATACACTGGGCGAATACAATGGAAATTTGATTGCAGGTGGACTATTCCTTTCTGCTGGTTCTTCACCTGCAAATCATATTGCTTCCTGGAATGGAATTGCCTGGTCCACTCTTGGCAGCGGAATGGCAGGTACATTTTATCAGTATGTATTTGCCCTGTCAGTTTACAACGGTAAGCTTATTGCAGGTGGCTATTTTACTTCGTCTGGAGGTGTGTCAACCAATGGCATCGCTCAATGGGATGGTTCATCCTGGAGTGGAATGAATGGTGGTTTCTTTTATCCGGCTAATGTATATGGCGCTCATACTTTTTGCATTTATGGTTCTGACCTGATTGTGGGTGGTTTATTCACTGCTGCAGGTGGCACTGGGACATCGCATATAGCAGCCTGGAATGAATCCTTGCTTACAACACAAACGCTTACTATTACAGCATTCCTGGAGGGCTTTTATAACTCTTTTACCGGTTGGATGAACCAGGCACAAAATACGGATATCAATGGTTTTATTGTTAATAATTTCCCTGGAACTATTGTTGATACATTGAGGATACAGCTAGTAGAGGCAACTGCTCCATTTAGCGTTGCCTATGAGTCAGCAGGAGTTGATCTTAATACGGATGGCAGTATTACGTTAATACTACCTGCTACACTTACCGGATCATATTATATTGTTATTAAGCACCGAAATAGTATTGAGACATGGAGTGCCATTCCGATTTCTATAAATGCTGATATTGTTTATTATGATTTTACTGATGCAGCATCTAAGGCTTATGGCAATAACTTAAAACTTATCAATGGCATATATTGCATTTTTGGTGGAGACATAAACCAGGATGGTATAATTGACGGTGGCGACATGGCACCTATCGAAAACTCATCGACTGTGGCTGCAATTGGCTATTTAGCTGAAGATGCCAACGGTGATGGCCTTGTTGACGGAGGCGACATGGCCATTGTGGATAACAACGCTGCTGCTGCCGTATCCTTAATCACTCCCTAAGAAATTAACGGAAGAAATTAAACCATAGTTTATTTTTTTCTTGGAATTTGGAATATTTTTTGAGAAAAATGCACGGTTTTATCCCCCATTCCCGGCATATCAACTGGTTTGCCCCCCGGTTTGCATTATTTTCAAGGATCTTTGGATGTTATTAAAATATAACCGTATATTTGCACTCGTTTTTGAAAACCCGCTACATTAAATACTTAAAGCAATGAGTAAGAAGGAATTAATTGAATACGTGGAAGATCAGTTCATTGAAAAGAAGGATTTCCCGAAGTTTAAAGCAGGTGATACCGTTACAGTTCACTACAAAATTAAGGAAGGTGAGAAGGAACGTATCCAGCAATTTCAGGGAGTTGTTCTGCAGCGCTCGGGTCATGGAGCTGTTGAAACATTTACAGTTCGCAAAGTTTCCGGAACTACCGGGGTTGAGCGTATTTTCCCCATAGCATCACCCTTTATTGATAAAATTGAACTTAATAAAAGAGGAGCCGTTCGCCGTGCCCGTATCTTTTATCTTCGTGGTCTTAAAGGCAAGAAAGCCAGGATCAAAGAAAAAAGAGTCTGATTACCGACTTTCCCAAAAATTCAAAAATGAGCCCTTTTCAAAGAGGGCTTTTTTTATGAACGTATCCTAACAATACTTGGTAAATGGTAGGATTTGTGATAATATTGACGCTAAAACGATCTGATCATGGAAATTAGACCAATCAAAACAGAAAAAGATTACAATGAAGCTATTCAACGAATTGAGAAGTTATGGGGATCTAAAAAAAACAGTCCAAATGGTGATGAGTTAGATATCCTTTGTACGATAGTTGAATCATACGAAATGAAACTTTGCCCAATCCTGCCTCCTAACCCAAAGGGTTAAAAATTCCGGCAGAAATATTATTGGCATAGCAGAAATAACACGAATAATTATATTTTTATAATATCTCTGTGCTTCTCAGTGTTCTCCGTGTCTCCGTGGTGTTTCTTTTATTTCATTTACGAAAGCCTCGATACAATAATACGTATTATCCTAAATCCCATCTACATCAGCAAATGTCAAGAATCTCCATTTTCTTTCCCCTGAAATCAAAGCTATCCCCCTTCTTTAATCCGTTCATTGCTTTGCAGAGTGGTACGTTCAGCGAAACTGCATAACAGGTGCTTCCTTCAAATTCGACCTTGCCTAAACCTACTGAAACAAAAACAATCTGATCATCCAAAAACACCAGCGCCCCAAATCCAACTATGTCAACAAACCTTGTTCCGTCAATCCTCTGCAATAGTAACAATTCCGATTTCACAGTTTGAAGCTGCTGAGCAAACATATCGTGTTTGGCTAACATTTGGGCACGAAACGAGTCATAACGGTCCTTTGGCGAACCATATTCATTAGCGCTCTGCTGGGCTTCGTCCATTGCTGCTGAAATATTTTCAGCATTTGCCAGCTTCAACTGAATACACTGCTCCAGCAATTTCTTCTTAAATGCAAGATTATCCATGAAACTCTAAATAAGATTATAAAATCAAATCAATCCAAATATACGCAGATTTAGATAAATTTGCACAAATCTTACTTAACTTTAATGGAGAATACTATTCCTTCTGAACCTGCATATAGCAGGAATGTCCTCGAAATGCTGGCTGTAGCAAACGAGTATTGCCTGTTTGTCGAAAAAGCCGATGAATATACAAAAGAGGATTTGCTTGGCTTCTTTCAAAAGATTTGCCCGCTGTTGTATATTAAAGGCGCACTTCTTCCTATTATTGATCCGGCGAATCCTGAAGCCAACGAAAGATTTGTGCTTGAAGAAAAATGGGAGATCATTTTTAATTCGTTAAGAATGAAATTTCAGCCAACTGACGAATTCTGGTTTGCAGATGACACCTTTGATAAAAGCCCTGAAATGATTAAAGGAAGCCTGGCAGAACATTTTGCAGATATTTACCAGGATCTGAAGGATTTCGTTATCCTTTACCAAAGGAACTCCCTTGCAGCCAAAGAGAATGCAGTGGCCGAATGCCGTCGGTTATTCACGAATCATTGGGGGATTCGTATTGTTAATATGCTGAATGCTTTGCATTTCCTTAATTATCCTACTATTAAGGAGAACGATAACGTTTTCTGATCAACTCAATATATTTTCTTTCTAACATCGCATTCTCCTGAAAAAGGGTACATTTGCAATTATTCATAACGATTCTAAATAGTTGACCCATTGAACCTGTTTGATCTCAATCTTGGTGAAAAGGCAGTAATAACGAAGGTTAAAGGGCGTGGCGCTTTCCGCAAGCGAATCATTGAAATGGGGTTTGTTATAGGCAAAGAAGTTACTGTCGTTAAAAAAGCTCCGTTAAGAGATCCTGTCGAATACAATATCCTGGGCTATAATGTTTCGCTGCGAAATAGTGAAGCCAGGCTTATAGAGGTGGGTACTGACCTTGAAAATACATTAGCCCGCAATGTAAACTACAGTGGTACATTTACTTCTGACGAAGTTTATACTGAAGCTATACACAAAACAAAAATTATTTCAGTTGCGCTGGTTGGCAATCCAAACTCCGGCAAAACAACAATTTTCAATCACGCATCCGGTTCGCAGGAGCGTGTTGGTAATTACAGCGGGGTAACAATCGACGCCAAAGAAGCCCATTTCAGACTGGACGATTATCTCTTTAATGTAACAGATCTCCCCGGTACCTATTCCATTACTGCCTACACACCAGAGGAACTTTTTGTGCGTGGCTTTATTTTCGATAACTATCCTGATGTAGTAGTGAATGTTATTGACGCCAGCAACCTTGAACGCAATCTCTACCTTACTACCCAGCTAATTGATATGGATATTAAAGTTGTGGTGGCATTGAACATGTACGATGAATTGCAAAAAAGCGGCGATACGTTGGATCATCAACACCTTGGGCAAATGCTGGGAACTCCATTTGTTCCTACAGTCGGTTCAAAAGGAAAAGGTATTCCTGAGTTGCTCCGCAAAATTATAGAAGTGCATGAGGACCGAGAAACTACATCACGCCATGTTCATATAAATTACGGTTTAAGCATTGAAAAGGGGATTAAAGCCATTCAGGAAAAACTTCGCATAGAAGCTAATCTACCTCTGCTTGATGTGGTATCGTCCAGATATCTCTCCATCAAACTTTTAGAGAAAGACAAGGTTGCTTTTAATCAAATATCACAATGTGCGAACAGCATTGAAGTAAGAAGTGTGTGTGCACGCGAAACCCAGCGGATAGAAGCCGAAGGAAATGACGATTGCGAAACATTAATCACGGACGCAAAATATGGCTACATTTCCGGTGCTCTTGCCGAAACCATGACTCCAAACGAGCATATCCGCAGGAAGAAAAGTGAAATCATAGATATATTTATCACCCATAAAGTATGGGGCATTCCCATCTTTATCTTCCTGATGTGGCTAACTTTTTATGGCACATTCAAAATTGGCCAATACCCGATGAACTGGATTTCCCTCTTAGTTGGCTGGAGCTCTGATTATCTGCAAACCTATATGGCCGAAGGCATGCTGAAGGATTTGCTTATCCAGGGGATAATAGCAGGCGTAGGCGGTGTACTAACATTTCTTCCGAATATAGTACTGCTCTATCTTTTCATTTCACTGATGGAGGATACCGGATACCTTGCCAGGGCTGTGTTTATTATGGATAAAGCAATGCATAAAATCGGGCTGCATGGCAAATCATTTATTCCATTACTCATGGGATTTGGTTGTAATGTGCCGGCAATTTTATCAACCAGGATAATTGAAAGCCGGCGGGACAGGCTTATTACAATGCTTATTAACCCATTCATGTCCTGCAGTGCCCGTCTGCCGGTATATATCTTATTTATTACTGCTTTCTTCAGTAGCTACCAGGGGACAATTTTGTTTTCCATGTATGCTATCGGGGTTTTACTGGCTATTTTATCTTCATTATTATTTCAAAAAACCTTATTCAAAGCCGCTGAAGTTCCTTTTGTAATGGAACTCCCACCCTATCGTGTACCCACAGCCAGAAGCGTTCTGAAACATATGTGGTACAGGGCACAGCAGTATCTTCGCAAGATTGCCGGCATCATCCTCATCGCTTCTATCGTGATTTGGGCACTTGGCTATTTTCCACATACTTCTGATAAAACAGCTGCTATAGATGCTAAAATTGCCAGCTTGCAAAGCCAAGCTGCAAAGGAAGTTCATATCACAAAGAATAACCGGCAACTAATTCAATCACTTGATGCAACGAATAAACAAGCCATTGACGATCTATATCAACAGCAGCATGCCATTCAGCAGCAAAATTCATACATTGGGATGATCGGCTCTTTTATAGAACCTGCAATGCGCCCTCTTGGTTTTGATTGGAAAATGAGCGTTGCATTACTCTCCGGTGTTGCTGCAAAAGAAGTTGTTGTGGGCACACTTGGAGTGCTCTACCATGCTGATGGAAAAGCATCCGGTTCCTTGATCAGTAAATTGCAGCAACAAACGATTTCCAGTGGCCGGCAGCAAGGCAAAAAAGTTTTTAACCCATTGGTAGCATTCAGTTTTATGCTGTTCATCCTGATTTACTTTCCCTGCATCGGAGTGGTAGCCGCCATCCGAAAGGAATCTGGCCATACTAAATGGGCGGTATTTGTAGTTGTTTATACTACCGGATTGGCATATCTTGCTTCGCTATTAGTTTTCCAGACAGGAAGTTTATTTTTCTGAAAAATTTTACAATGATACAATTTGAAAACCTGCTGCAAAAACCCCCGAATCTGTTTTACCTGATTCTGTTATTTACATTGATTGTTACGAGGATCCCTGTTATTGGAATATATTTCAGGGTAGTGGATACAATGATCCACGAAACAGCTCATGCCTTGATGGCTGTATTTACAAGTGGGAAAGTTATTTCAATAAATCTGTTTGCCGATACTTCGGGGAGTACGCTCACAAAATCGCCGAATAGATTCAGCCAGATTCTGGTTGCCTTAGCCGGCTATCCTGTTTCTTCTGCCACTGCATTACTTATGATTTATCTGGTTAACTCCGGAAATAACCTTCTCGTAATTTTCATACTGGTTTCTATTGCTATTTCCGGAATGATTTTGTTCATCCGGAATGGTTATGGATTGGTATGGGCAGGCTCTTTTTGTGTTCTTAATTTCATGGTAATTTACTTTGATAATCAATTAGTTATTAAATCGTTAAGCATTTTTTACGCGCTGATCATTCTTTCCGATTCTTTAATTGCCCCTTTATACTTACTGGTTTTGAGTGTAACACAATCAGCAAAAGCCGGTGATGCAGCAAATTTGCAGAAATCCACTTATTTACCGGCAGTAATATGGGCACTTCTATTTTTAGGATTTGCTGTTTACTGCGGATACCTTGCTGTTTTAATTGGTTTTCCACCGTTTGACATTCACTTTACATAAGCAAAATAATCTTTTCAGCATGATACAAGAAATCATCACATATATAATCCTGGCAGGAACTTTGGGCTATATCGCTTATAAAATATTTTTCAATAAATTGGAAAAATCAAAGAGTTGCGGAGGTTGCGAATCTAGTTGTTCAGGTTGTGAGCTGACCAAATTAAAAGGCAGATTGAAGTCGCACGAAAAAACAAACTTTAGATATTAACGGATTTCACTATCAATCAAAACTTTCGAGTTTTATAACTAGGGAAAGCCAATCTCAGATAGGAACAGATCTATTTCGATAATTTATCCAACCTGTTCAACCCTTCAATCGCATTAGGATAATTGGGGGTTATTTTAAGAGCCTTTTCATAATCAAGGTGTGCTTTGGCAGCATCTCCAGCCAGTTCATAACAGTATCCCCTGTTGAAGTATGCTTCTAAATATTTTGGGTCAATTTTTATTGCTTTGGTAAAAAACTCAGCACCTTCTTTGAACTTATTAAGGTACACCAGGTTAACATATCCGGAATTGTAATAAGGGAGCTTATTTGCAGAATCCAGGTTGATCATCCGTTTATAAATTGCCAGTGACTGATCAGGTTGATTGTTTTCCTGGTAAAACATTCCAAGCATATATAGCGTCTCTTTATTCGTTGGCTTAATATTTAAAGCACTATTGAAATATCCTGCTGCCAGTGAGCTTTTCTTCAAAGCATACAGCGAGCCAAGTTCAATATATGCTTCAAAGTATTGTGGGTCAAGTGCTACTGCTTTCTGGAAACTCTCAACAGCTTTAATCGTATCGCCATTTTCTTCCAGGGCAAATCCTCTCAGGAAATAGGCTTTTGCATTGTTTGGGTCAAGATTAAGGACCTTATTAATATTCTCACCGGTCTTTTCATAATCTTTCATTACCAGGTACAATTTTGCCAATCTCACATAAGCTTCGGTGTATTTATTGTCAATAGAAATAGATTTGTGAATAGCTTCCAAAGCTTTGCCAGGCTTACCCTGCAAAAGATAGATATCCGATAATGTTAAATAGTTTATCGGTAATCTGGCATCAAGTGTAATTGCTTTATTTACATCGGAAAGTGCATTGTTGAGCTTTTCAGATTTGATATATAATTCTGCCCGCTGGTTGTATAAAGCAGCATTCTTACTATCGTCTGCTATTTTTTTATTGATTTCAGTTAATTGCTTTGCCAGATCATTTTCCAGATCGGAAGTAATTATTTTTTCTGAATGGTTTTTGCATCCGGTTATAGAAATTGAAACAACTACAAGCGATATAATAATAGAAACGGAGGAAATAACCTTTTTCATCTGACGTGACCTTAACTTATAATTTTATAATAAAACTCCCCTCTTTATTAATAAAAGAGAGGAGTATATTTATTTTCAGATTATTATAATTTTAGCTTTTTGCTATTAGTGCTTCGCGGACTTTACCTTCAAGTTCTTCGCATAAATCAGGATTATCAGCAAGTAGTTTTTTGAGTGAATCGCGCCCCTGTCCAAGTTTTGTTTCGCCATAGCTAAACCATGAACCACTCTTTTTGATAATGTTATTGTCCACTCCAATATCAATTATTTCCCCCAGTTTGGAGATTCCTTCACCAAACATCAGGTCAAACTCGGCCATACGGAACGGTGGTGCCACTTTGTTCTTCACTACTTTAACCCTTACACGGTTACCCACCGCATTGTCTCCATCCTTAATCTGGCTTGTCCTGCGAATATCCAAACGAATAGAAGCATAGAATTTAAGCGCATGACCACCCGTTGTAGTTTCGGGGTTACCGAACATTACACCGATTTTTTCGCGAAGCTGATTAATAAAAATACAACAACAACCCGTTCTGCTGATATTTGCAGTTAATTTACGCAATGCCTGCGACATCAGCCGGGCCTGCAAACCAACTTTCGAATCACCCATTTCACCTTCAATTTCGCTTTTGGGAGTAAGCGCGGCTACGGAGTCGATCACAATAATATCGATGGCTCCCGAGCGGATGAGGTTATCCGCTATTTCCAAAGCCTGTTCGCCGTTATCCGGTTGTGATACAAGTAAATCATCAATATTAACACCAAGTTTCTGGGCATAAAAACGATCAAAGGCATGCTCTGCATCAATAAAAGCAGCTATACCACCATTTTTCTGAGACTCGGCAATGGCATGTATTGCAAGTGTTGTCTTACCTGAGGATTCCGGCCCGAAAATTTCAACGACTCTTCCTTTTGGAAGTCCACCAACTCCAAGAGCAACATCAAGCCCAATTGATCCGGTAGAAATAGTTGCCATATCTTCTATCGGAGAATCGCCCAATTTCATTACGGTACCTTTACCATAGGTCTTTTCTAACTTATCCAATGTAAGTTGTAAGGCTTTTAACTTTTCAACGTTGGGATTCTGTGCTTCTTTGCTCATATGCTTTTTACTATATTTTAGAAGTGGATACGGTTAGTTTCTAACTTTAGCAAAGTTAGGTAAATAAAAAACCGGAAAGGTAATTCCCGGAAATTTATTACTGTGAAAAATTATTAATACAGCATTTCATTAATTTCTCCTTAGAAAGCTACTCTGTAAAAATACTTAGTACTTTTTAGCTAAAATCTGTTCTGTATGATTTTTGGTTTCTACTTTTTCGATAATACCCTCAATATTTCCTTCTTCGTCAACAATGAAGGTTGTCCGGAGAACACCTTCATAAGATTTTCCCATGAATTTTTTAGGCCCCCACACTCCATAGGCATTAATAATAATCTTTTCCGGATCAGGTAAAAGGGGAAATGGCAGTTCGTATTTATCTGCGAATTTCATGTGTGATTTAAGGTCATCAGGGCTTACTCCAACGACTTTATAACCTTTTGCAAGAAGCTTGGAATAATTATCTCTGAGATTGCATGCTTCAGCAGTGCAGCCGGGAGTATCATCTTTAGGATAGAAATAGATTACAACCTTGCTTCCATGCTGAGCTGACAGGTCAAATGTATTCCCTTGCTGATCTATATCAGAAATTTGAGGCGCTTTAGCACCTACATTTAGTTTAGCCATATTCTTAATTGTTAAATGATTTCTTCTATTCCTGAAACAAAATTACTTTATTAAAGTTCAGAAAGAGCATTATAAAATAACTCATTATTCTTTCTTTGCGCTTTTGCGTCTTTGCGTGAAACTCTTCCGGACAATTGACTTTTTAGCTTCTGAATAATATTTACAGAATGACCTCAATCCACATTCCTCGCACTTTGGTTTTCGTGCCTTACAAACATAACGGCCATGAAGAATAAGCCAATGATGCGCTAGCGGGATAAGGTTTTCGGGAATGTGCTTTATTAGCTGCTTTTCTGTGTCAAACGGAGTTTTAGAACCAATAGTTAACCCAATCCGCGCAGCTACCCTAAAAACATGCGTATCTACCGCCATGGCAGGTTTATTATAAACCACTGAAGCAATCACATTTGCTGTCTTACGTCCCACACCCGGAAGAAGTTGTAATTCTTCAATATCAGAAGGAACGATGCCACCAAACCGGCTGATCAGTCCTTCGGCCATTCCTACCAGATTTTTAGCTTTATTATTAGGATAGGAACAACTTTTAATCTTCTCGTACACGTCTGCTAATTCAGCCTTCGCAAGCGAACCAGCGTCCGGAAAAGATTCGAAAAATCCCGGAGTGATCATATTCACCCGTTTATCTGTGCACTGCGCTGATAGGATCGTTGCAACAAGCAATTGATAAGGATCCTTATAATGAAGTTCGGTTTCGGCTACAGGCATATTCTCAAGGAAGTATTCAATAAAAAGACGAAAGCGTTCTTTTTTGGAGATCATAGTTAATTTTTAAGCAAATTTAACGCTTTCATCCGGAGGAAACTGGCCAGTATAGAAAACTCTGCCATAATCTGATATAAAAGCAAAAGGGTTTGGCGGAATACCGCCAAACCCTTCCGAAGACTTGGTTGCTTAATTAATCAGGATAGAAACAGGCCCTATGTACTTGGTATTAACCACATAAAGTGCATGTGCATATGCCAGGATGTGATTTATTATCAATGGATCAGGTGAAGTTTCCGGTATTTCATCAAATAGCTGATGATTAACCTGTTCAATTTCGCGATCGTAAAATGATAAGTCTTTGAGAGTAAGAGATTTTGCCATTAGCTACTGGTTCGTTAGTAATAGATTTCTATATGCTAACGCTAAAAAGCAGCCTCGTATTATATCAGGTCAAAGATTTTTTTATGCAGTGAGTGTAATTTCTTTTTCTTCTATCATTTTACGTAGATTGATCAGCGCATAACGCATTCTCCCAAGAGCTGTATTAATGCTAACATCTGTTTGCTCGGCAATCTCTTTAAAACTGAGGTCGGAATAATGGCGCATCACCAGTACTTCACGTTGCTCACGTGGCAGGAGTTCAATCAGGTTGCGCACATCGGTTTGAATTTGCTCGCTGATCATCCTGTCCTCTATAGATTCGTCAACAATTCGGATAGTATCGAAAATGTCGAAATCTTCACCACCTTTATCTACCATCGGCAACCGCTTTGCCTTACGGAAGAAATCGATGATAAGATTATGCGCGATCCGCATCGCCCATTGAATAAACTTCCCTTCCTCCTTGTAAGTACCGGAACGCAAGGTGTTAATCACTTTGATAAATGTATCCTGGAAGATATCGTCTGCCAGTTGCTTATCTTTAACAACCATCAGGATATAAGAAAAGATCTTAGTCTTGTGACGATGAACCAGTTTTTCCAGACTGCCGTGGTTACCAGATAAATATTCGCTGATCAGTTCCTGATCGCTAACGAATGGAGCATTCATGTTGCCTCCTTTGGGTTAGTTACTGTTAGCGTAGATATTTATCGATAATGGCCCTCCTATAATGCTTTAAAAGCGTGAAAAACTGTTTTTTGTTTGTATAGTTTTGTTAGTTTATTTAACTAACAGTGCAAATGTAATACTAATAATTCATAAAAAACAAGTCCCCGGCGATAATTATTTATATTTTTGACCCGGGAGTGCTATAAAACTATGGAAATTATCAATGCCGAACAACTCGACCCTCACAAATATATCATTATCAAAGGTGCAAGGGTCAACAATCTCAAAAATCTTACTGTTGCAATTCCACGCAACAAACTCGTTGTAATTACTGGCTTATCAGGCTCAGGGAAATCCTCCCTTGCCTTTGACACTTTGTATGCAGAAGGCCAGCGCCGCTATGTAGAAAGCCTGAGTTCTTACGCACGGCAGTTTCTTGGCCGTATGAGCAAACCTGAAGTGGATTATATTAAAGGTATCTCACCTGCAGTAGCTATCGAGCAAAAGGTGAATACACGAAACCCGAGGTCAACTGTTGGTACATCTACTGAAATTTACGAATACCTTAAACTTCTTTTTGCCCGAATCGGAGTTACTTACTCCCCAATTTCCGGCAAGCATGTCAAAAGGCATAGTGTTACTGATGTTGTTGAAGCAATCATGCAAAAACCCGATGGGATGCGTGTGGTTATTTCCGCACCGGTAATAGCCAAGTCAGGCCGGTCACTTAAGGATCAGCTTACCATTGCCCTTCAGCAGGGCTTTACGAGGATGCTTATTTCCGGAGAAACATTCCGGATTGACGAAGTACTGAAAAATGAGAAGCTTCTTAAACCAAAGTCAGACTATTTTATACTGATCGACCGCTTGCTTATTCAACATGCCGATTATGAACTTCAGGCACGTATTGCCGATTCTGTCCAGACTGCATTTTACGAAGGCGAAGGAACCTGTATGCTTGAATTTTTAGACGATCAGGTTCATGAACATGTTAAATTCTCAAACCGTTTCGAGCGCGACGGGATATCATTTGAAGAACCCTCTGTAAACCTTTTCAGTTTCAATAACCCTTTCGGGGCTTGCAAAACCTGCGAAGGATTTGGAAATGTTATCGGGATTGATGAAGAACTTGTGGTTCCCGACAAAAGCCTTTCAATATATCAGGATGCGGTTGCTTGCTGGCGTGGCGAAAAAATGAGTGAATGGAAGAACAAACTTGTAATGCACGCTTACAAATTCGATTTCCCCATCCACCGGCCATTTTTCGAGCTCTCGGAGGATGAACGCGCCCTTCTCTGGAAAGGCAACAAATATTTTGAAGGTCTCAATGAATTTTTTCAATACATTGAAAGCCAGTACCATAAAATTCAATACCGCGTGATGCTATCACGCTACCGTGGAAAAACGCTGTGCCCTGATTGCCGTGGCACGAGGCTTCGTAAAGATGCCGGTTATGTGAAAGTTGGGGGCAAATCAATTTCCGAATTGGTGGTAATGCCAATCTCCGGTGTTTTGGCATTCTTCAGATCATTGAAGCTTTCCGAACACGATATCCAGATTGCATCCCGCCTGATGATAGAGATTGGCAACCGCGTGCAGTTTCTCTGTGATGTAGGACTGGGGTACCTCACACTCAACCGCCTCTCAAATACACTTTCCGGCGGTGAATCCCAACGTATAAACCTTGCCACTTCACTCGGGAGCAGCCTCGTAGGATCAATGTATATTTTGGACGAACCCAGCATTGGCCTTCATCCCCGCGATACGCAGCGGCTCATCAAAGTCCTGAAACAATTGCGCGATCTTGGCAACACTGTTATCGTTGTTGAACACGACGAAGAAATTATCCGCGCCGCCGACCAGGTAATTGATATCGGCCCGATGGCAGGCAGCCATGGCGGCGAACTCGTATTCCAGGGAAACTTCGACGAACTGGAGCTGGATAAGACCAGCCTTACTGCTGCTTATATTAATGGCCGTATGTCGATAGCCCTGCCCGCCCATCGCCGGATATGGAAAGATTTTATAACCGTTTCGGGCGCCCGTGAGAACAACCTGCACAACATAACAGTAAATTTCCCACTTAATACCCTTACAGTCGTCACAGGTGTGAGCGGTTCTGGCAAGACATCTTTGGTCAAGCAAATCCTATACCCTGCGCTCAAACGCTTATATGGTGGTTATACCGATCACTCTGGCAAATACGACAAACTTACCGGCGATTACCAACGCATCGGCACAGTGGAGCTTATCGACCAGAACCCCATAGGCCGCTCCACCCGATCCAATCCAGCCACCTATGTAAAGGCTTTCGACGATATCCGTAACCTTTTTTCCGAACAGGCTTTATCAAAAACACGCGGTTATAAACCGGGTTATTTCTCCTTCAATATCGAAGGCGGGCGCTGCGAGGAATGCGAAGGCGATGGCACCGTAACCATCGAAATGCAGTTTATGGCCGATATCCACCTCACCTGCGATAGCTGCCACGGAAAGCGTTTTAAGGATGAGATTCTCGATATCCGCTTCAACGGACTTAATATCGCCGATATCCTCAGCCTCACGGTTGACGAAGCCATTGAGTTTTTCGAAACCGCAAAAGGCGATAAATATTCGGGTGCGAAAATTATTTCGAAACTCAAACCCCTTGCCGATGTTGGGCTTGGCTACCTGCAACTGGGGCAATCGTCCGACACGCTCAGCGGCGGCGAGGCACAACGCATCAAACTCGCTTTCTTCCTCTCCAAGGGAATTGCCGACACCCCTACCCTGTTCATTTTTGACGAACCCACCACGGGGCTTCACTTTCACGACATCAACAAACTGCTCACCGCCTTCACAGAACTGTTGGCCAAAGGCCATTCCCTCATCGTAATCGAGCATAACCCCGATGTAATCAAATGCGCCGATTGGGTGATCGACCTGGGCCCTGATGGCGGCGAAAAAGGCGGCAACCTCGTTTTTGCCGGCACCCCCGAAGATATGGTGAAGTGTAAGGATTCGGTTACGGGGAGCTTTATTAAGGGGAAATTGGTGTAGGTGTAATCCGAAAAAAGCCAAATTAATGGCACGCAGATGACGCAGATTTTAATATCGCTGATTTGCGCTGATATAATATATATGATCTCTGCTAGTTCCACGATTTCGTTATTACTATATCTAAGTATTTTTTTAACCTCAAGCTTCTCTCAGAAATAAAACCTTAAATATTTGGCATATTTCTGCCTGACACAGAAATTAGTTGCACATTCGGACAACTTCAACTATCTTTGCAAGCTATGAGCATTGAGAAGAAAAGAACAGTGTTTTTGTACCAGAACTACTTTACTGACTTCTACTATCGGCAGACGCAGAAAGTAAAGGACAAAATCGTCTGGACACTCAAACTCATTGAAACAATTCAATTGGTGCCGGAAGATTATCTAAAACACATTGAAGGCACTGACGGGCTATATGAAATAAGGGTTCAATCCGGAAATAACATCTTTCGGATTTTCTGCTTCTTTGATGAAGGAAAACTGATTGTTTTAGTAAACGGTTTTCAAAAGAAGGGGCAAAAGACCCCAAAGTCCGAAATTGAAAAAGCACTTAAAATAAAACGGGAATATGAAAAAGAACGATAATCTGAAATCCCTCGACCAGTTTGTGGACGAACAATACGGTGTAGTAGGCACTGTTAAACGGGAAAAGTTTGAAAAAGGCTATGATGCATTCAAACTGGGCTTTCTACTTCAGCAGGCAAGGCTTGAAAAAGGAATGACACAGGAAGAACTTGCCGAAAAATGCGGAACAAACAAAGGCTACATCTCTAAAATCGAGAATAACATCAAGGAAGTCCGCATTTCGACACTTCAAAAAATTGTTGAACTTGGCCTTGGTGGGCATCTGGAATTTTCAATCAAACTCTGATAAGCTATGAGGCAGCGGGTAAAAAAGGCAGCAAATAAGGACATCACCACATTAGATGAACTCCTTGATTCCAAATATGGTAAGCGTGGAGCTGCAAAACGTGAAAAATGGAAACAGGAGTTTGAAGTGTTCGGGAAATTGGTGAAGGCTACTTGATTGCGGAATATCTGAAAATACCACAATAGGCACATAGGGCACAATAGAAAATTCACATAAGAGGTTATTAAGTTTAATTCTTCCGGATCAGCTATTCTATTAACCCTGAAAGCCTGCCAGCCGCAGGCAGGGGTTTAACCTGAATAACCGTGGGCGAAACCCACGGGAAATGAAAGGTGAGATCATGCAGCCCCGAAGGGGTTGAATTGTTATGCAAAATCCCTGACGATGAGCTGTATCGGGAATCATCTATAATAGCCATTATTGCACCTGACTACCAATATTTGTATAAATTCTGATAGTTTGATATCAAAATTCATATGAATTTTGCTGGTTTGATGTCAGAATTCATGTAAAAACATCAAAGAAAAATGAGCATTCATGCCCGAATGGGTTGAATAGATATGTAAAATCCTTGGTGCTGTGGAGGTGTTGGTTTTTATGGCATTAAGAAACAGGCAAAGCCTGAAGGATAGACAGACTCAGGCAAGAGCCCGAGACTAACCTGTGGAGCAGCCTTCGCCAAACCGGTAGTGATTTAAAAACAATTATTTAAAAAAGTCAATCAGAAACATTCTTATATCATTTATTCGATTTATTTTCTCCTTTCCAGATACCTTTTTGAAAACTCCATAACTACTAAACAGTTTCTTGAATCCTCTAAAATCATCGTATTGTTTTTTATGAGTGTAACCTGGATTGAGCCATTGAATATACAAATAGTAGCCATTATCTTTAAACCAATTTATTGTTTTTATTCCATGTTCTTTATACTGCACTGAACAGAATATTATATTCGGTAGACTATTTTCATCGAAATAATTTTCAATTTCATCTTGGGATTCTTCAAATGAGGTGTTTTTGACAAACACATGTAAATCTATTTCTTGCCCTGTTTCCTCGAATGATGTATTTTTCAAATAAACATCGAATGTTTTAGAATTCAGGACAAGAGATTTATAACCAGAATTAATTCTTTTGCCAAAAAGATCAAACCAAGTTCTTGATTTACCTGAAGCTGCTTGGCCTAGTACTATTACTGCAAGTTTTTGTTTTGTCTTAGTCATATTCCTTCGTTTTAGGTTTGTTACAAATTGCTCACTATGCTTAGCTGGGTAATTCTGTATTGTTCAGATAGGAAATGCAAATTCCGATCTACAAAAGGATTAATTACACACTTCTTCCATAAACTTCTTAGCATCATAATCGCCAAGGTCACTTGCTTTTTTCATATCTGGACATGCATCTTTGAAATTACCCGATTTTTTAAATAGTATCTTAGCTCGATATCGATAAAGATCAGCAACTGCTTTATCATTTGGAAATTTAGTCAAGATTTCATTAAAATCTATCAACGCACCATCTAAATCATTCAAATTAAATTTTGATAAACCCCTGTACCTTCTAGCCCAATACCAATTTTTTGCAGTTCCACCCTTTAGTGACTCATTAATATATGTTACGACATTTTCAAATGAATTTTTCTTGAAATAATATGCAGCTAATTGATAGTTAGAGAGGTCGGTAATGTCCTGATCTTTTGAATATTTAATTGCTTCCTTAAAATAATAGACTGTTTTATCAGATGGGTTAGGATTAGTAAGATAATACAAACCCAAGTAGTAATAAGGAACTGGATTTTCTGGGTTTATTTGAACAGCCATCATATAATCTTGCTCCGGATTTGTATTGCTTTGCATACTGTTCCAACCATCACGGACATAAGCTTTTTGAAATAAATATCCAATATAACCTCTATTGATATATGCTTCGACCATTTCTGGATTGAATAGAACGGCTGTATTAAAATCCGCTATTGCCTTATCACGGTATTCACGCCAAGATGTTCCATCGTTGTCTAACTCGTTTGAAAGTAATGAATTATAAATTGAACCGCGGAAATTATATAGTTGTGGGTCTCTGCCATTCTGATTAATAGCCTGAGTTATATCTTTCAATGCATTTGTCAGATCCCCTGCATTTACTTTTGCTTTTGCACTTGCAAATAAAGATTTTGAATTAGGTTTGTCTATCGTAACAGATTCATTCCAGGCAGCGATACATTTTGATGAAATTCCGCCAGCAGCTGTAAAATCTCCAAGAACAATCAAAGAGTTATTGATAGGGAATATTGCTTCCCCACTTCCTGATAATCCACCTCCCAAGGCAGACCAATTCGATCCATCCCATTTTGCAATATTATATAGGAATGGAACCACATCTGAAATTCCAGTAAAAATTCCAGCAATATATAGGTTATTATTATAGAACGCCATTGATTTTACTGTCCATGTTCCCCCTATTTTTAAAGTTCCTAATAACGTCCATTTATCATTTTCAAATTTTAGAATAGAGATGCCATCTGTTGCCCCAATAAATCCAGAAACATAGATTGCTTTACCTGTGATGAGTAATGAACTGATTCTATGAAATTTAAGCGCCCCAATTGATGGACTCTGAAAAGCAGAAACTATTTCCCAACGATTTTCTATGATTGAATAGCGAACAATTCCTGGAGATTTTGATTCTTTACATTCTGAAACAACATAAATAAAATTCTCGGAAAACACCATTTGCCCTTTTCCACAAGTGATATCCTTCAGAACTGTCCATTTGCTTCCGTCCCATTTTACAAAACTATTGGCAGGTTGCCCTCCAGCCTTTGAAAAATCTCCGTAGAAAAAGACTTCTTTGTCTGAGGAAATACATCCTTTTACGTATCCTACTATCCCTACACCAAGACTCTTCCAGTACTCACCATCCCATCTTGAACATCCAGGCGAATAATTGCCATTTATGCTTGAGAAATGACCAGCTATAATCAACTCATTATTGAAATAAGTCATACATGAGATTATTGTAGGATCACTATACATCGATTCACCAACGATCTTGATCTGGGTTAACTCAATAACATCATTTTCCGTGATTTTATAAATTATATATTGGCCTGAACCTCTTGATAATTCATAACAAGCATAAACAATCCCATTATTGGAACATGATGTGACATAGACACCCTTAATCTGAGTATATTGTTTCCAATGTTCATCGCCTGGTTGGAGTCCAGCAAATACATAATTCTGTATTATTGCGAAACAGAAATAGAGAAGTATTTTTTTCATAATATTGGTCTTTAGTGATGATATAGTTAATTCAATAATTCTTGTGCTCTCTTTGCTCTTTTAATAGAATCTTCTTCGATTTGCTTCTGTTCTGCGTTTCTATCTGCATGTTCACAAGAATCAACTAATCTGTTTGCTTCATCAATTTGTTTATTTCCATATCTTAATAAATCTTCCTTAGAAATCCATCTTACAAATTCCCATTTCTTCCCTTCGATAAATGGAATACACGTGAGTAAATCACAATTGATATTTGCAACTCCATCCAAAGTCGTTATAATATTTAATCTTAGTTCTAACCTATAATCAACGTAAGTATTTTCAAAGTGGTCAAAGATTTGCTCTTCCTCATAATAATAGCCCCATTTATAACCAGTCCATCCGTATTTTTGAACATCTTCAGTCCTGAATATTGGTTTAATAAATAGTCCTTTAGCCACAAAAGATGAGTCTGAGAACATTTTAATAGATTTAAAAAGAACACTTCCGGTAGGATACTCAATGGATGTTGATGAAACATAGTCATGAAGTGATGAAGATAAAATCCCCAATCCTACTGTGTCTTGTCGTGCAAATTTTATTACAGTACTGGAACCATAACTCCAATTTCCAGCTATTTTACTTAATGCATTTTCTTTTTCTCTTTCACTACTGTTGCAGCTATGCAAGCATAAAATGAAAATTAATCCAAATAGTAGTTTTTGTTTTTTCATAGTTCAAAATTGTTAAGAAAAATCAAATAATTGATTATTGACATTTGGCATTTCTCTCCATGATATCCAAACAATAATGTATCAATTCAATTGGCTTGGAAGTAATAGCAAATGCGTATGGAGGAACACCGTTCTTTTTGTCACTTTTATCAAAACTTGTGTAAAATATTGTTGGAATATTATTATGATGATATTCTACCAAAGTCTTTAAAAATGAAATTCCCTCGAGTTCAACATCATTTCTGGTAATATCTGAAATAATAAGGTCAAAATTGTTTGCTTGTATGAAGTTTAAAGCCTCTTCTGAAGAAGGAACAAATGTGACTTTTAATCCTATCTCTTCAAGAATTCTTGATTCGCTTATATTATTAGATGGTCTATTATCAATCCAAAGGACCTTTAAAACCACTAGATTGGATTTTACGAATTCTACTCTTTTTATTAATGAAACTTGTTCCTCTCGTGTAGGAAGACTTCCGATCTTAATTTTTTCGGTTTTCATCAGTTCGTCCCTGATAATTTCTATTGTGACACCAGGTAGTTTTACTTTTGAAATTCTCGATATCAGTTTACGAATCTCATCATCATACCGTAATATCAAAAAAAACAGTAAACCAAACCAGATAAAGTTTGGAATGATCTTAATCGTTTCTAAAATGAGTTCTTTCATAGCACAAGATTTTATTTTAGGAATGTATTGTTACCATAGATACAAACTATTATCAATTAATTCTTATCTTCAAACATGATTTAAATAATCTCATAGCTTATATTAAAGAACGCGATAGACCTTCTTGCTAAGAGGCATTGTTTTTTGATAGTATTGAAACTGATGCGATGGAAAATTTAACGAAGGATCGGGAATAATTAAAAAAGGGCGTGAACCTCCGCCATCTTACAGCTCATAGAGGTACCGCCAAGCACCAGAAAGGACTGAAAATAGCATAAGGAACACACCCATTGGGTGCGCTCACTAAGCTATTTCCCCCTTTCTTATAGATAAATTGGCGGTTTTCTATGAGAGAAATATTAGCAACGCAATATTATTTGTATGTTAAAGAACGACTACAAGAAGAAAATCTTTCTTGCAAGACCAATATTCTATCTTATTGTACCTGTCTTAATTGATATAAACAAACAGAATTCGGTTTAATGTGATATTAAAAGAGGTCTTTCTACATGATAATCAATGCTTCATTATTGGTTTGTTAATTGTTTAGCAAATATATAAAAAATTTTCTACCATAAAACAATAGCTTTTATTAAATCCCCCCGCTGAGCGGCATTTGTAATGCCGCTCTCAACACTGCAGAATTTCCAATTCTGCTTTCACTAAACAACAAAGCCATTTCCAACCGCTAATCTACAAAAAAAATCCCCGCCGCCACCGCGCCAGGAATAGACTACATGACCAATTATCGTCACCTGACTATCAAATTTTATATGAATTCTGATAGTTTGGTATCAATATTCACGATAGCGGCAGGGATCGACTCCATTTCGATTACCGACAACTGACTAACCACCATTTTAACAATAATTAGAATAGCTCCTTCCATTTTCATACCCCCTTTTTTCGTAAATTTGCATCTTCTTAAAAAACAACAAGTCTTATTAACTTAATA